>JBBRHF010000067.1:0-20614 GCA_038223055.1 Actinomycetes bacterium | reverse complement strand
GGCCGCACACGGCCGCGACTAGGCGTTTCGCTGAGTAGGCAACCTCACCTGAACACCTCTGAACAGGTAGGAATGAGACTAAAACTGAGACTAAGCCTCGGCCGTCCGTGTTCGATTGTGCGCTAGCTGGAAGGAGGTCCTGATCACCTTGTGGCAGCGTCTTCGAGTGTACGACTGGGCTGTTCTCTGGGTGGGCCCTCGGCCGTAGTCAGTCCCCACCTGCAGATACCGACGGACAGCCCTGAACCGGGGTGAACTGAGACAGCTTCCGGTCAAGAGCCGCGCCGCCTTTCGACCATGGCTCGAACGGGCCGTCGTCAGCCTCCCACGCGCGCGACTGGTGTGCTGGCTGCGAGACCCGTACATCACAGGGGGCGCCGGATGGCTCGGCGTCCGGACGTTCATCACGCCCAGGCTCATCACCCTTCGCGGAGCCCGACGGCTGGGCTACCGGCGCATCGCACGCGCCCGTCCTTCCGCTGTTTGGGCTGGCCGGGCCGGAGCAGCATCCCGTGGGAAGACCTTCAAAGTGCGGTTGCTTGGCCCCGGACGCGCGGGCTCTGCGACCAGTAGCTCAGGCCGCGGAATGCTCATCGCAGCTCGTCGTGAATCGAGAGCCCGATGCCGGCGGGGGACGTTCGTCGTCGGATACAGACTCGCGTCATCCCTGACCGCCAGTTGGCTCGATCCCGCGAAGATCTACCGGCGGGAATTCCCCTCGCAGCCCCGCACACTCGCGCACCCGGTGTGCATCGAGTCCCCGCCATCGCTCTTCCCCCAGAAGCTTCTCGACGTCGGGATGCTGGAAGTACCGTTTATCCTCCTCAGACAGCTTCTTGCGCCACCAGCGGTCAATCAACTCGGGATTCTCACGCAAGCGGTCAGCAAGTTCGGGCCAGCGGATCTCCAAGATCGCCCATAATGCAAGCGGGTCGCCTTCCGGGATGAGGCCTTGCGCTGTGCGAAGAGCCAGCAACACGCTGTACGTATTAACAAGGCGTTTTACATTGCGCGGATTTGAATCGATCAGGCCGGCGAAGCTCTCGAGGCGGTGTTTCGCTGTCTCCTCAATCTTGACATCTGTGAACCTTGCGGCGGCAGCGAGTTGCGCTCGCTCCTTCGTTGCGGGGTCACTGATTGCCTGGGCCAGGATCGCGGCGGAGACGACTTCACTCACGTTCTTAGCGTTCTTAGCAGCGCTGGTTGATTGCTCGAGAAGCTTCTCATCTCGAGCCGATTCCGCTGACGTGGGTGGATGGCGCGGCCCAAGCAGGTGGTGCAAGTACGCCCCTTGACTCGAAGAGGAAGCTTCGGGGACGATCACACGAAGCTGGAAGAATTTCTCAAGAAACAGATAGCCGAGCGGACGGGGAAACGCCGAATCAAGCACGGAATCCTTGAACTTTTGGTGGTAGCACCCCCTTAGCCACGCGCCATCAGCCGCCACGATTGCAAAAGGCCCGGTTGGGCGTGGTTTCCGCCACCTCGGAAGGCTTTGTGCTTCCGGCGAGTTGGCGCCAGACAGATCGATTGGATCCTTTTCGTTGCCCGAAGCGGCGTGGACTTCGCGAAGTGGGCGCCACGGCAACCGCCGGAGATGCCTTGCACGACGACGGGCGAACGGACGATCCGAGGCGGTGCGCACTGTCGTCTGCAATACCTCCAGAAGGTCAACGACGTAGTCGGCATCACACCGGTCGAGGTCGTCGATTAGGAAGACGACGTCGCCCGGTGCCCGTCGGAAGGCGCCTTCGAAGAGCCCGGCGACCTGCTCCATAGGATCGCGACCGTGCTCGACAAGTTGTTCTGCTGTCCACTTCGAACCCGGCAGCAGAAATCGGAACGCCGCGACCACGCCAGTCGAAAGTATGGCAAAGAGCGATAGCAGCCTGAGCAGTGGTTCTGTGCCGGTGCCAAGCAGCTCCTCGGGAAAGGCCAAAATGGCTCCTGCCACCACTGTGGCGACGAAGAGCCCTGCAGCGAACGGAACCGGCCGAGTTCGAATCCGGTCAATGATCGTCCCGACCCACACGAGCGGTCGACGCCACCAAGGAGACGCGGCGAACGTCGCTGTCTGAACCGCGCGCAGCAGGGTCCACCATGGCGTACCGACGCGCTGCTCACGCCATGCGTTGACGGGGACCGCAAGGAACGGGCGGTTCTGTCGAACTGCGTTCCGCTTCGCAGAATTGGGGGATGCGATGTCTCGAGAGCGCCGCTCTCCGGCGGTCGAAGGAGGAGCCGGGTTGGAGCTCAACCGCTCGGTGATGAGTTCGAACAGCGAGCTCTTCCCCGCGCCCCACGGGGCCTCGAGGTGGATGAGGAACGACTCTGTGCCATCGGTAGGCATGCCCTCGGTAGGCATGCCCTCGGTAGGCTGTCGGGTCTGGATCATCCTTAGCCTTCCGACCAGCATGTCGGCGATGGCTGTGCGCCCGAGCATGTCTTGCCGGGCCGGAGTGTCAGCCCACCACATCGCATCGTCCCCTAGGCGCGGACGCGGCTGAACGGTCGCTTCCGCGCGGATGCGCGCGAGAAAATATGTTCTCTCGAGTTGCCGCGCGACATCTTTATCGCAATCGACCAGAGCGATGACAACGAGGCGCCCATCAAGAACCTCGTGTCCACTCGCCCGCACTTGATCCATGTCAAAGCAACTGCGAGCCTCAAGAAGCCAATCGTCGATTCGCCGACGTGCGCCGGCTTCAATATCGAGAGAGAGGGCTGCAAACTCCTCCCCACCATACTCAGGATGTCGTTGCCTTACGGCCTCCACCACAGTCGCCGCAGTGACCCGGCCACGTGATGACAACTCAACGCGCACGCCGCGGACTGTGTCTGACAAGTCGTCGTCATTAACGCTGTCCCCCCTTATCGGCCCATTTTGTCGTATGGACCGTCCGGATTCGACGCGCGCCAGCAGGTCCGCCGCGAGGTCCAGGTCCAACCCGGCTTCGGAGACACGCTGTGCGAATAGGCCGCCATCGATTGCGGCCGAGTGTATGAGCGCGAGGGCGAGTGTGCTGTCTGTGATCGTCATGTGCTCGGGAAGCTCGCGCCTCAAGGCCAGCGTGAGCTCCGGCTCGATCTGGATCTCGGCGGGACCGAAGCTTGGTTCCAGCGATGGAGTCGATTGACTGATCAGCATTCGTGACGCAAACTCATCCATAATCATCCCCGCCCATGTCACCGCCTCATTCACGGCTGGCGATTGCCTGCATGCGGCGTAGAAGAGCGTGGAGCGAGTGACACCATCTCGGTCGCCGATTCCGCGCCTCCGCCGATCGGCCTGCGCCGCGGCGGCGATTATGAAGGTCTCTAGCGGCCATGCTGGTAGCGATACGCCCAATTGGTCCGCGAGTCTCACAAGAGACACGGACCTGGTTCGCGGAGGTTCACCAAGCGTCATCACGACTCCCTCAAAACGGCCCCTTGCGGCCCTCGTCGGCATGCACTCGGGAGCGCGTCGCGATCGCTTCGATGCTGGCAGTCTCGGGTGATGGCCTGACTACGGATTGCTGCTTCGGACGGTCCAGGGAGCGGCCTCGGGCTCGTCCGAGCTCCTAGTTGTCCATCGCGTGCAACTCCGTCTATGTCTCTGGATCGACTTGTTTAGTTAGGCGTTCGAGAACAATCGAGACAAGGCCTTCGTCTCATGTCAGCGGCTGAGATCCCTCGCGCCCCAGGTGTCCGACAAATCCCTTACCGTTCGCTCTCTACCAGCGCGGATATCACGCCATAGATCACAGGCAGGTAGGCGACCAACACTAAGCGTGACAGTCCGGGTCCATACGTGAGAATGCCAATTTTGGCCACCACGCCTTCGGGCTTCCGCCTTGGCCGCCCCCGTGCACGGATTTCCGCGTCGAGCAAGCTCAGTGGCAGGCCGGTGGAGCCGCCGGAGCGGCATTTGGGGTGGGGGCTCTACCGCGAGGCGACGAACGGCATCGCACGGCGCCACTCATACCCAGCGAGGGCGCCTGCGGCGGCCGCGAGCACAGCGGGGACGGCGACGATGAGCCACTCCAGCTCGCCATTTCCTCCGTCGGGCTCGATGCCGAAGACCTCCTCGATCCAGGTCGGGGCGAAGATCGTGATCAGGGCGAGGCCGGCGGAAACGGCGGCCAGGGCTGACTCGACCCAGAACCTCGCTCGAAGCGGGTGTGGCGGCGTAGGCATCATTCCTCCGGACGGTGCGTTGGACTATGTGATTCGTTCATGCGAGCGCTTCAGAGGCGCTGCTCACCCCGAGGAGGTCAAACAGCACGGCGACCATTCCCGCGGCCGTCGTGGTCCCGGTGCCCGCGAGGGTGACGACCTGTCCCTGGGTTCCGCCGGCAACCATCAGGCTCCTGCGTGCTGGGCCGGCTGCCGTGGGGTCGAACCGGACCGTGACCGGCACTGCGCCGCTCGGTGGCACCGTGAACGGCACGGCAGGCGGCGCGACAAGGCTGAACGTCGGGCTACCGTGGCCGTCCCACGCGAGCGTGGTGATCTGCAGCGGTGCGTTGCCGATGTTCCGGATCTCCAGCGGCAGGTCGCCCGGCGCGCCGGTGTGCACAACCCCGAACTCGAGGAAGGCCCGGACGGCGAGCCGTGGCGCACCCGCGGCCACGCCGAACCCGGTGACCTTGACCTCCACCGCCGGGTGGGCGGGGTCGTCGGACGTGACCAGCAGGAAGGCTCCGCGGTCGCCGGTCGCCGACGGCGTGAAGACCACGTCGAACGGCCGGTGTTCCCCGGGCGCAAGGGTCGCTGGGAAGCCGGTCGCTGGGGGCATCGCCGGCGGGATCGAAACGACCGTCACGTCACCTGTCGCCCCAAGGATGTTCGTCACGTGCACCGGGGCGTCGCCCACGCTGTGCAGCACCAGCCGACGCCGCACGGTGGTGCCGACCTGCTGGTCCCCGAAACCCAGGTCGGCCTCGACGTACAGGCTCGGACCGGTCGGGACCCGCAGCTGCCAGGCGCTGCGCCCGTAGGTGCCGATCCGGACCACCGATGGGTTCACCGAGGTGTCCGACGCGATCGCCTGGATGCCCACCTTCGGTAGGTTCGGTCCGACGCGCTTCCAGTTCGGCGCGGCGAGGTCGAGATGCAGCACACCGGCGTCCGTCGCGACGAGCAGGTCGGACGGTGCCGCGGGATGGGTGACCCAGGCAGCGCCCATCACCGGCACGTCCGGCAGGTTGCCACTCGCAGCGTTGAACACGCCGCCGACCTCGTGCCACGGCACCGCACCGCCGGTGTTCGTGCCGCCGGTCGTGGTGAGGAACACGTGGCGGCTGCGCCGCTGCGTCGCCGTGCCGCTGTAGCCGGCCGTCACGACGGCGACGCGCTGACCCCCCGCGACCGCCGGGTCCTCGACGATCTGGGAGATGAAGGTGTGCGCGCCGATGTCACTCACGAAGTGCTGTGCCGTCCCCGCCAAGTGCGCGCCGCCGTCGGCGGAGAACCTGACCCGGAACCGCCGGGTGCCGGAGAGGCTGGAGGTGCCGATCCAGAGCCGGTTCGCTGCGGGCGCGTGCAACGCCGTGATGATGTCAGTGAAGGTCGCCATCGACACGAACGTGATCCCGCCGTTGATGCTGCGGAACAGCGTGAAGTCCTGGGAGAAGAAGACCGTGGTGGCGGGGTTAGCTCCGTTCGGCACCAGCGCGATCCGCTCGACATGGTCGAACCTCGGGTCCGCCGTGGGCGTGCCTCGGCCGATCGTGCCTCCCCGAACCCGCGGCATCGCCCCGGGATTGGCGTTCCCGGCCACACCGCTGAGCTCGAAGCTGTTCGCGTCCAGCACGCGGATCGCCTGGCCTGCGACGTTCGCCGCGGTGTTACCCGGCACCCCGACGATCGTCACCTGGTCGCCGCTGGCGAGCTGGTGCCCCTGCGCCGTCACCACCAGCGGGTTGCTGTTCACGGTGCCGAAGACCGGCAAACTGCCAGCGGTCCCCGGGCCGCGCATCCGGCCGGTGCCGCGCTCGTAGGGCGGTGACAGGCTCCCGTCCGACCCCTGCAGCGACAGCCGCGTGGGGGAGACCACCGTGACCTGCCAGGTGGGCCGCGCAGCGGTGTTGTTGGCCGCGACGTTGCCTTCGACCGCCTCGACGACGACCTTGTCGTTCGTGGCGCACCCGTGCGGCGCTGCGGTTTCGATCTCGATCGGGGCGCTCAGCGTCGCCGCGACGATGTCGTGCCGGCCGAGGTAGCGCGTGCCGGTCACCGTCGGCAGCTGGCCGAGCGCGAGACCCGTGCCGTTCTTGCCGTTCAACGTGAAGCTGGTTGGGCTGGTTACGGTGATCGTCGAGGCCCCATTGGCCACCCCCCCGCCCGGGATCCCGGAGACCGTGACGACGTCGCCCGTGCGGAACGAGTGGCCGGCCGTTGTGATGCCGACCGGATTCGTGGCGGTGACCGCGGTCACCGGCACCGGGTCGGGCGGAAGGACCGCCTGGAACCAGGTGGCACCGCCATTGGTGGTGCGGATCAGCCGGTGGTTGTCGGTGCCGAACACGATGTTCGGGTTCGCGGGGTCCACCGCGACCGGCCCGCCGTCGCCGTCGATCCCCTCGACCCAGGTGCGGGCCGCGTCGCCCGCACGGTGCCCACCGGTGCCGGTGTCCTGCATCCCGGCGAACGTCGCTGCGTTGTTCGCCGCGCCGCGCCCCATGTCCAGCGAGACGAGCAGCGACGTGGCGACGCCCTCGTTGAGGTCGGTGAACGTCATCGCGCCGGCCGCGTCCACCCCGCTGCGCGCGACCCCGCCGTCGGTGCCGTGGTAGGCGGGAGTCGGCCGGACGGGGTCCGCCCCCGCCCAGTCCCACCAGGTCGGCGGCGCGAAGACCAGCTCGTGGTGGTCCCAATGCAGCAGCGTGGTGGACGGCGATCGCCCGAAGTTCACGATCTGGTCCACCCCGCCACGGGTCGCCGGGTTCACGGTCGGCCAGTTGGCCCCGCCGTCGACGGAGCGCCACAGCTGCTGCTGTGCCGCGTACACCCGGGTCGGGTCCTGCGGGTCGACCGCGACGAGGAGGTCATACTGGGTCTGCCCCGCACCGTCGACGTTGACTCGCTTCGCGAATCCGGAGCGCACCTGCCACGTGGCGCCAGCGTCGGTGCTGCGGAACAGGCCGACGAAGATCCCGCCGGTGGGGGTCTGGTCCTGCACCGAGACGAACAGGGTCCGGGCGCGGGGCAGCAACGACTGCGTGAACGCGACCCGACCGAATACGACCGGGGGTCCGCCGGCGTGCCGCAGCAGGTTGTCCGACGTGACGACCTCACCGGTCGAGGTGATCGCGAGCCGGAACAGCCCTCGGTCCGGGTTCACCGTCGTGCCGCCGAGCAGGCGGCCGGCGGCCGCGACGTACGCCGTGTTGTACGCGTCGGCAGGGCCCAGCAGGGTCGCACCGGGTGCGGCGTACGCTGCGTTGAGGTGCACACCGGCGAGCCGGACGGTGTCCGCGTCGACCACGTGCGCCGTGGCGGAGTTGCCGGGAGCTGCGACACCCGGCAGCCCGAGCACGCTGACCAGGTCGCCCTCGACGAGCCCGTGGCCCGCCGCGGTCACCGTGATCCCGGCGCCGGCGTTGGCGGCCGCCGTGATCGGTGTCGGCGCGGGGTGCCGAGGCCCGTCGACCACGCCCCCGTTGGTGTACGCCCCGGAGCCGCGCGAGCCCACCAGCTCGAACGTGTCGGGTGTCCGGACCCGGATCTGCCACGACCCGTTCGCCCCGGTGTTGCCGCCGATCCCGCTGACCGCGACCACGTCGCCCGTGACGAAGCCGTGCGCGGCGCAGGTCAGGACCACAGGGTTGGGCGCGGCCGGGTTCGTCGCCGCGGTCACCGCGTGGCTCACCGGATGGGTCGGGCCGACCGCGAAGCCGGTCACCGCACCCACGCCGTTACCGGTCGACCCGCGGAGGGTGACGTGGTCGGGGTCGACGACGTCGAGAGTCCACGTGCCGTTCGCCTCGCGGTTGGTCGTCACGCCCCCAAGCAGGATGTGGTCGCCAGAGACGAACCCGTGCCCGGGCAGCGTGACGCGGATCGGGCTGGTCGGCGTCGCGTCCTGGACCCGCATCGTCCGGGTCCAGCCCTGGTCGATCTCCAGCGCCGAGATCAGGCCCGTGCGCAGCGGGCGCCCGTCGTCGTACGCCGGGTGGTTCGCGCCGAACGAGCGGCCGCCGTCCGCCGAGTAATACAGCCCCGTCTCCGAAGCCACAAGGAGCGTGCCCCCCGTGGGGCAGACCATCCGGATCACACCCCGGTCCGACAGGAACGGCGCCTGGCGCGCGTCGTACAGGGTCGCGCCGGCTCCGTTGTAGGCACCGGTCATCGTCACGCCGCCGATCCGAAGCCGTCCGGCGTCGATCCGGCGCACCGGTCCCTCGCCCCTGGCTCCGATCACGCCCGGCAGTTCGACGGCGACCACCCGGTCCAGGCTCGAGTAGCCGTGCCCGGCGACGCTCACCTGCACCCCGCCGGCGACGTTCACCGCTGCGGTGATCGGCTGCGGCGGACGGCCAGCGGGCGAGGTCAGCCGCGACCAGCTGCGGCCGCCGTCGACAGACTTGAACAGACCCGCGGACTTGGGCATGCCGGCCGCCCCGTTGAACAAGTTGCCCGTGCCGACGTAGACCACGTCGTGGTTGACCGGGTCGAGTGCGACGGCGCCGATCGACGTCGCGGGCAGCTGATCGGTCATCGGGCGCCACGACGTGCCGCCGTCGGTGGTCTTCCACACGCCACCGTTGCCCGCTGCGGCGTACATCGTGCGGGATTCGGACCGCGGGTCGATCGCGATGTCGACGACCTCGCCGGCGTCCGGGCCCACGCCCTGGAAGATCTGCTGGTTGCCGACCAGCAGCGGTGCGGGGCCGATCTGCTCCCACACGCCCGGCCCGACGTGGTCCATCGCCTCGAGGTCGCGCACGGCGTACCTCCAGCGCCGGTTGTCCGCGCTGCCGGACGTGTCGCGTTCGCGGTGGAGGAGCGCCTCGGGCCCGTCCTCGAACTCGCCGACGTTCGCATCGTTGACCTGCTGGTCGGACTCGGTCACGCTGCACCTCCTTCGTCGAAGAGTGGCGCTCGCCGGCTCGGCGCGCGCACGGCGCTCGCGATGCTCATGGCAGCGGCTCGTCGGGCGTGAGGCGGAGCCAGCCCTCCTGGCCCTCGGACGGGTCGGGGGGCAGGCGCGCGTCGCCGAGGCTGTTGGTGACCGGCTCGTCGGCCCAGGTGGTCGCGTCCTTGCGGTGGCTCCAGCTCCACGTGCCCCGGATGTCGGAAGCCAGCGGCATCCGGATCAGGTTCGGGTCCAGCAGGACCGGGCCGAACCGGAACAGGGGCGCGAGCCGCGCCAGACCCGGTGCGACCCAGGTCCGCCGCATCCCGATCTGCTTGCGAGGCAGGAAGCCGGTCGTCGCGCTCACCACGCCGTGCGGCTCGACCAGCATCGTGACGTGCACGTCCTGACCGGGCTGCACCCACAGCACGCCGCTGGTGTCGACGTACGGGTGGTCCACCGGTGTGGCACCCGGGTCGGCGACCATATCCAGGTCATCGGCGAACCGGTCGTAGTAGCTCGACGTCGTTGTGGCCTGGCCGTTGAAGCCACGGCTGGGACCGATCGGGCGGGCGAAGTCCGTCACCGCAGGGTCCGGCACGTGCAACGTGTGCACGTCGTCGCCCACCAGGTAGGCGAGGAGGCCGTCCTGCCAGTGCGCGAGCGCGCCGATCCGCACCGGCACGCGCAACCCAGCGACCCGAGCGGGGTCCACCGGTTCGGCGACCTCAACGCGCACAAGACCACGCAGCACCGCGAGCGGGTGACCTACCAGCAGGGCCAGGTGCTCCTCGCCGACGTGACCGAACGGGTCGACGCTCCACAGCGAGGTGTCGATGATCCGCAGCAGCGAGGACAACGCGGTGTCGAGCGCCGGGGTGTCGGGCGCCGAGTCGACCGCACCCCAGTCGACAAGTCCCTGCGCGAGGCCAGCGAGGTGCCGGTTCGACACGATCGACGCCGGGGACGCTCCGATCGTGGAGGGCTGGCCGGGCGACTCCTCCCAGACCACGCCCGCGTCGGCGTCAAAACGCACTGCGCCGAGCGGCGTGCCGTCCGCGGCGTAGAGCTGCAGGTCGCCGTCAAGGTGGTTGGGCAGTACGAAGCCGCATACCGGCGACGCGGCGTCGCTCGCATCGACCGCGTCGTCGTCGGCCGAGACGAACCGGAACCACAGCCGGGTCGGCGCGGTGAACCGGGGCGCCAGCTCCACCAGGTCGGCGCGGTCGGCGACGGTCAGCGGCTCCGACCGCAGCACCTGGTCGGCTGCCGCAGGGGTGTCGGGGCCAGAACCGAGCAGGTCAAGGGTCTGGCCGAACGCATCGACCAGCCGCAGTCGGGTCACCTTGAGGAAGCCCGAGCGCACCGGCCAGAAGCCGGGCGGCACGGCGCCGTCGGCGGGGGCGTCGGTGCCGTCGGCGACGTAGCCCGCTCGCAGCATCGAGGTGAACCTGTCCATGGCGCCGACCAGCACGTCCATCTTCTCGAGCTCGTCAGCGACGTGGTCGAGGTCGGCGGCGGTCGCGGTCGCCTCGGCCTCGGCGCCGCCGCCCGCGGCGTGCACCGCCGAGCGGAACGCCTTCTCGGCGTGGGCGGACCGCATCGCTGCGATCTTCCCCAACACGGCCTTCGCGGCCGGTGAGCTGAAGGCGTGCACGATCCCCGGCTTCAGGGCCGCCGACCCGCCGGTCACCTGAGCCTGCTCGAGGACGGTGCGCACGGTCGCGGCGGCGATCCGGGCCGCGCCGCCGCCGAGAAGCGCCCGACCGCTCAGGGTCTGCACCGGGGCGGCGTCCGGCGCAGGAACAGTCGCGGCAGCGGCGTCGAAGTCGACCTCCTCGAGGTCCCAGCCGGCGAGGTCGGTCGCGGCGTACAGGTCCACCTGCCAGTCCAGGTGCAGCGGGACCCACGGGGTCACCGGCAGTGAGACTGCTACCGGCGACGGCAGAGTGCCGTCGAAGCCCGAGTACGCGAGCAGCGGCGCGGCGTCGCGGCGCTCGTCCCGAGCGATCCACCAGGCGGTCTGCTCGACCGCGTAGACCCGGGCGTCCACCTGCAGCCGCTCGGCGTCCAGCCCACGCCCCACCGCGCTCACCGCGGCGGCGGTCTCCGCGCCACCAGGGTCCAGAAGCGCGAGCTCGCGCAGGAGGTCCTCGCACTCGGGGGGAATGCCACCATGGTCCAGCCCTCGCCGGAGCAGGTCCTCGCCGCGCACCGCACCGCCGGCTCCGTCGGAGAGCGTGAATGGCGAAAGGCCCCGAACCGTGTGCCCGCTGAGCCGGCAGACCAGCGACCCGGTCTCGGAATGCAGGTCGTCAAAGCCGTGCTTGTAGGACCGCCCGGCACCCTCGAGCAGGAAGACCGGGTCCGACGGGACGAAGAACCGGGGCAGCGGCCGCTCGGTCGCGACCGTCTCCCTGGGCGCGTCCGCGCCGGGCGGGCGCGGTACCGGGACCCGGACGGGTGAGTCCCGGAGGCCCTCCTTCACCCGGCGCAGCACGCTGTTCATTGCGCCGTAGCTCAACTGTGGCGAGATGCGCAGCTGGGCGGAGTCCTGCACTCGGGCGGCGAGAGTCCCGGCGGTGCCCCCCGCGGCGGGCGAGGTCGTGCCGCGCACCGGTGGCGTCGCCTGTCCGGCGAACACCCCGGCATCGGCGCGGGACGGGTCGGCGACAACGGATGTCGGCGGCACCACGGCGCTCTGGGTCACGGGCTCGGTCCGCGTCCCGCCGGGCAGACCGGCGAACCCGGCTGCGTGCAGCAGCGCGTCGATCCGGGCCGGGGCGTCGGGGGCATCGAGCTCCGTGGTTCCACCGAGCAGCACGGCCTCGATGATCCTCGCCTCCTCCGCCTTGCCGGTGTTGTGCGCGAGCCGCGCTGCGAGCGCCTCGACCAGGGTGTTGCCGACGGTCACCGTGACCGCCTCGGCGGCCGGTGGGCCGCCCGCGTCCCCACCCAGGAGGCCGTCGGGCGCGACCCCGATGCCAGGGTTGGGCCACCCGAGGCCCACCACGGCACCGTGGTACAGGGTGAGTTCGGGCCAGGACACCGCGCGCGCCAACCACCGCGACAGCACGGCGTTGCCGTCGCCCTTGAGCAGGGTGACCTTCTCCTCCTGGATCCCGGCGGGCTTCACGGTGGACCCGGCGTCGGCCGTGGCTATCCGCTCGAAGGTCGCCTCGCGGACCGCGAGGCCCAGCTTCGTCGCCGCGGTCACCCGGCTGTCGGCGTACACGAACGCGGCGGCGACGTCCGCGGGGTCGACCTCCCAGCCGAGCTCGGCAAGGCGCGCCTCGAACGCCGTGGGCGAGGAGAGGTTCTCGCCGATCGGGTCGTCGATGTGCCGGCTGTGCCAACCGCACACCAGGTAGGCGACCGGGCCGCGGGTGTCGGCCAGGTCGTCGTAGAACGCGAGCCGGTTCTCGACGTTGTCGTAGTACGCGGACCACACGGCGTCGCCGTGCCCGAGCGCAGTCAACGGTTCGACGCCGGGAGTGGTGGTCCGGTCGGGGTCCTCGGGCTCGAACCAGGCATCCAGCGGCGTGACCACGGGCTCGGCCCCGCCGGACTCGAGCACCCAGGCGGTCATCGCCCGGCGGCCCCCGACCTTCGGCGTCGAGATCCGCACGACGAGCCAGCGGTCGGGCACCGGCGGGAACGACACGTCGCCGCCGTGCGCGGTGCCCGCGCCGCGGGTAAGGGCGTCCGGCAACGCCCAGTGCAGGTAGGCGCCGGGCGCGCGAACCTCGCGCTCCGCGAACGGCTCTGCGAGCAGAGTGTGGGCAGCGGGCGAGGTGTCCGCGTCCGGCACCTTCATCGCGGTCTTCGCCCACCTACCGCCCGTCTCGCGGACCAGGAGCACGTCGAGCTGGATCGGTACCAGGACGCGCGGGGTCCGAGCGATCCGGGAGTCCCAGGTGGCCAGCACGCCGGGCGTCAGGCCGTGTGCGATCGAGACGGAGATCAGGTTGTCGTCGAGCTTCATCTCAGCCGCCCAGCACGGTGGTGACGGCGGAGAGCAGGAGCGGTTGCTGGACGGCGTCGGCGACGTGGATGAACACGCGGTCGAACGGGCCACCGGTGTCGGCGTGGTCCTCGGTGCCCTCGAAGTGCTGGCGCCACGGCGGGTCGAGCACCGAGATCGCGAACGCGGCCGCGCCGGTCTGCTCGACGGCGGCGGGGTGGCTGGCCCGCGCGGCAGTGAGCGCGTCGCGCAGGGCCTTGACCCGCACGACGTCACTGCGCCCCGGCCTTGTCGGGACGGTGACGGGCACAGCGTCGGTGCCGACCTTGATCTGCTCGCCCGTACCGTCCCGCAGCGGGACGCTCAGCCCGGCGCCGCGGTGCCGCACGCCGAACTGCACTCCGTGGTGCGGCTCCTCGAGGAGCACCATCTGCGGCTCGCCTTGGAACAGCGCGATCATCACGGACGGCGCGAGCAGTTCGAGGCGGAGCAACGGGAGCTGGTGCGCGACGATCTCGGGGTCGGCGGTCCTGAACCGCTCGGCGATCACCCTGTCGTAGGCGCGGACGTCCATGTGGGGCCAGTTGCGAACCGCGCTCGACCTCAGCAGGAAGCCGGTGACCACGGTGGCCGCGGTGTGGTCTTGGTCGCTTGCGAGCTTCGCGTCCACGAAGTCCGTGCCGCGCTGCAGGGGGCGCACCATCCGCTCACTCTGGTCGAGCCGCTGGCTCAGCACCGCGGCGCGCGCCTGGTAGTGCGCCTCCTCGCGCGAGCCGATCTGCCCAACGGCGACGGCGCCGTCGACCACGCGGTCGGTCCAAGACCGGTCGAGGTAGAAGAACCGGATCGACTCTGGCGGGAGCAACCGGTCGTCCGGGACGAGGTACTCGAACGGCACGCCGACCAGCAGGCGCAGATGGGCGAGGAACGACTCCATGTACGGCGGCAGCGCACCCTCGGGCTGCAGCGCCGCCTCCTGCGCCGGGTGGGTCAGCCTGGCATACAGCGCCAGGCGGGCCGTCGTTGCCGGGATCCTCATTGCGGCTCCCCCTCAACCTCGATACGGACCGCGTCGATCGCGGCTGCGCGCAGGTCGGCGAGCGCCGCCAGCCCCACCTCGTCGCCGAGTACGTCATCGACCGTGCCGAGCACGCGGTCCGGTTTCCGGACGGTCACCGGCGCCGCCAGCCCCGGGTCCTCACCCAGCAGAACCCTCGCGTCCGCCACCGACCCGAGGCCGAACGCCTTGGCGATCACATCGAGTTGGAGGAGCGGGCTGCCGAGCACGCGCTCGATCCCGAAAGGGTCAACCGGCGCGACGATCCCGGCGGTGATCTTGTCGAGCACGTCGACCGTGTACCGCAGGGCGACGGGCTCGCGCGGGTCGGTGATCGCGGTGAGGTGCATCGCATCCTGCAGAGCGACGACGCTCTCCTGCCGGGAACTGGCTCGGAACGCGCCGCGCCGCCAGCGCATCAGCTCCTGGGCGAGCCGAGCGTCGGCCGCGGCAAGCAGTCGGCCGACCTCGAAGGCGCTCGCGTAGGAGATGTTCTCTGCGCCGGTCTCGGCGACGACCCGTCGGGCCTGATCCGCGGAGTGGTACGGCCCGAGGGTGTCGCGGGTGAGCGGCTGCGACACCAGCGGCCCGCGGTACCAGGACTGCTCGGGAGCGCCCAGGCGGTCGGTCACGTCCATGGTGACGTGCCCGGTGTCGGTCACCGCGAGCTTCGACGCCGGGTCGGCGTCGCCCACCATGCCGACGTCCAGCCCCTGCATGAGCTGGCGGAACGTCCCGTCGCCCTCGCACACGAACGTCCAGCTGTGCAGCAGCACGAGGCGCGCCTTCGGGTGCAGCACCACCGCGCCCAGCCCGAGGCGCTGCCGTTCGAGCAACTTCGCCACTTGGAGCTCCTTGCTGCTCCCCGCGGCCACCTGCGACGTGACGGCACCGGTGACGAACCGGGCCGCGGTGGCGGGCGCCGCCACAAGGCGCATGGCGTCGGCCTGCGGCGCAGTGACGCTCGTGCCAAGGGCGCTGGGCGCCAGCTCGGACGACTCGGCGATCTGCGCAACAAGGACGTCACCGAAGATCCCGCCGTGGAAGCCGCCGTCCGGGTCGGACGTCGGCAGCAGGTCGGAGCGCTCCTCGACGGAAACCAGGCACGCGACGTACGACCCGCCGGCGCGCGGCACCCGGTTGCTCATCACTACCGCGAAGTACCCGTCCGAGTCGCCCGCCGCGAGCTCGCGGTCGTCAACGTTGACCTGACGAACGTGCGTGAGGAGTTGCAGCTCCTCCGGCATCGGGAGGATCTCGCGGAGCAGCTGCTCGTCGGCCTCGACCGCGTCGCATCGGATCCCGGCGGGGCTGCCCAGCCGGCTGAACACGGCGTTCGGCACAACGTCGGTCAGGGACTGATCGTGCAGGATCTCGCACTCGTCCTGCTCGAGGAGCACGAGTGCGAGGAATGGGTAGGGCGTCTGGCCGGCGGCCACGGTGTAGTCGTCGCCGAGTGCCCGCTCCCACGGCAGGGTGCGCCGGCCGAGGGCGACGTGCGGGAGCGCCGAGTCGAACGAACCGTGGCCGTTGCGCGGCGGAAACACCCCGGCGACCTCGGACGGCGCGAGGGAGAACCGCGGCCCCTCCACGTCGAAGTGGAAGTCCGTGCCCGGCAGGGGCGTCGCTGTCGTGGTGACCGTGACGTCGGTCTGCACCCGCATGCGGTACCGCCCGGCGAGCAGTGAGGGGCGGATGTAGTCGTAGAGGATCATCTCGCCGATCTTCGGGTCAGGCATCGGCGCCGCCTCCCTTCGTCAGTCGCACTCGTAGAGTGCCTTCGAGCGTGAGCTGCTCGTCGGGGACCAGCTGGGTCAGGGTCGTACCGGCCAGGGTGACGGCCCACTCCTCAGCCGACCCGTCGGCCCCCACCACGCCGGCCAGCGCCGCGGTGGGCGCCCCAACGCTCACCGTGATGGTCTCGGCGGTGTCGTCGAGCTCGGTGACGTCGTACAGGAAGGCGGTGCGCCGGCCGGCAGCGACCTGGACGGGCAGCGGCGCGAGGCTCGCACCGCCGACGTGCACCACGACGTCTCCTGGGCCCAGCAGCGCGTCCGTCGGGGCGTCCAGCAGCACGCCGACGACCCTGACGTGAGCCGGCAGGTCGGTCTGCACGGCCACCTGGTCGAGCATGGCGCGGGCGACCGTGACAATGCCGGAGGCGGCGACGTGGGAGCGCACCCGGGTGCCGGTCGGAGCGCCGAGGCGGACCACGGCGCCGCGGGCGAGGAGCGTGGTTGGTCCCACCTGGGCGACCCGCGAGCCGACCTGCCAGCCGAGCACGGCGTTGCCGCGGGAGGCGAGCGCGCCGGTGATCGCCCCCGGCCGGGCAGGCAGGCCGTTCATTGGCAGGACCGGCTGGCCGAGGGCCGTCACGGCGACCATTCCGCAGCCCGGCCGCAGGTCCACCGACCCGGGGGCCTGCTCGCGATCCGTGAGCACGGTGCCCGCGGTGCTGAGCTCGGTGACCCGCACCGCGCTGTCCCCGGCGAACTCGAGCCGCCACTGCGTCGCGAGGGGCAGCTCCCATACCTGCGTTATGCCGGCGCGCAGTTCGACACCGTCGCCCAGCGCCGCAGTGGTCTGCCTGGCGAGCGCGGCGGCAGCGCCGCGACCGGTGGGGGCGCCGAGCGCCGGGCTGCGCAGCGAGCGCGCCGAGCGCGCGGCCCGAGTCGGCTGGGGTGCGGCCGCAGTGCGTCGGCGGATCAGCGCCATGCCCGGGGTTTGCCACGTGGTGACGAGATCGCGGCGGACGTCGACGACCGGCGGTTCGGCTGCCGATGGGCGACCGCGGAGCGCGGCGATCGTTGGGCCTGCGGGGAGGTCCGCCGACACTGCCGCACCGGCCGCGATCAGGCCACGCGTCGGTAGCGTCCGGCGCGCCCGCACGCTGGTGGCGACGGCGGGTGTAGCGCCGACGGCCGGCACCGGACGCTGCAGCACGGTGCGAAGCCGGGGCCCGTCCAGCGCCACGCCCTCGACGGGCGGGACCGTGACGGGCTCCTCGGCGATCCCCCGGCCCTGATCCTCGAGCGTGAAGCCCTCGCTGAGCGCTGACAGCACGGGCGGCGCGGAGCGGCGGTTCGCGAGCGCGCCCATCGCGACCGGCCCGTACCCACCCGGTCGCAGGCCGCTCGAGGCACGCAGCTCACCGAACTGCACGGCGGGGGACGCCGGGTCGACCGGCCGGCCGAGGATCTGCAGCACGCCGGCGACGAGCCTCTGGTCGTCGACACCGTCGGCCAGGCCGGCGAGGGTCTGCCACGCGAGGCCGAGGTCGCGGATGTGCCCGACGTACACCGGGTTGCGCTTGGCGAACGGCAGCGGGCGGTAGTTGGACGCGTCGACCAGCGTCCCGATCGGGATTGCTTCGCTCTCGCCCTCCAGGTGCGGAATGCCGTCGAGGGTCAAACCGGCCAGCACCGGGAGCGTGTTGGCGGCAGCCGGCGGCTTGAGGTCAGGGAAGTAGTGGTAGGTCGCCTCGGAGACCTGCGCGATCACGGGCGCCACCTTGAACAGCACGGGCTGCAGCACGAGCGCCTTGTCGGCCGGCGCCGGGCCGCCAGCGGGAACCATGTCAACGAAGGCCCCGCCGCCCTCGGGCCGGCGCGCGAGCACGACCCGATGCACCGCGGTCAGGTTGTCGTGCGCGACGTACATCGGCGCGAGGTCGAAGTCGTAGACGGTGGACAGTGCGGCCACGAGGCCGAACACCACATTGCCGATCTGCGCCTCGGTCATCGGGGTGTCGACCTGCAGCGCGAAGCCCTGCGCGGGCATCTTCGACTCGGTGCGCAGCGACCACTCGGCCGACAGACGCCACGGCTGGTCGGCGGTCCCCGGGGCGACCGGCGCACCGGCCGGCTCGGCGGGCAGAAGCCCGGCCGTGACCTGCGCGGCAACGCTGCCCGCGTTGGCGTCCCCGGCCTTGACGAACATTTCGACGAACTCGTCCCAGTCCCGAGCCGGAGGCTTCGGCAGTGCGTTGTCCCCGAACGGCACCGTGACCGAGGTGACGCCGAGGTCAGCGGTGACGGTGCCGTGGAACGGCGGCCCTTCGAGGTGCAGCGACGCCCCGACCGACACGCTGATCTCGATGGTCGCGCAGGCGAAGAAGCACACCCGGATCCGCAGCCGCGCCCCCAGCGAGATGCCGATGTCGACGATGTAGTGGAAGGGGTCCCGCATTACGAGGATGTCGGTATAGGCCGAGAACCAGACCTGGATCCAGTCCGGGCCGTAGGTGGCCTCGACCCGGGTCCCGGTCATGATCGCCGTGGTGGTCACCGCGAAGTAGGACTCGCCCTTGAGGTGCACCACGCCGAGGAAGTTCCACTCGAACCCGATCCGCGGCACCACGGGGTACTCCGGGCGGGGCTGGAACGCCGGGTGGTACCCGCCGAGGGTGAGCAGGAACTGCGACTCGCGGAACCAGGCGAAGAACGCGAACCCGCCGGTTAGCCGGCAGTCCTTACTGATCAGCCACGAGTTGTCGGTGAGCTGGGCCTGTACCGAGAACAGCCCCTCGGCGCTAGAGAACCGCGCCTTGAGAGCGAGCTCGACGCTTACGATCGCAGCGTCGTCGGTGGGCAGCGCCATCCGCGCAACGCCGAGCAGGCCGACCTCGACACCGTTGTCGAGCGAGACATAGACCACCGCGGTGATGTTGACGATCTCGAACGACGTACCGCGCAGACCGGCAGCGAACCACAGCGCGCCGCGCGAGGGTGGCACTTGATCGCGGAACGAGTAGAGCGCCTTCATCGGGTTGTTCGCGAGATCTTCGGGGCGGTCGAGGGCCTTGACCAGCATGAACCCCGGGATGGTGTTGAGGTCCTCGGGGACCACCAGGCGCCGGTTGTAGCCCATCCCGAGGGCGATGCCGGTGATGTTGATGATCGGCGGCAGGCCGATCGGCACGAACACCCCGCCGAACACGGCGAACGAGGTGTACTCGTCGGCGCCATCACCCACCACGGCGTACGAGCCGATGACGATAGCGCCGATGGTACCGATCTTCACCAGCAGCATGCCGTCGTACTCGATCGGCGGGCCGTCGAACTTCACCAGGCCACCGGCGATCGAGATCGCAGGTCCGGTGTAGCCGACGGCGAGGCCCTTGAGGTCGATCACCCAGGTGCTGGGGTCGGCGACGCTCGCGTACGGTACCGCGACGGAAAGGTCGTCCACCTCGGCGCTCAGGCCGGCGACGCTCACGCCACCATCGATTGCGAGGGTCAGGGCCGTGCTGCTCACACCGACACCGAGCTCGTTGATGAAGATCGGCCCGAACCCGGCATGGATCGGGATCCAGAACAGCCCGGTCTGCCCGCCGACCAGCACGTGCAAGGTGGCCGAGCCGGCCCCGGCGTCGTCCCAGTACCAGGCGTCGACGTCGGTCACCGGGTTCACCGACTGGTCGTCGCCGCCGGCGCCCCCGGACCCACCGGAGGAAAGCAGGTTGGACGCGACGGGGTTCGACCCACCCCCGGCCCCGAGCGCGGCGGACAGCGGCAGGCCGAAGCCGGACAGCTCGAGGCCGGCCCCCGCGTGCGAGGCGATCAGACTGCCGGTCCCGGTCTCGACGTCCAGGAACAGGTACGCCATGACCCCGCCGAGCCGCAACGCAGTCTCGGAGACGAGCGCGGTGCCGTCGGCCTTCGACAGGCCCACGCCGACGCCGTGCAGCTCGATGCCCAGGTCGAACGCCGGCTCGCTGCCGGAGATGTCGAGCAGCAGCACCTTCAGGCCCTCGGCGGCGGGCGCACCCCAGCTTGCCGGCGCACCGAACAGCACGTCGAGCTCGAGGTCGCCGAGCGGAATGACCTGCTTGCCGCTCAGGCCCACACCGACCCGGCCGGACTCCGCAACGAGCGACAGGTGCAGGTCGCCGAGCGTAAGGTCCAGGGCGTCGGATCCCGCAACGAGGAATCCGGCGAGCATCTCGAAGACGCCAGGCAGCGGGTGCGCGACGTTCCCGCCGACCAGCAGCCCGGCGTCGGTGAGGGCGTCGGTGAGGGTCGGCCCGCCGGTCCACAGCGGGTGGCTCAACACCGGGTCGGCTGCGGCCAGGGCGACCTGCACGGCGAGGGGCAGCGCCCAGCCGACCACGAACTCCTCGGCGGTGCCCGCTCCAACGATCACTGAGACCTCGGGGGCGAGGGTGACCACGAGCGGGCCGTCACCCGAACCGGCGAGCGGCAGGAACCGCGCCGTGAGGTCGCTGCCCACGAGGGCGAACTCGAACCGTGGCACGAGGTCGATGCCGAGGCTGCCGAAGTCCGCACCGAGCGAGGCCGAGACGTCGACGCCGCTTGGGTCGATCCGGGTGCCTGCGGAGAGGCTGACCGGCGCCCCGGCCGGGTGCAAGTCGGTGATTGCGAGCTCTGCGGTCGGACCAGCCAGCCCCCAACCGGCCGAGACCTGGAGGTCGCCGGCCCCGGCTGGCAGGCCGAGCGTCCACCTGACCAGCCCGGCTCCGGGCGTGTCCAGGGTGCCCGGCAGCCCTGGGACGAGCCCGAGCAGGTCGACG
>JBBRHF010000066.1:0-20765 GCA_038223055.1 Actinomycetes bacterium | reverse complement strand
CCCGCACCCTGGACACCAGCCAGGCCGACGCGCTACGCCCGCTCCTGGACAACGCCCGCCGACTCCGCGAACTCACCACCGAACTCGAGGCCGTGGCACTCCAGCAGGTCAAAGACGACCCCACCCAGCCCGACCCCTGACAAACCTATCCGCGCGCGCTCTTTTTAAGGAGCAATTTCGCCTCGGCACGTAGGCGAATCTCGCCTGTCGGACGCACCGTTGGCCACCATGTGGACGACCAATGGACGGGGCTGACCGCTCGGGTGGTTGCCGCCGGGATCACCGTGGCAGGGTCCGCCGGAAAGTCCCTCGGGCAGAGCCGCACCGAGCCAGAGCAGAAGACGGTCCCGACCTCCGAGGACGCCATCACTATCCACAGAACGAGCAAGACCTTGGTCTGTCAACAGATTCGCCCTCAACCGGTTCCGTGCTGCTGGCCGACGCAAGACTTTGAGGTGACCGGCGCTCCAGCCGGTCCCGGCGGCCTGGTCGCGTCCAGGCCAAGACTTTGGAGGGTCCATGCCTGCACGCCTCACAGCCATGATCAGCTTGGCTCGGTCTCGTCGCTCGGACTTGGGGATGACGACCGCCGAATACGCGGTGGGCACCGTCGCTGCCTGCGGTTTCGGTGGGGTGCTCTACAAGTTGGTGACCAGCGATCAGGTCGCACGTCTGCTCGGCGATGTCGTCAGACGTGCCCTCACGATGAGCTTCTGACGTGCGTGTGCCGGGCCAGGGGGGCTGGTGGACGTCTCGTCGATTCGGGTCACAGCCCTGGGCTTTCGCTCCACGTGCGTCCCAGGAGCGGGGCGCGGTCACCGCCGAGACGGCGGTGGTTCTGCCCGTGCTGGCGGTCCTGCTCGTGCTCGTCCTGTGGTCGGTCGCGGTGATCGGCTCGCAACTGCGCTGCGTGGATGCGGCCCGAGTCGCCGCCCGGGCACTGGCCCGTGGCGAGGCCCCTGCTCTCGCGCTGGCCGTCGCAGGCGATGCGGCACCCCGCGGGGCACGCGTTCGGACATCTCGGGAGGGCGATCTGGTCGCTGTCGACGTGGAGGTCGTCGAGGCCCTACCGGGTCCGTGGTCGGGGCACGGACCGTCAGTGACGGTGCGAGCCCGCGCCGTCGCTGCCGCGGAGAGCCCGTGATGGGCCCGACCCGAACCGCCCCAGTCCGAACCGCCCCAGTCCGAACCGCCCCAATCCGAGGGCGACCACCGCGAAGGGCCGGTGCCGGCCGGGCAGACCGGGGCAGCGCAACCGTGTGGGTGCTGGCCTGTTGCCTTGTGCTCGCGGCGGCCGGCGGCGGTGTCCTCACGTTGGGCGCGGCCCTCGTCGCGCGCCATCGGGCTGAGTCGGCCGCCGACCTCGCCGCCCTGGCCGGGGCAACCAGACTGCTCGAGGGAGCGCGCGCGCCGTGCTTGGCCGCGGACCGGGTCACGCAGGCACACCGCGGAAGGCTGCTCGCCTGCACGGTGGCCGACGGTTGGGTGCTCGTGGTGACCGAGGTCGATGTCCGGTCCCCGCTCATGGCGCTGCCGCCGGCCCGGGCGAGGGCGAGGGCCGGCGGCAGTGACCCAGGCAGTGACCCAGGCAGCAGTGACCCAGGCAGTGACAAACGACTGGCGCCGATAGACCTCGCGCCCGCTGCTGTTCGCTTCTCAGGACGTGTCGCGGGACCGGTCACGCTCGTGGTCGATCACCGATTTGCGGTTCTCGGTGTAGCCGTCCGCGCCATCCTTCGACCCCGTCGCCGCGCCATCCCTCGACCCCGTCGCCGCGGCCGACTCGGCGGCCGACCGACGCTTCGCAAGTTCCTCAGCCATCTTCTCGTTCTCGGAGCGCAGCGCACTGCGTTCCTCCTCCAGACCACGCACCGAGTCCTGCTGGCGGTGCTTCGTCTCTTTGCGTTCCATGCGCCGCTTGCGGGCTCGCGCCGCGGTGTGCTTCATCAGCCAGACGCCGAGCAAGAAAACGAACGCCGTCGCGACGCCGGCGAAGAACACGCCCGCGACGTTGGTTGTCCACGACACGCCGAGGACCTCCGGGGTCGCCGTCTCTCCGCCGTCCACGACGAGCCCAACGGTCAAAGCGGCGGCAGCGATGATGAGCAGCAGGCCGACTATCAGCATGACGAACTCCCTTCTCCACGGCTCTCCTGCCCTGTCGGGGCGACAATCATGCGTGCGAACCCAACAGGACCGCGCCGAGCAACCGCACCGACCCTGACTTGTCCAACGGATCGTTGCCGTTTCCGCACTTCGGTGACTGCACACACGAAGGGCAACCCGAGGCACACTCGCATACAGCCACCGCGTCGCGGGTCGCCGACAACCACTCGGCTGCGGTCCCGAAGCCCCGTTCGGCGAACCCCGCGCCCCCCGGGTGCCCGTCATAAACGAAGACCGTGGCCGCTCCTGTGTCCTCGTGCATCGCCGTGGACACGCCGCCGATGTCCCAACGGTCACAGCTCGCGAACAACGGGAGCAACGAGATCGACGCGTGCTCGGCCGCGTGGGCCGCCCCGGGCACATCCGCCGCGCCGATCCCGGCCGCCTGCAGCACGGCGGGCGAAGCGGTCCACCACACCGCCCGAGTCTGCAGCACCCGTTGCGGCAGGTCGAGCCGCTCCTCGCCGAGCACCTCGCCGGTGGCCACCTGCTTGCGCAGAAAGGCAACCACCTGGTTGGTCACCCGCACCGTGCCGAACGAGAGCAGCACCTCGCCCCACGAGATGCTGCGCGATGTCTCGAGTACGCGCAGGTCGGTGATGTCTCGAGCGAAGGTCGAGTAGTCAGGTTCGGCGCGTTCGAGCATCGCCACGCGGGAGTCCAGGTCCAGCGTGCGCACGAGGTAGGTTTCGCCCTGATGGACATAGACCGCGCCGGCGTGCGCGGTGCTGTGGGCAGCCGACGGGTCCACCGTGCCGAGCAGTCGACCAGTCGCCAGCTCTGCGAGGCGCACGGGGTGACCCCCTGCACCGCGCAGATCGGCCAGGTCGGTCGGCCGGTCCCGTCGGGTCCAGAAGAGCCCGCTAGTGCGCCTGCGCAGCAGCGCCCGCTCGACCAGATGATCGGCGACATCGGTCGCTGCGGGTCCGAAAAGCGCGAGATCGGGTGCCGTCAGCGGCAGCTCCGCTGCGGCGGCGCACAGGTGTGGGGCGAGGACGTAGGGGTTGTCCGCGTCGAACACCGTGGACTCCACCGGCCGGCCGAACAGCATCTCCGGATGATGGGTGAGGTAGGTGTCCAACGGGTCGTCGCGCCCCACGAGCACGGCGAGGGCGGCCGACCCCGTGCGCCCGGCCCGGCCTGCCTGCTGCCACATCGAGGCGCGGGTCCCCGGATAGCCCGCGAGGAGCACCGCGTCCAGCCCGGCGATGTCGACGCCGAGCTCGAGAGCGTTGGTCGAAGCGACGCCCAGCAGCTCGCCGGTCTGCAGCCTCCGCTCGAGATCGCGCCGCTCCTCAGGCAGGTAGCCGGAGCGGTAGGCCGCCACCCGACCCGACAGCCCCGGCTCGACCTCGTCCAGCAGACGCTTCGCGGTCAGCGACACAGCCTCGGCGGCCCGGCGCGATCGCACGAAGACGACGGTGCGCAGGCCAGCGACCACCAAGTCGGTGAGCAGGTCTGCGACCTCCGCGCTCGCGCTGCGACGCACCGGTGCCCCACCCTCCCCCCTCAGCTGGGTCAACGGCGGCTCCCACAGACCGAAAACCGTCTCCCCCCGGGCAGAGGTGTCCCCGTCGACGGCAAAGACGTTGCACCCGACCAGCCTGCCGGCCGAACTCGCGGGATCGGAGACCGTGGCAGAGGCGAGGACGAAGGTCGGGGCACTGCCGTAGCGCGCACAGATGCGCCGCAACCGCCGGATGATGGTCGCCACGTGCGACCCGAACACGCCGCGATAGTGGTGGCATTCGTCGATGACGACGTACTCCAGGCTGCGCAGGAACGCTCCCCACCGGGCGTGCCCGGGAAGCAGCGAGTGATGCAGCATGTCGGGGTTGGTGAGCACGTACGTCGCGTGCCGCCGGATCCAGTCGCGCTCCTCCGTTGGCGTGTCCCCGTCGTAGGTCGACGCCCGCACCGGCTCCAGGCCCAGCCCGCGGACCACGCGCAGCTGGTCGGCGGCCAACGCCTTGGTGGGCGCGACGTAGAGAGTGCTCGGCGCCCGGGACAGGGCGTCGGGGCCCGCGGGCGGCGCCTGGGCCGGTGTCTCGGGGAAGATCCCGGCCGATCGTGAATCAGCCGGTCGTGAACTAGGCGGCCGAGATCCCGACAGCGTGGCCGACAACGCGGGCAGCAGGTAGGCAAGGGACTTGCCTGATGCCGTTCCGGTGGCGAGCACCACCGAGCGTCCCGACCAGGCCGTCTCGGCTGCCAGGGCCTGGTGCGCCCACAGGCGGTCGATGCCACGTCGGCGCAGGGCCGACACGAGCTCGGGATGGACCCACGACGGCCACTCGGCGGTCGCCCCGAGGCGCTGCGGAATCAGCTCCACATGGGTCAATCGCCCGGCCCGCCCGGGCGCGGCCGCCAGGTCACGCAACGCCGCCAACGCGTCCCGCCGCGGCGGGGCGGGCCCCTTTGGTGCCGGGACGACAGGCGGTTCCGGCACGGGATGAAGTGTCCCACCGGGCGACTCGGGTGGCGCAGAGTGGTTGAATGCCCTCGCACGCGGCGCTCGGCCGTGTCAGTTTGTTGTTCTGCGCCCAGGAGGACTCGTGGACCTGTCTCTCTCGACCCGCTCGGAGGGTGACCGCACCGTCGTCGAGGTCGGCGGCGAGATCGACGTCTACACCGCACCTCGGCTTCGCGAGCAGCTGGTCGATCTGGTGGCCGACGGCAAGTACCACCTGGTCGTGGACATGGAACGGGTCGACTTCCTCGACTCGACCGGCCTCGGAGTGCTCGTCGGCGGCCTCAAGCGGGTGCGCGCCCACGACGGGTCGCTGCGCCTGGTGTGCACCCAGGAGCGCATCCTCAAGATCTTCCGGATCACCGGCCTCACCAAGGTTTTCCCGATCCACTCCTCGGTCGCGGAAGCGGTCAGCGCCACCGAATGACCTGGCCGTCGCGCGATGAGCTGTCAAGGGAGGTGAGTGTGGCAACGGTCGAGCTCCGATTCAGTGCATTGCCTGCCCACGTCCGCACCGCCCGGCTGGTGGCCGCTGCCGTGGCGCGACGCTCGGGCGTCGACGAGGCGGTCCTCGATGAGGTCCGCCTCGCCGTGGGGGAGGCGTGTTCGCGCGCCGTCCACCTGCACCGCGCCCACTGCCCGGACCGGCTGGTCATGGTGACCCTGGTCGACGACAACAACGCCTTCGAGGTCTCGGTCACCGACGAGGCGCCCCGGAGCGACGAGCAGACACCGAGCTTCGCCGAGATCGCCGAGCTCGCCGATTCCGGTGACTCCGGGCCCGCTGCGGGCGCCGCCGACCCGGACGCTGCCTACCTGGAGGACATGGTGCCGCCCGGCGTGGGGTTGGCCGTCATCCAAGGTCTCGTCGACGACGTGGGGATCACCCCGAGTCCTGCCGGCGGCGTCGTGGTCCGGATGACCTGGCCCACCTGACGTCGCCCACCTGACGTCGGTCCTCCGTGCGGACGGGCCCGAGCCTGGGCCCACCCGATTAGTCCGGGCGCGACGCGCTGACGTAGACTCCGCTTCGGCCTCACGGCTGGCCCCGGACGTTGGTCACCTCACTACGCCGTCCGGTGATGTCCCACCGGCCCGGCCTGGCACATGGTGGCAGCCTGGATCATCGTCCGGGCGTGCGTTCGTCTGCGCCAACGGGGGCCAACCGGGCCGACCAGCGCAAATAGCACCGATCTGAACGGGTGCGTGCACCCCCATGCAAGGAGGACGGATGTCCGGGGTCACCCTCGCCGCAGCAGGCGATCAGCTCGATCTCACCGGCACCAACCGGGGTTACGTCGTGGTCGTCGGCTTGGTCGCCGTTGTCGCCCTCGGCTTCGCCCTGGCGCTGGCCCGCAGCGTGCTCGCCGCGGGCACGGGGACCGCGAAGATGCAGGAGATCGCGGCAGCCGTCCAGGAGGGTGCGGCGGCCTTCCTTACCCGTCAGTTCAAGACGCTCGCCGGTTTCGCCGTGCTCGCTCTGGTCCTGTTGAGCTTCCTGCCGGCCGACACAGGCGCCGTCCGCATCGGGCGGTCGGTGTTCTTCGTCCTGGGCGCCAGCTTCTCGGCCTTCATCGGCTACGCCGGCATGGGCCTCGCGACCCGGGCCAACCTGCGCGTCGCGGCCGCCGCCCGGGAGACCAACGGCGCCGCCAACGCCGTACGCATCGCCTTCCGCACCGGCGGGGTCGTCGGCTTCCTCACGGTCGGCCTCGGCCTGCTCGGGGCCGCCTCGGTCGTCCTGCTGTTCCAGGGCGACGCACCCACCGTGCTGGAGGGCTTCGGCTTCGGCGCCGCGCTGCTGGCGATGTTCATCCGGGTCGGCGGCGGCATCTTCACCAAGGCAGCCGACGTCGGGGCGGACCTCGTCGGCAAGGTCGAGCAGGGCATCCCCGAGGACGACCCACGCAACGCCGCCACGATCGCCGACAATGTGGGCGACAACGTCGGCGACTGCGCCGGCATGGCTGCCGACCTGTTCGAGTCCTACGCCGTCACCCTGGTCGCGGCCCTCATCCTGGGCAAGGCCGCGTTCGGCGAGCAGGGCCTAGTCTTCCCGCTCATCGTCCCGGCGATCGGCGTCGTCACCGCCATCATCGGCGTCTTCATCACCCGGTTGCGCCCGACCGACAAGAATGGCATGCAGGCGATCAACCGTGCGTTCTTCACCTCGGCCGGGATCTCGGCCGTCCTGTGTGCGATCGCCGCCTTCACCTACCTCAAGAGCAGCCTGGCCGACATGCCTGGCATCCCCGCGCAGATCGTCAAGGACGCCGGCGGTCGCGACCCGCGGCTGATCGCCATCGCTGCGGTGATCATCGGCATCGTGCTGGCCTCGGTCATCCAACTCCTCACGGGCTACTTCACCGAGAGTCACCGCCGTCCGGTCCAGGACATCGTGCGTACGTCGCTGACCGGGCCGGCCACGGTCATCCTCTCCGGCTTCACGATCGGGCTCGAGTCCGCCGTCTACACTGCGCTGCTCATCGGCTCGGCCGTGTTCGGCGCCTACCTGCTCGGCGGCGGCTCGGTCGTGCTCGGACTGTTCTGCGTCGCGCTGGCCGGCACCGGCCTGCTCACGACTGTCGGGGTCATCGTGGCCATGGACACCTTCGGTCCCATCTCGGACAACGCCCAGGGCATCGCCGAGATGTCAGGTGACATCGACGCCGCCGGCGCCCGCGTCCTCACCGACCTCGATGCCGTGGGCAACACCACCAAGGCGATCACCAAGGGCATCGCGATCGCGACGGCTGTGCTGGCGGCGACCGCACTGTTCGGCTCCTTCACCGACGCCGTCAAGACCGCGGTTGCCGACTCCGGCGCGGACCTGCCCGCCACGGTGCGCAACCTGCAGTACACCGGCGTGCTCAACGTCTCCGACCCCAAGAATCTGGTCGGGCTGATCATCGGCGCCAGCGTCGTGTTCATGTTCTCCAGCCTCGCGATCAACGCGGTGACCCGCGCCGCCGGGGCGATCGTGTTCGAGGTGCGTCGCCAGTTCCGCGAGATCCCCGGCATCATGGAGGGCACCGGCAAGCCCGAGTACGGCAAGGTCGTCGACATCTGCACCCGCGACTCCCTGCGCGAGCTCGCCACCCCCGGCCTGCTCGCGGTGCTGGCCCCCATCGCGGTCGGCTTCGGGCTCGGGGTGGGCGCTCTCGGCTCCTACCTCGCCGGGGCCATCGCCACCGGCACCCTGATGGCGATCCTGCTCGCCAACTCCGGCGGGGCCTGGGACAACGCCAAGAAGGTCATCGAGGACGGCACCCACGGCGGCAAGGGCTCACCGGCGCACGAGGCCACCATCATCGGTGACACCGTCGGCGACCCGTTCAAGGACACGGCCGGCCCGGCGATCAACCCGCTGCTCAAGGTGATGAACCTGGTTGCCCTGCTGGTCGCACCGAGCGTCGTCTCCCTCTCGGTCGGCCCCGACGCCAGCACCGTGCTGCGGGTCGCTGTCGCCCTCGTGGCGACTGCGGTCATCGTGGCGGCCGTGATGATCTCCAAGCGCCGCGGCATCGCGGTCTCCGCGGACACGGCCGAGCCGCGGGTCACGACCGGCTGACCCACTGGCGGCGCCGGCCGGTCACCGGTTTGACAGGGGCGGGCACCGTGCCGTCACAATCCGCCCACCGGGGCAGCGGACCTCCCGCGCCTGATGTGCTAGCCGACGGAAGAGAGCAGCGTGCCTCCCCAGAGCAAGGAGCCTTCGACCCTGCGTCGGCTGGTGATCGTCGAATCCCCGGCAAAGGCGAAGAAGATCCAGGGATTCCTCGGCGCCGGCTATGACGTGGAGGCCAGCGTCGGGCACATCCGCGACCTCCCGACTCCCTCCGAACTGCCCGCGGAGGAAAAGAAGGGCCGGTTCGGCAAGTTCGCCGTCGACGTCGACCGTGACTTCGAGCCGTTCTACCTCATCGACGCGGACAAGAAGAAGAAGGTCGCCGAACTTCGTCGGGCACTGAAGGATGCCGACGAACTGTTCCTCGCGACGGACGAGGACCGCGAGGGCGAGGCAATCGCATGGCACCTGCACGAGGTGCTCCGGCCGACGGTTCCGGTGCGCCGGATGGTGTTCCACGAGATCACCCGCGACGCGATCCGCGCAGCGATCGACAACACCCGCGATCTCGACCAGAACCTCATCGACGCGCAAGAGACCCGCCGCATCCTGGACCGGCTCTACGGCTACGAGGTCTCCCCCGTCCTGTGGCGCAAGGTCCGCCAAGGACTCTCGGCCGGCCGCGTGCAATCGGTGGCCACCCGGCTGGTCGTGCAACGGGAGCGGGAGCGCATCGCCTTCCGTGTCGCGTCCTACTGGGACCTCACCGCGACCCTGGACCCCGGCGCCTTCGAGGCCCGGCTGGTCACCGTCGACGGCTCCCGTGTCGCCACCGGCCGCGACTTCGCCAGCTACGGGACGCTCACCTCACCCAAGGTCAGCGTGCTCGACGAGTCGTCCGCGCGGACCCTGGCCGATGCCCTGCGGGGTGCGCCTTTCGCCGTACGCTCGGTGGAGGACAAGCCCTACACGCGGCGTCCGGCGGCGCCGTTCATGACCTCCACGCTGCTCCAGGAGGCGAGCCGCAAGCTGCGCTTCAGTTCCGACGTGAGCCGGCGGCTGGCCCAGCGGCTGTACGAGAACGGCCACATCACCTACATCCGCACCGACTCCACCACCCTGTCGGCCACCGCTCTGGATGCGGCCCGCAGTCAGGCCCGGCAGATTTACGGCCCGGAGTACGTCCCGGACGCGCCACGGCGCTACGAGAAGAAGGTCAAGAACGCGCAGGAGGCGCACGAGGCGATCCGGCCCTCGGGCGACACGTTCCGCACGCCCGGCGAACTGGCGGGAGAGGTCGGCCGGGACGAGCTCGCTCTCTACGACCTGATCTGGAAGCGCACGGTCGCCTCGCAGATGGCCGACGCTCGCGGGCAGACCGTGACCGTCCGCCTGGGGGCGACCGCTGCCGATGGCCGCGACGCTGAGTTCTCCACGTCGGGCACAGTGATCTCGTTCCGCGGTTTCCTCGCGGCCTACGAGGAGGGGCGTGACGAGGAGAGCGACGCGCGCCGCGACGAACGAGAGCAGGCCGAGGCCGAGCGCCGGCTGCCGCCGCTGCACAAGGGCGACGCCTTGACCTTGCTCGGGCTCGAGGCGGACGGGCACTCCACCTCACCACCTGCCCGCTACACCGAAGCGACGCTCATCAAGGCGTTAGACGAGCGGGGCATCGGGCGGCCGTCGACGTTCGACTCCACCCTGAAGGTCATCCGCGACCGCGGCTACGTGTTCAAGAAGGGCAACGCCCTCGCCCCGTCGTGGATCGCCTTCTCGGTGATCGCCTTGCTGGAGAAGCACTTCGGGGCACTGATCGACTACGACTTCACCGCGCAGATGGAGGAGGACCTGGACCGCATCGCCAACGGCGAGGAGGCCCGGGTCGACTGGCTGCGCACGTTCTACTTCGGCGACGGTGACCAGCTCGGAGGACTGCGCGCCCTCGTGGAGAACCTGGGCGACATCGACGCGCGAGAAGTCAACTCCATCCCGATCGGGGAGGACATCGTCCTTCGGGTCGGCCGGTTCGGCCCCTACCTCGAGCGCGGCGGTGACCCCGCCGCCCGGGCCTCGGTGCCCGAGGACCTGGCGCCGGACGAGCTGACGCTGGACAAGGCCAGGGAGCTTCTCGCCGCACCGAGCGGGGACCGGGGGCTGGGCGTCCACCCCGAGACCGGCCTGCCGGTCGTCGCGAAGGCGGGTCGCTACGGGCCGTACGTCACCGAGGTGCTGCCCGAGGACGCGCCCAAGTCGGCCAAGCCGCGCACCGGGTCGCTGTTCAAGGACATGTCCCTCGACACGGTGAGCCTGGACGACGCGCTGCGGTTGCTGTCCCTGCCGCGGGCGGTCGGGCTGGATCCGGAGTCAGGCGACCAGATCACGGCGCAGAACGGTCGCTACGGCCCCTATCTGAAGCGGGGCACCGACTCCCGGTCGCTGACCTCGGAGGACCAGCTCTTCGACGTGACCCTCGAGGAGGCTCTGGCGATCTACGCGCAACCCAAGGCGCGGGGCCGTCAGGCCGCGGCTCCGCTGCGCGAGCTGGGTCCGGACCCTGTCACCGGTCTCCCGATCGTGGTCAAGGAGGGCCGGTTCGGCGCCTACGTCACCGACGGGGAGAGCAACGCCACCCTGCGCAAGGCCGACTCCGTGGCGTCGGTCACTGTCGAGCGGGCCGCCGAGTTGCTGGCCGAGAAGCGCTCCCGGGACCCGGTCGCGAAGAAGCGCCCCGCCAAGCGCGCCGTGAAGAAGACCGCAGCCAAGAAGACGACGGCGAAGAAGACGACGGCGAAGAAGACCGCAGCCAAAAAGACCGCAGCCAAAGAGACCGCAGCAGCGAAGACGGAGGCCTGACCCCGCCCCTCTGCCTTCCCCACGGAGTCGTGTCTGGTCCGTTCGATCCGGCCGTTCGATCCGGCCGTTCGATCCGCTCGGCATACGAGACGTTCCCGATCGTCAGGTGAGACTGCGTGGGCCACACCGAACCGTTCCCGGGTTTGCCACCATCGGACGGTCCGGCGACGTCGTACGGCCTCGTTAGTCTTGCCTGCGTGACCGAGACTGCGGACACCCGCGTGGTGAGCCCCGAACACGACCTCCGGGGTGTCCTTCGGATCCCGGCGTTCCGCAAGTTGTGGACCGCGCTCTCACTGTCCAGCTTCGGTGACTGGCTGGGGTTGCTCGCGCTGACCGCGCTGGCCCCGAAGCTCGCATCCGACGGATACGCCGCTGCCAACATCGCGATCTCCGGGGTCTTCATCCTGCGCCTCGCACCCGCGATCCTGATCGGCCCGTTTGCCGGCGTCGTCGCCGACCGCCTCGACCGTCGCTGGACCATGGTGATCTGCGACCTGGCCAGGTTCGCCCTGTTCGTGTCCATCCCGGTGGTCGGCACGCTGTGGTGGCTGTTGGTGGCGACCTTCCTCATCGAGACAGCCAGCCTGGTCTGGATCCCGGCCAAGGAGGCCACGGTCCCCAACCTGGTGCCACGGGAGCGCCTGGAGACGGCCAACCAGCTGAGCCTGTTCACCACCTACGGTTCGGCTCCGGTCGCCGCGGCCGTCTTCTCCGGACTGGCCCTGCTGACGGGTGTCCTGGACAACGCGGTTCCCGGTGTCGACCGGGTCTACCTCGCGTTGTTCTTCAATGCCGCCACGTTCCTCGTCTCGGCGCTGACCATCCTGAGCTTGCGCGAGATCCCGCCGCGGGCCGGGTCGACTGAGCCTGCCCACAAGCCGCCCGGCGTGTGGTCCACGCTAGTCGAGGGTTGGCGGTTCGTCGGCACCACCAAGGTCGTGCGGGGTCTGATCGCCGGCATGCTCGGTGCCTTCGCGGCGGGGGGCGCGGTGATCGGGCTGGCCCGCACCTTCGTCTTGGACCTCGGGGGCGGCGAGCCAGGTTACGGCCTGCTGTTCGGCACCGTGTTCCTCGGGCTCGCGGCCGGCATGTTCCTCGGGCCGCGCATGGTGCCCGACTTCAGCCGCCGCCGTCTCATCGGGCTCTCGATCACCTCGGCCGGTCTGTCCCTCTCCCTTCTTGCCTTGATTCCCAACATGGTCGCGGCGGTGATCATCACGTTCGTGATCGGTGCCTGGGCGGGCGTGGCCTGGGTAACGGGCTACACGCTTCTCGGCCTGGAGGTGGCAGACGAGCTGCGCGGGCGCACGTTCGCCTTCGTCCAGACGATGGTGCGCCTCGTGCTGGTCCTCGTGCTGGTGGTCTCACCGCTGATGGCGGCGGCGTTCGGTCCGCACCAGATCGAGGTGACCGACGCGATGGTCCTCACCTACAACGGCGCGGCCATCACGATGCTTCTCTTCGGGTTGTTGGCTGCGGCGCTGGGCGTGGCGTCCTACCGCCAGATGGATGACCGATCCGGCGTGCCACTGATCGCTGATCTGGTGGCCGCTTACCGCCGCGAGCCGGTCGGTCTGCCGCGCGGGCAGACCCGGTCGAGCGGCTTCTTCCTCGCGATCGAGGGTGGCGAGGGAGCGGGGAAGTCCACCCAGGCCGGGGTGCTCGCGCAGTGGTTGCGCGGCAAGGGCCACGAAGTGGTCGTGACCTTCGAGCCGGGTGCCACACCGTTGGGCTCGCGGCTGCGTTCACTGCTCCTCGACGGCCTTGACGGGCCCGGGGGTGAGCGGGGCCTCAGCGCGCGAGCCGAGGCGCTGCTGTTCGCGGCCGACCGCGCGGAGCACATGGCGCGGGTCATCGAGCCCGCCCTGGAGCGCGGCGACGTGGTGATCACCGACCGGTTCACCGATTCGTCGATCGCCTACCAAGGCGCTGGTCGAGCGCTCGAGGCGGCCGACATCGCCCGGCTCTCGCGGTGGGCGACGCAAGAGCGCCGTCCCGACCTGACGGTGCTGCTCGACGTCTCACCCGACCAGGGGCGCAGCCGGGCCGGTGCCACCGACCGCATCGAGTCCGAGCCGGAGACATTTCACCAGCGCGTGCGCGAGCGTTTTCTCGAGCTCGCCGAGCGCGGCGGCTCGCGCTACCTCGTGATCGACGCGACCGACAGCCCCGACGAGGTCGCCGAGCAGATCCAGGCGCGGCTCGGGCCGTCGCTGCCGATGAGTGCCCGGGAAGCCGCTGAGCGGGAGACCCTCCTGCGCGAGGAAGAAGCACGTGCCGCCGAGCAGGCAGAAGTCCTGGCGGCCGAGGCTGCGGTCGCGGCCGAGGCGCGGGCCCGGGAGGAACAGGTGGCCGCCGTCGAGCGGGAGCGGGTGGCAGCGCTCGCGGCCGAGCAACGGATTCGTCAGGAGGAGGAGCGGCAGCGGGCCGAGGAGGCGCGCGTCTCGGCCGAGCGTGACCAACGGCGCCTCGCCGCAGAGGAGAAGGCCCGGCGCAGGGCGATGGCGGCCCAGGAGAAGGCTCGGCGCAAGACACAAGAGCGCCAGCAGCCATCGGCCGTAAGCGTGGACCCGACCGCCGTGACGGCCCGGTTCGCACCCGTCGACCCCACGACCCCCGTGTCCACGACCTCAGCCGCCCAGACCACGGATTCCGCCAGGACCCGAGACAAAACTGTGGCTCGTACGTCGGCGGCCCGCGAATCAGCACCCGGCGGTCCGCCAGCCCCTGACCCAGCACACCAGGAGGCACCGACCCGTGAGTTGAGCCTGCTCGACGAGATCCTCGGCGCCGACCAGGAGCAGACGGCCCTGCTGCCCGCGCAGGGCGAGGATGACGCGCGGGGACCAGGCGGCGAGGGAACCGCGAGTGCCGAAGCGGCATTGGACGACGACATCGGTGACGATCCGTGGGGTCGCGATGCCCGGCCCCGCTCGAGAGGCGACCAGTGACGGACGGCACCCCGCCGTGACCGCCCCCGCGGCGGTGTGGCGTGACCTGGTGGGCCAGGACCGCGCCGTCGAGGTGCTCGCACGCGCAGCCCGCGCAGCCGTCCGCGGGTCCGGTCCAGCCGGGTCCGGTCCAGCCGGGTCCCTACCCGAATCCGGTTCCGAGGGCATGACCCACGCCTGGCTGATCACTGGTCCGCCAGGGTCGGGTCGCTCCACCGCCGCACGGGCGTTCGCGGCGGCCCTGCAATGCCCCGACGGAGGCTGCGGGCACTGCGACGCGTGCCACACGGTGCTGTCCGGCACCCACGCCGACGTTGCCGTGGTCAACACCCGCCAGCTCTCGATCGGAGTCGACGAGGCGCGCGACCTTGTGGCGAGGGCCGGCCGGCATCCGGCCGGCGGCCGCTGGCAGGTGATGATCATCGAAGACGCAGACCGGCTCACCGAGCGGGCTGGCAATGCTCTGCTCAAGGGTCTGGAGGAGCCGACCCCACGGACCGTGTGGCTGCTGTGCGCCCCGGCCCTGGACGACGTGCTGGTCACGGTCCGGTCCCGCGCCCGGCACGTCTCGCTGCGCACCCCGACCACCGCCGCGGTCACCGACGTGTTGATCCGCCGCGACGGGGTCGACCCGGCCATGGCCGCCTTCGCCGCTCGGGCGGCCCAGGGTCACATCGGGCGGGCCAAGCGCCTGGCCACCGACGAGCAGGCTCGGCTGCGCCGCCACGCCGTACTCCGCCTGCCGTTGTCCCTCACGCACCTCGGTCCGGCGATCCAGGCGGCCGGGGACCTGGTTGCCGCCGCCACCGATGAAGGCAAGGAGACCGGCGGACCGGTGGACGCGGCCGAGACCGAGCAGCTCAAGCGCTCCCTCGGCGCGGGAACGATCGGCCGAGGACCGATCGCCGGTGCCGCCGCCCAGGTCAAGGAGCTGGAGAGGCAGCAGAAGGCCCGAGGCACGCGCTTTCGCCGCGACGCGATCGACCGTGCGCTGGTCGACCTCGCGTCGTTCTACCGCGACGTGCTCGCGGTGCAGCTCGGTGCCGGCGTGGAGCTCGTCAACGAGGAGCTACGCGACGCCGTTCGCGGCATCGCCGCGGCCACCGTCGCCGAGTCCACCCTCCGGCGCATCGACGCCGTGCTTGCCGCTCGCGACGCCATCGCCGCCAACGTGGCGCCCCTGCTGGCGGTCGAGGCGATGACCGTGGCTCTGCGCACGGGTTAGGGTCGATTTGTGACCAGAGACGACGCACGATGAGCCAGGTGATGGCGGTCAGCTTCACCCGCTACGGCCGCCTCTACTACCTCGACCCGGGCGACCTGTCACCGCGGGTGGGCGACAAGGTGCTCGTCCCGACCGATTCCGAGCCCGAGGTGGCCGAGTGCGTGTGGGCGCCGCAGCTCGTCGACGACGAGATCGGCGGACTGCCGGTGTGCGCCGGACTCGCCACGGCCGATCACCTCGCCCGCGACGAGCGCAACAAGGCACGTCGGGTCGAGGCACGTACCACGGCGAAGCGACTGATCCGTGCCCTCAAGCTGCCGATGAAGGTCGTCGGGGTGGACTACCTCGACGGCGAGGGCAAAGTCGTCATCTATTTCTCGTCCCCACGTCGAGTCGACTTCCGCCAGCTTGTGCGCGAGCTCGCGGCGGAGTTGCGGGCCCGCATCGATCTGCGTCAGCTCGGTCCGCGCGACGAGGCGCGGGTGCAGGGCGGCATCGGCCCGTGCGGCCGCGACCTGTGCTGCGCGACGTTCCTCAAGGACTTCGAGCCGGTCAGCGTGCGGATGGTCAAGGACCAGGACCTGCCGCTGAACCCGTTGAAGATCTCCGGCGCATGCGGCCGGCTGATGTGCTGCCTGAAATACGAGCACCCGCTCTATCAGGATTTCAAGGCCGATGCTCCGGCGGTCGGTGAGCCCGTGGACAGCCCCGCGGGACGGGGCACCGTCGTGGGTTACAACGTCCCGTCGGACTCCGTCGTGGTGCGCCTGTCCGAGAGTGGGCGACGCTGTTCGTGCTCGCGTGCCAGCGTGTGCGCGCCGCGCCATGCGTACGACGAGAGCCACCCCGTCGAGACCCCCTCATGAGAGTCGGGCGTCGCTCCGGCGCCGTGGCCCTCGGGTTGGTGCTGGCGGTCTGCGGCTGCTCGGGCGGGGACGCGACATCGAAGCCGACCCCCGCGCCCGCGATGTCGACCCGCCCGACACCAGCCGCCTCGGGCAACGGGGCGACGGCTCTCGACAGTGCGGGCCTCGGCCGGTTCTACCGCCAGAAACCCGCGTGGCGCGACTGTGGCGACGGCTTCCAGTGCACTCGCGTCACGGTCCCGCTGGACTACGGGCGACCGGCGGGGCGGGCGATCGGGCTGTCGGTCAACCGGCTTCGGGCCCGGTCCTCGGCCAAGCGGCAGGGATCGTTGCTGGTCAACCCCGGCGGGCCCGGGGGATCGGGGCTCGACTACGCCCGTGGCGCACGGTCCTTGGTGAGCGGCGCGGTGCGGGAGCGGTTCGACGTGGTCGGCTTCGACCCGCGCGGTGTCGGCAAGAGCACCCCGGTGCGCTGCCTGGACGACAAGGAGACCGATGCGTTCATCGCTGCCGACGGATCGCCCGACACCCGGGCCGAGGAGCAGCGCCTGGTCGACCTGTCCCGCCGGTTCGGCGCCCGGTGCGCGCAACGCAGCGGCTACCTGCTGGCCCATATCGGGACCCGTGACGTCGCGCGCGACATGGACCTGCTGCGGGCGGTCCTCGGCGACGCGAAGCTGACCTACCTCGGCAAGTCCTACGGCACCGCCCTCGGCGCGGCCTACGCCGAACTCTTCCCGACTCACGTGCGCGCCCTCGTGCTTGACGGCGCACTGGACCCGTCGTCGAGCGGCAGCGACGTTCTCCGGCGGCAGTCCATCGGCTTCGAGACGGCGCTGACCGCGTTCGTGGACGACTGCCGGCGGCGGAGCAACTGTCCGCTGCCCCGCCGCCGGGCGAGTGCCCTTGCCGCCGTGGGCGCCATCCTCGCGGCCGCCGACCGCCAACCGCTCACCGGGGACGGCGGGCGCACGGTCACCCAAGGCATCGCGTTCATCGGGGTCGGAGCTGCCCTGTACGACGACAGCGCCTGGCCCCTCCTGCGCGACGCCCTGTCGGAAGCGCAGCGCGGCGACGGATCGACCCTCGCCCTTCTGGCCGACTTCTACACCGACCGCAACGAGAACGGGCACTACACCAGCAACTCCAACGACGCGCTCTACGCCGTCAACTGTCTGGACCGCCCGGCGCCGGGGGTCGCGGCCGGGCCGGCAGGGCCGGCAGGGCGCGCAGCGGCCGATGCCGCCGCTCGCGCCGTTGTCGCGGCCAGGGCGGCGGCATCGGCACTGTCCCGGGTTGCGCCCCGTTTCGGCCCCACCCTCGCGTGGGGCGACCTGCCCTGCGCGACCTGGCCGGTCACGGGATCCGTGAGGCCGCACCCGATCAAGGCGGCGGGGGCAGCCCCCATCCTGGTCGTCGGCACGCTGCGCGACCCCGCTACGCCTTACGTCTGGGCACAGAACTTGGCCCGCGAGCTGGCCTCCGGCCACCTGTTGACGTGGGACGGCGACGGGCACACGGCGTACCGGCGGGGCAGCGGGTGCATCGACCGCGCTGTCGACGCCTACCTGATCAAGGGAAGCCTGCCCCGGAGCGGGGCGCGTTGCTGAGTCGGTAGACTGACCGGCCGTGCCCCGACATACGTGTCGGGGCGCAGGCCGCCTTAGCTCAGTCGGCTAGAGCGACGCACTCGTAATGCGTAGGTCATCGGTTCGACTCCGATAGGCGGCTCCATCATTACCGCAGGTCAGGACGTCGTTGGACGTTCCCCGAGGGCGCCTTCAGCGCCCTCGGGGCACGCTGGGGGCACACGAGCAGCAGCAGCGTCCATTCGGTCGGCCACGGCGTCGAGGTCGTCGTCGAAGAGCCCGGAGTAGACGTCGAGCGTCATGGCGGCGCTCGCGTGCCCGAGCATCCGCTGAATGCTCTTTACGTTCGCCCCGGCGCTGACGGCCAGCGACGCGGCCGTGTGACGCAGCTCGTGCGGCGTCAGCCCGTCGAGGCCGGCCGTGATCGCCGCTCGGTCGAAGACGTCGCGGCGGAAGTTCAGGTTCCGCAAGGCCGCGCCGCGAACGGTGGTGAAGACGAGGTCATCTGATGCTTTTCCGGCTACCTGCTCGGCCAGGGCGTCGACCAGAAAGCGGGGGACGGGCACCGAACGCTGCTGGTGGTTCTTCGGGAGCCCCCACGTCAGCGTGCCGCGTACCTCAGTGACTGATTCGGCCACGTCCATGCGACGTCGCGTCAGGTCGAGCCGCACTACCCTCAATGCGGCCATCTCGCCCCACCGGAGGCCGCAGTACGCCAGCACGAGGATCACAAGCCGTTGGTTTCCGGCCGCGTCCGCGAGCGTCGCGACCTGCGCGTGGGTCAGGAAGCGTTTCTCAGGCGTGCGCGCTCGGGGCATGCGGACGCCGGTAGCGGGGTTGCGTGCCAACCTGCCGTCACGGACGGCGTGCTCGAGAATCAGGGAGAACACCCGGTGGACGTAGCGCACCGTTGAACCCGCGAGGCCGTCGGCCGACAGCTTGGTGGTCCACGCGGCCACGTCAGAATGAGCCACGCTCGACAGCGGGATCACACCCCAGGCTGGCAGGATGTGGCGGCCCATGATGCCTTCGTACCGGGCCCGGGTGGACGGCTTGAGGTGGGCCTGAGCTTCCAGCCAGGTCGCTGACCACGCGGCCACGGTGACGCGGGATCGGGCCGGGTCGACGTAGGAGCCGTCCAGCATCCGAGACTCGACCCCTACGAGGTGGCGATCGGCGTCGACCTTCTTCACAAACGTCCGCTTCCGTTGCGCTCCGCTGGGGTCGCGCCACCGGGCAAGCCACGTGCTGCGACCGTTCCTGACCCGCTTCTCCACGCTTGCCACCGTCGTGTCCCCTTCGCCGTGCCGCTGCGTCGGCAGCCTGATGCGTGTTCTACAAGTCCTCACCTGGTCCTGGTCAATCCTGGGCCTCAGCTCGGGGGGTTGTCCCGCGCTCGTGGTTGAAGGCCCAGCCACGCCCAGCCCTTGCCAAGGCCGGCATCCGGCGCAGGTCCGGCAACGCGTGCGCGAGGGTTCAAGTCAGAGAGCCGTCGCGGTGCGCACAGTGCCGGATTCGTCGGTTCGATTCGCTGTCCCGGCCGCGATCCGGCCATCCTCGGCGTCGACCAACGCCAGGAACGGCTCGACGCGGTTTGCCGGCACGATCGCCGCCACACGCCTCGTGCGCGCAGTCCTACTCTGGGATCCCCGAGTTTGGCAGATGAAAGGCACTGGAGAAAGATCGTGGGACGGATCGACATTGACGACGAGGTCTACGTGGCGCTCGGCAAGCGCGCCATCGGCTTTCAGCAGCCGAACGACGTCCTGAGGGAAATGTTGGCTCTGGAGGACATCGGCCTGATCACCACCGCGCTTGTGATGGCGCCTGCCCGACCTGGCCGGCTTGCTCCATTGCTGACTGAGGGTCTGATACAGCTTGGCGAGAGGCTCGTGCACGTGCAGACCCGCAAGGGCCAGACGTTCGGGGGACGGGTGGAGCGCGACGGCTGGATCGTCACCGACCGCGGCCGGTCGCGGAGCCGTCGCCCGAGCTCAAGGACCTGGCCGGCAGCCGAATCGACGGCTGGAAGCATTGGACCCATGAAGCTTCCGGGAGGACCCTGCGGCAACATGCGCGCCGAGTCAGGAAGTCGGCCGCGGGGATGGTGCTTGACCGACGGGAGCACCGCGATGTCACGTCTGACCAATGTCCGGCGAGCGGCCAGGTACGGTGACGCGCCGCTGTCGCTGCATGCCTGCGAGCCCGAGTTCCCACTCGAAGCCGTCGCCGAGCTCGGGCGCACGCACAAGAACGCGTTGGCACTCCGCACCCGCCGGACCCCTTTCCGCCAATTGAGACTCAAAGGTTCGGCCCCAATGAAAAGGCGCAACCTCTAGCGAACGAGAGTTTGAGCATGACCTATGACATGACCATATTCGTGAGTGTATTTACCCTTGGCGCAGTCATGGGCAGTTTCCTGATGTGGCTCGTCATGCGCGGTCGAGATAAACCGGTGCGAACAGGCAGCGCTGAGCTGCCAGTCTCAGCAAACGTTACTACATTGCTGAAGGCTCCGATGAAGCAAAGGCGGACATTGACTAATCTGGAGCCAGAACGCATTCACCAGCGTGCATTGCCCCCTGCGCCATCCGCGATGGGTTCAGCACTCGAATCCCCCGGCATCACCCCGGACGCCGAGACAGGTGTTCCCGAGGCGCGCGATCACCATGCGATCGTCACTCGTACAACTCCGCCACGGGGCAGTGCGCTTTATGACTCGTTCGCTGTGGAGGGCGAAAGAGGGTGGACGCCCGAGGAGGAACACCGTCTGCTCAGCCTTTACGAGGACCGACACCAGGAGGCATATTCACAATGCCGAAAAATAGCATAAAAAATCGTGACGCCGCTCGGCGTGCCTAACTGAGCGACGACCCGCTCATTGAGAGAATTGGGTTACCAGACTCAATACTCCAGGAACGGGCCGCCACATCTATCATACAACGGGCTTCAGCAAGGACCAGATCGTCACGTTGTGCTCGATGCTCGCCGAACAAATGCAACGCCCCTCGAAAAGGCGTGGCCGCAAACCGCTGCTCGGGTTGTTCAAGTCCGTGACCGTCACCTTGTGCTAC
>JBBRHF010000065.1:0-20848 GCA_038223055.1 Actinomycetes bacterium | reverse complement strand
GAGGTGAACATGGCCATTGGCATGTGCCCGACGTTGTAGGGGGTCGTCGAACTTCGAGGTCCGACCCGAACAACCGGTCCGCGTCCGGCAGACAGGTTCCTGTCGCTTGCCACCGTGATGGGACCACGTCGTTGCCACGAGGATGGGACCATCTGGATGTGTCAGTGAGCATCGCGGGCCTCGCTCTGGCTGTGTCATCCGCGCCGCGCCAACCCGCGGGTTCTCGTTGTCGGTGTGAGGGGCATTTCAGTTCATCGGCAGTTCAACGATGCTTCTTCACAGGCACCACGAACGGATTCTCGGTATGGGCGCAAGATCATCCAGATGCCCTTTGTCGTTTGCGCCGTGCCACCCACGGCCGCGGTCACCTCGGGCAGCGCGGAGTCGGTTGTGAACAAGGAGGCTGCCGTCCTCCGTGGGTCGAGTCTGCGTTGGTCGTCTGAGGCGGCGGCCGCGCGGTGCCAAGCCGTCGGATGTTGACGGACCACTCACCGCAGGACCGCTGTGGTTCCTGCTCGCGGAAGGACGTCTTGACGCGATCCCGATGGTACGGCTCGTCTGGATGCCGGCCACGGGCTTGTCGAGACCCTCGCCCGAGCGGCGCTCTCACCCGTTGGCCCCGCGAGTTTCAGTGTCGATCACGAGGCGAATCGGCTGACGATCGAATCCTGTGAGGTCACGAGAAGTGAACGAGAAACTCGGATACTGAGCCCAGCCATCTTGGGCTGAGGGTTCCCCGCAAACCTGGACGATCGACGCTATCGACCGCGCATGTGAGGTCAACTCTGAGAGTCGCTGACCGCCCGACTGGTTCACCTGACCACGCGGGAGCGTTCACCGCTTGGCGATCAAGGGGTCTGCGGCGGCTAGCGCTGCGCTCGCCGGGTTGCCGGGTCGCCGCTGCCGGTTCTGGACGTCAGCGGGGGCCTGGCCCGTGGTGAGCCAGGTCGTGATCATCCGAAGCTGGCGGATCGGAGCAGCGCCCGCAGGACGGGGACGCAGTGTCCTTGCGGCGTCTGAGTCGGCCGCGGGCCTTAGCGTCGAGGTGTGCAGGTTTGACACGAGCAGCGTGAGGCCGTGCTCGGGCACAAGAGTGTCCGGCGGTTGTCATAGGGGCGTCGCCGCTCTCCTCGGCGTAGCAGTCCCTGTGCTCTCGCCGGGGGCGCTGGCCGCGACGTAGGCGGCGATGACGTCGCCCGGCACTCGTCCCCGGTAGCGCACGTCGTGACCGTTCGCCACGCCGTACAAGGCGCCGATCACCGCGAGGACCTCCCCAAGGGTTCGGTGGAATCAATGGTGAGCTGCACTGCAGACCTCTCGGTGGCCTCATCCCCCGAACAACATCACCATAGCGAGCGCGGGCTGCCCGCCCTGAGTTGAGCGTCACGCTGGTTGACGAGGGGCGGGCCTGCTGGCGTCATCTTGGGTGCGGATGACGTGTCACGCCCATCGACCAGTTGATCTTCTTCGGGGGCGTCACGACCGTGACGAGCATCCGTGTCCGCGACCATCGGCGCTGCTCAGCGCGTCGGGCCGGTGAGGTGGTGGTCGTCACGGTGACGGCGCGTGCCGGACGGAACTTGTGGGCAGGCAACGGGTTGCGCTCGGTCGCGGGGGCGGCAGGCTGCAACACCAGTTCCCCCATCCCGGTCTGCTGCGGGTGCTCGGGCAGGGTTCGGCCCGTGACGGACAGTGACGTCGACGTCCTCATCCAACGTGGCGGTCAACACGCGGCAGTGGTTCGCCGTGCTCGCGGTCATCGCGATCGGGTTCGTCGCCAAGTACCTGCCCGAGACGAAGGGCCTGCCATTGGAGGAGGTCACCGCGGTGTTTGACCGCCAGGCCAGGGGCGAGGCGGCGCCTGGTGACGGGTGGCCGAAATGGGGTGGTTTCGGCCACCGCAGGTCTGGGCAGAGCCGGAGGGAGACGGCTCCGAACGGCAAGTCGAACAGAGCTTCTGGGCCTGCATCCCGGGTGCAGGCTGCCGCCGGAGCGGTCACTTGAGGAGGCGGCGCCATGATGCGTCCCGGTTCGGTCCTTGTTGCAGTGCCGGTCGCGGCCCTGGTCGCCGGTCTGCTGAACGGTGCCACCACAGCCACCGCGAACGGTGCGAGCAGCGGGGCGGCGAACAAGCCCGGCAGCGGACCCGGGTTCGTCCTCACCACCAGACAGCCCGGCGGGCCCGGGTTCGCCCCGGCGTTCGTCGGCAACGGCTACCTCGCTGGACGCCAGCCCGCCGACGGTCAGGGCTTCACCCTGGTCACGCTCCCGGGCAGCACCAAACCGCTGGCGACCCAGTCCGAGGTCCAGGGCTTCTACGCGCGGATCACGGCCCCCGACACCGGCACGATCGAGCGCCGAGCGGCCCTGCCGGCCTGGTCGACGCTGCGTTACAACGACGGGAGCGGGTCCTACTCCCTCGCCAGTGGGACCGTCCACGGCTACCGGCAGAGTCTCAACCTGCGCACCGGCACGCTGACGACGACGTTGCGCTGGACCTCGACCGCCGGCCGCACCTCACGGCTGCGCTACGACGTGACGCCGGACCGCGCCCGCAAACACGCCGCCCTGGTGCGCCTGCGGTTCGTACCTCAGTTCTCCGGCACCGTGACCGTCACCGACCTGCTGGACAGCACCGCATCCGAGCTCACCAACCCGGCCGGCACCGGCCACGCCGGCGGCACCCAATGGGTCAACCTGTCGACACAGGGTCTCGGTGTGCACGGCACGGTCGCCTCGGTGCTGCGCGGCCCATCGGGGACACCACAGGCAGTTCCACAGGCTGACGTGCAGAGCGTGGCGCAGCGGCTGCGGATCAAGGTCCACACAGACAAGACCTACGACGTGACGAAGTCGGTCGGGGTCGCGGTGTCGACCGACGTAGGCGCGACCGGGTCGGCGCACGGACGCGCCCTGAAGGCCGCCCGCCACGAGGCGGCCCTGGGCTACAGCAAGGCCCGGGTCGGCTCGGACCTGGCCTGGCGCCGGTTGTGGGCCTCCGACATCGCGGTCTCCGGCGACGCCCGGCTCCAGCGGCAGGTGCGCGCGTCGTACTTCTGGCTGCTGGCCAGCATCCGGTCGGACGTCCCCTGGGCGCCCTCGCCCGGCGGACTGTCCAGCGACGGCTACAACGGCCACGTCTTCTGGGACAGCGAGACCTGGATGTACCCGTCGATGCTGGCGACCCAGCCCGCCCTCGCCAAGGCGATGCTGCAGTACCGGGTCGACCGGCTCGCCGCCGCCCGGGCCAACGCGGTGAAGACCGGGTTCCGCGGCGCCCGCTATCCGTGGGAGAGCGCACTGTCTGGGCAGGAGGAGACGCCGAGCTGCTGCCTCACCGGCCAGCTGGAAGTCCACGTCAACTCCGACATCGCACTGGCGTTCTGGCAGTACTGGCTGGCGACCCGAGACAAGACCTGGCTGGCGCAGAAGGCATGGCCAGTGGTCTCCGGCATCGCCGACTTCTGGGTCAGCCGCAGCACCGCGAACGCGGACGGCTCGTGGAGCATCAACGACGTGATCCCCCCGGACGAGTACGCCGAGCACATCAACGACAGCATCTACACCAACCTGGCCGCACGCGACGCCCTGCGGATCGCCGGTTCGGTGGCGGCCCTCGTTGGCCGCAGAGCGAAGCCGGCGTGGCGGCAGGTCGCGGATCATCTGCGGCTCCCGTTCGACGCGACGCAGGGGATCCATCCGGAGTACGCGGGTTACCCCGGCATCACGGTCAAGCAGGCCGACGTCACGCTGTTGTCCTACCCGTGGGAGAAAGGGCAGTCCGCGGCACAGACGGCCCGGGACCTCAATTACTACGTCCCCCGCACGGACCCGAACGGGCCGTCGATGACCGATGCCATCCATTCCATCGTGACGTCCAAGCTGGGTACGCCGGGGTGCGCAGCGTTCTCGTTCACCAGGCGTAGTGCCGATCCGTTCATGCGACCGCCGTTCGACCAGTTCTCCGAGGCACGCACCGGGGGCGCGTTCACGTTCACCACAGGAGCGGGCGGCTTCCTGCAGGAGTTCATCTACGGCTACACCGGGTTCCGGTGGCGCGCGCACACGGTGACTCTCGACCCCAGCCTGCCGCCACAGCTGACCGGCGTGACGATCTCCGCGTTGCACTGGCAGGGCCACACGCTGCGCGTGGCCGTCCAGCGCTCCCACACCACCGTGACCCTGACCGCCGGTGCAGCCATGCAGGTGACCTCGCGCTCCGGGAAGCACACTCTCAAACTGGGGAAGTCGCTGACGCTGGCGACCCGGCGCCCGGACCAGGTCCCGACCACCGACGTGGCCCGGTGCCACCCGGCGACCGCCAGCCCAGCCACCGCCGAGCCGCCCGACTCGGCGGTGGACGGCACCGACACCACCACCTGGCTGGCCGAAATGCCGGGCACGGCACTCACCGTGGATCTCCGCCGGACGATCGCGCTTCGCGACATCACCGTGACCCGGCCGCCCGTCCTGGCCATCGCCTCGGCCGACCCGACGGGCAAGGCGGTGACGGGTCCGACACAGAGCGCCGGCGAGGACGTCGCGGTGTCCGCCGACGGAGTGACCTGGACCGCGCTGGCCTCGGTTACCGCTCCTACCCTGCGGGACGAGATAACCGGCTCGGGCCAGACGATCCGATACGTGCGCCTGGTCGCCCGCGGGGACACCACGGCCCAGCATCCGCTGGTCGTCGGGGAACTCGCGGTTGGAGCCGGCTGACCCCCTGCCCTCGCGGCCGCAGGTCGCCGTACGACGACGTGTGGCGACCGACCAGCCGTACGACCGGCCACCACTGTCCAAGGCTGGCCTGGCCTTCGCGACGGCCCGGCTCCGACACTCTTGGTGCCCGAGGTCCCCTGGCTGCGGCGGACATCGAACACGCCGCGTGAGTCACCGTAGTGGACGTCGACCTGGAGCGCCGCGAGGCCGTCCTTGCCGATGGATCCACGCGTCCCTACGAGCGGCTGCTGCTTGCCACCGGCGCGCGACCGAGGATTCTGGCGCTGCCTGGCGCGGACGAGGCCCTGTTTCCAGCTGCACCGGTGGCGCTATCCTGAGCGCACGCATGGGTTCCCTCCTGTCCTCGTTGGCGCGAGAAACTGGGGGCCGAGCCTATGTGCGCCCGCCATCAGTGCTGGTCAATTTCTGGCGTGCTCGCAAGGGACGCTCAGGCGGATGTCGGCTGGGTCGCCGGGTTGGCGGCCCATCGGGTGATGGTCGGGGATAGCGCCATTGTCGGGCAGGGGCAGTCGGGAGCGTCCCTCGCGAGGCCGGACCGCCACCTCAGGGCGGACCCCGGCATCGGCGCACCGGCAGGCGCGCGTGACTGGTTGGCCACGCGCTTCACCGTCGGCCGTTGCCGGTCGCAGATGACGCTCACCGCAACCGGCAACCGCACACCGACGACGACCGAGCAGAAAACACGAACATCGGTCAGCCACATGAGGAAAACGCGCCAGGGGCAGTCGGCGGACGACGTTCGCGACCGACTCCTCCTACAAGCAGCCCCTGCAGGTCGAACGGGGGTGGCGCGACATGAAAGGCGCCCTTGGGCTGCGGCCCCGCTTCCACTACCGCGAGGACCGCATCCGCGCCCACGTCCAGCTGTGCTGGCTCACCCTTCTGCTGCGCGTGCATCAGGTGGCAGCTCGCGGCCCGGCCCGCCGGGCGGCTCGGGCGGGGGCCGGTCAATAAATCCTGCCTGCCGTGGGGCGGTGAGGATGCGACCAAAGTGGCCGAAGCTGCGAGCTCAAGATTCCGTGAATATGTCGGAGCTTGCTACGACCGGACGGGCACGGCACCGTCAAGGCCGTCTGCTCGTCGCGCTCAGAGTCGCCGCCGTGGTCGCGGGGGACCGCCAATTTGACGCCAGCCATCTTGGGCTGAGGGTTCCCCGCAAATCGAGACAATCGACGCTATCGACCGCGCATGTGAGGTCAACTCTGAGAGTCGCTGACCGCCCGACTGGAATTCACCTGACCAGGCGGGGAGCACTCGCCGCTCGGCGATCAAGGAGTCTGCGACGGATAACGCCGAGTCGCCCGGGTCGCCGGGTCGCCAGGTCGCCAGGTCGCCGATGCCGGTTCTGGACGTCAGCGGGGGCCTGGCTCCCGGTGATCCAGGTCGTGATCATCCGAGGACGGCGGACCGGAGCAGCACCCGGAGGTCGGCGACATCGGTGTCCTTGCGGCGTCTGAGTCGGCCGCGGGCCTCAGCAGGTAGCGGGTATGACCACGAGCAGCGTGAGGCCGTGCTCGGCACAAGAGTGTCCCGGCGGTTGTCGCAGGGGCGCCGCCGTTCTCCCCGCTGTAGCTGTAGCGGTCCCGGTGTTCTATTCGCCGGGGGCGCCAGCCGCGACGTAGGCGGCGATGACCTCGCCCGGCACTCGTCCCCGGTCCCGCACGTCGTGACCGTTCGCCTTTGCCCACTTGCGCACCGACGTCGGGTCGAGCCTGGCCGCCGGGCGGCCGGGTCGATGCCTTGCGTGTGCGCCGTGCGCCAGTCTTTGCCGCCGTCACCCCCGGGGTCGTCGTGGAGGGTGCGGGAGTCCTGGCCGACGACGTGGCGACCGCGCCGTCGGGCGCGTCCAGCTCGACGCCGTGCAAGGCGCCGATCACCGCGAGCACCTTCCCCAAGGGTTCGGTGGAATCGATGGTGAGTTGCACCGCCGACCTCTCGATGGCCTCATCCCCCGAACAACATCACCGTAGCCAGCGCGGGCCGCGCGCCACGGTGGACTTCACCGGCGTCGCCGTCCACGACAAGACCAGTTCCGGTCCCTCGTGACGCTCGACAGCGCCGCCAGGGCAATCCGGCCACGACAGCCACCGGCTTGGGGCATCGCCCTGTCCGTCGGGCCCGGCCCCACCACGCCCTGGCCACCGCACGCGGCGGCGCAGCCAACACGCCGCGGCAGCCATGAACTCTCGCACCTTCCGACATCGTGAGCTCCTGATCGCGCCATGAGCTGAAGTTCGCAACATGGGATAGTGAGGGCTAGGTTCGCTCCCTGACCCCCGCGAGCGAGGCATCTGGTCAGCTGATCGTCTGTCCCAGCGTGCCGGCGAGAACCCGCTTGGCGCATCCCGCCGGCGCCGATAGCGGTTGCGTCGCCTGTCGGTAAGTTGCGACCGGCGAGGAGAAGCGGAGTCGGTCGTGGTCTAGGAGCGAAGGTAGGTCAGGACGGCGAGGACGCGGCGATGGCTGTCGGCCGACTCTGGAAGGTTGAGTTTCTGCAGGATCTGCCGAATGTGCGTCTCGAGTGTCTTGTGGCTCATGGAAATTCGTTGTGCAATGGCTGCGTTGGAGCGTCCTTCGGCCATCAGAGCCAGCACCTGGCGTTCCCGCGCAGTCAGCCGGTCGAGCGGTCCTGGGTCGCGGGGCCGGTGGATCAGCCGGGACACGATCGTCGGGTCGATGACGCATTCGCCGTCGATGAGGCGTTGGAGGGCGTCGACGAGCACGACCACGTCGGAGACGCGGTCCTTCAGCAGGTATCCGAGGTGCTGGGGCGCGTCGGTGATCAGTCGCATCGCGTAGTCGGCTTCGAGGTATTGCGATAGGACGAGAACGCCCATCGCGGGGTGGGACGTTCGGAGCCGGTGCGCCGCTGTGATGCCTTCGTCGGTGTGCGTGGGCGGCATCCTGATGTCGACGATCGCGGCGTCGGGCTGGGTCAGGGCGACCTCGCGCAGCAGGCCGTCCGCGTCGGCGGCGGTGGCCAGCACGTCGCAACCGGCGTCCTCCAGGAGCCGCGCCAAACCCTGCCGCATCAAGGTCGAGTCGTCAGCTATCACGACTTTCATCGGCGGTCCTCCCGGTGTTCCGCGGCGGCGGGGATCCTCGCGCTGAGCCGGGTGCCTGCGCCGGGGCCAGCCGAGACGGTTCGCGCTGCTGAAGGCCAGCACGGCTGCGAAAGCCAGAGCGGACGCGAGTGCCGGGCCGCCTGCCTTGCGAGCCGGCCCGGAGCTGCGGGCGAACACGTCGAGGGCCGTGATCGCGACGAGCAGCGCGAGCGCGAGGGTCAGCCAGCTGTTGCGGGCCAGAACGACCAGCAGCGAGGTGGCGTTGGCCACGGTGACGACGGCGACAGCGGCCGGGCGCCGCAGGCGACCAGGCGGGTAGGACAACTGCAGGTGTATGACCGATCCACGGTGCACGTACACCGCGGCACCGACGACGCTCCCCGCGAACCAGGACGCGCCGGCTGCCACCATGATGATGCCGGCGCGACTCGCCGGGCGCAGCCGCCACGCCGATCCACCGGCCACGACCAGCACCGCGCCGACGACCGGATCGGCGACGGCAAGCACGTCGGAGGTGGACATCCGCTCAGCCGATCAGGCAGCCGAGGCTGGCGGCGGACAGGTCGTCCTTGGCGATGAACCCTCTGGCCTTGCTGGCCGCGAGCCGGACCCGGAACGAGGACGCGTCATGACTCGAGGTCAGGACGACGGCCGGTCGCCCGGCGTCCCGCTCCGCGAGGTGCCGGCACACCGCGAACCCGTCGATGTCGGGCAGCGCCGCGTCCAGCAGCACGACGTCGGGGTCCATCGCCGCGACGGCGTCCAGCGCGGAGAAGCCGTCGGACGCCTCACCGAGGACGACGTACCCCTGCGCTTCGAGCAGCGCACGAGCGAAGGACCGAAAGCCGGCGTGGCCATCGACGATGAGCAAGGTCACTCCCACGCGGTGATCGTGGCACCGGTCCCGGGCCCGCGCATCAGGGCTGTCCCCCGTGGGCCGACCCGGCGCGCCGTCCCCGCGGACCTCACGTCTCACGCTTGAGCACCCAGGGGTGGGTGGTCCACACGGTGGCATCACCGCATTCACCGTTGCGCAGGTCCGACAACGTCAACGCCTTGCCGTCGAACGCCCAGTGCGTCGTCATCGAGTGGCCGGGAGACTCGATCAACTCGAACCGGTCACGGAACACTCGGTAGCTGCCGTACCAACCCATCTCGCGCGGACCAGCCCCGACCTGTTCCCAGAGCTGCACGCCACCCTTGTGGAGCTGCAGGTCGAACCGCCGTCCCGGGTTCGACTCGTCCCCGGCGCATTTCTTGGCCTCCTTGTCGGTCAGGGTCATCTGGTAGGTCCCGTCGGGAATGACGCCGGATCTGGGGCTGGTGCGGCCAGACGCTGGCTGCCCTGCGCAGGTCGCGGTGTCCGGGTCGGCGCCCAGCCGTGTCTTAATCGCCTCGATGCTCCGGATGACCGCCCTGGTCTGCGGGTCGGCGTTCAGCTCGTCGTACACCGGCTGCACCGCAGCCCGCAGCGCGCGCAGCTGCTGACCCGAAGCCGTCGATAACCTCAGCCCGCCCTGGCACAGGCCGGGGACGCCGCCCTCGTCGTCCGCCTCTGCGCTGGCGCCGGCCGAGGACAGGGTCGCGGTGGCCGCGGCCCGCAGCGCGCTGCGCTGCGCCGCGGTGAGGGATGCAATCACAGCCTTGGCGGTGAACAGGACGAGCGGACGGGGCCAGAGGTTGAGGTTGGCCGTGACGTACTTCGCCGTCAGTTCGTAGTGGTTGCCCCAGATCGAGCCGAGCTGTTGCTCGTAGCCGTCGAGCCCGCCGAGCTCGGCGCCGGCTGGCACAGCGCGGGGCGTGGCACCCAGGGCTTCCAGGGCTTTCTCTGCCACCTGCCCGTCCTGGAGGCCGACCACCCGTCCGGCGAAGTCCGAGGGGCGCCGGAACGGTGCGGAGACGCCGAGCACCTTGCGCAGCGGTCCGGGCAGGAGGCCGATCCCGACGAGGCCGGACGCGTCGACACCGGCCAACGTCGTCGCGGCAATCCCGGACGAGAACACCTTTGCCTGCAACGCCTGACTGTCGACCAGCATGGGCGCGAGCAGCGGCTGGAAGCTGGTCACGCCGACGCGGTCCCAGACCCGCGCACCCACCCATGCCACACCTTGCGCTTGCCGACGTCGGAGATGATGCCGGCCTCGGCGGTCGGCTCGCCGGAGCGCCAGCCGTCCTTGAAGTCGATGCGCAACGTCCCGCGCGACAACTGCGTCACCTGCTCCGCCCACTGGGTCAGAGGTGCCCCGACCCCGTCGCCTGCCTGCGCGAACGACAGGACCCGGACGTGCTTTCCGGTGTCCCCGCCGGCCCGGTCACCCGCCTGAATCGAGCAGCCGGCGACGGCGAGCGAGATCCCCGTCAGCGCCGCGGTCATCGACATCCCCACTGTCACGATCTTGGACATCACGCACCTCCGTGTCGGTGCTGGGGACGCTAACGACGGTCGGGCAACCCTCACATCCGGGCTCCCCCTCAGGATGCCCTTCGTCGGCGTCAGGGTCAGCCCTGTCCCAGGAGATGGCGCGTGAGGGGACAGTGGTCGTGTGGGTCGCCACAATCGGTCCGTGCGGGTCCGGGTTGTGCTCTGCGTCGTCGCAGCGGTCGTGGGCGCCTACAGTCTGGTGCTGTCGCGGGCCGCGTCGGACTTCAACGTTGTGGGGACCTCGCGCGGCGGGACCGCCCTGTTGTGCGTGGCCGGCGGGGCCGCAATCGCGATTGGCGTCCTCCACCAGGCCAAACGGCCGAGCAACCCGATCGGTCCGCTGATGGTGCTCGTCGCCGTCGCGTGGTTCCTGGCGGTCTGGGACGCGCCCGAGACCCGCTCACCGCTGGCGTTCTCGGTGGGTCTCGCGACGTACGCCGCGTGGCCCGCGGTCGTCGCCCATGCACTGCTCGCCTACCCGAGCGGCCGGCTCGGATCGCGGCCTGCTCGCTGTGCGGTCGGCGCCGGATACTCCGCGACGGTCGGCGGGCTCGGCCTTGCGCCCGCGCTGTTCTACGACCCCGCCACGCAGGGCTGCACCGGCTGCGCCGAGAACTTGTGGCTGGTCTCCGACCGCCCGGACCTGGTGCGCCGACTCGGCTCCGTGGGGGTGGGCGCCGCCCTTGCCTGGACCATCGTCACCATCCTGCTGGTGTGTTGGCGTCTGGGACGGTCCAGCACGGTACGGCGACGGGTCACCGGCTGGGTGTCGCTGGCCGGACTGACGGCGCTGGTCGCGGTGGCGTGGTCCTACGCGAACGGACTCGACCAGGGGCAGCTGGGCACCACGGCGCTGGACCAGCGCCTGTGGCGGGCCCAAGCCGCCGCGTTGGCCGGCGTCTCTGCGGCCGTCGGCTGGGGCTTGCTGCGCTCCCGCCGTGACCAGCGGTCGCTGGCCCGCCTGGTGATCGATCTCGATCGGCGCCGCCGGGCGGACTGCGAGACGCGTTGGCCGCCAAGCTCGGTGACCCAGACCTGCGCATCGCCTACCGCGTGGGTCCCGACCGATGGGTCGATGCGTCGGCGTGCCCGGTGGGGACGCCGACGCCGGGCGGCGGTGCGGCGGTCACAAGGATCGACCTCGCGGGCTCGGAGGCGGCACTGTCGCATCGCAGAGGGCTGCTCGAGAACCCCGACCTCGTGCCGGGCCTGGGCCAGGCGATGCATCTCAGCCTGGACAACGAGAGGCTGCATGCCCTCGGCCTGACCCAGCTCGCCGACCTCTGGGCTTCCCGTGCCCGGATCATCGACGCGGGAGACCGCAGAAGAAGGAGCCTGGAACGAGACCTCCACGATGGAGCGCAGCAGCACCTCGTCGGAGTGTTGCTGGCGCTTCGACTGCTGCGGAGCCACGCCGATGATCCTGAGCTCAGGCAGGTCGAGGCGGATCTGCGCGGAGCGATCGAGGACCTTCGTGAGCTCGCCCGTGGCATCTTCCCGGTGGTCCTGGGAGACGAAGGCCTCGCGGCCGCACTCGGAGCACTGAGCGAAACCAAACACCGGAAGGTGACCAGTGCCCCCCGCGTACGCCTCCCGGCCGCCGTGGAGACGACGGCGTACCTGATCGTGGCTCGGGCCGTCGCCACTGGACCCGCGACCGTGGCCGCCACCGAGAACCAGCACCAGCTCGTCCTCGAGGTCCAGACGCGGGCAGAGCTTCGTCAGCTCGGCGAAATCGAGGACCGCATCAGCGCACTGGGCGGCACGCTGGTGCGGTCCGCCGCCGCTGCAGGCGGGTCGCGCCTGCGAGTCGTCCTGCCGACCGCGACGTCGGACCCGACATCCGGCGCGTCTAGCGGGTCGTCCCTCAACGGCAGCCGAGACTGGCCACGAGGGACCGCCCGCTGAGCCCAGCCATCATGCCGTCCCGCTGTCCCGTGCGGCGCAACGGGCGTCGATCACGAGTCAGGCGAGGCCCGGGCAGCGATCTCTCACCAGCTGGGGTTCGCTTAGCAGGCTTCCTGGTCGCGGTTCGGAATGATCGTGCGGTGCTGGCCCGTGTCGTCGATGAGGGCAAGATGACAGCCGGCCCCGTCGGACTCGCTGATCACCAGTCGTCGGCCGGCCCGCGAGTAGTCGGGGTCGAAGGCCGACGCCTGCCCGGCCGGCTGGTTGGTGATGCGTCGCAGATGCGTTCCGTCCGGGCGGACCGTAGCAATGTCGAACGCTGTGCTGTCTCCGCCGTGGCGCGCCAGGGTGAAGGCGATACGTCGGCCGTCGGGGGACCAGCTCGACCCGAAGCCGTCGACGCCGGGAAGCAGCTGCCGCAGGTCCGTGCCGTCCACGCCGACGAGGATCAGCCGGTTCCCGACTGGAGTCTCGCGGGTGAAGACCAGCTGCCGACCGTCGGGGGAGAAGCTGGCGCCGCCGTCCGGAAGTTTGTCAGGGCCGTTCGAGGTGACGCGGCGGACCTGTGAACCGTCGGTGCGCATGGTGAAGACCCCGTTGAAGTTCACGCCGTTGGCGTCGAGGAGGTCCTGGGAGAAGCTGATGAGCCGGCCGTCTGGGGAGAAGTGCGGGTCGAAGCTGCCCAGGCAGCTGGTTCCGTCGCAGGCGGTCAGCGGACGCTGGTGACTGCCGTCGGCGGCCATGATCCAGATGTTGACGGTCCCGACCTGATCGCAGTTGACCCCGCCAGGGCACCGCTCGAACACAATGTTGCGAGCGTCGGGTGATATGTCGGCTGCGACGTCCCGGGATCCCGCGGTCAGGACCGTCACCCGCCCGTCACGCGGATCGACCGCGACGATCTGCGGGTTCCCGTCGTTGCCAGCCGAGTAGCGTTCCGCCACGATCACGCGTGGCCCGTCGTCCCCGACGTCGTGTGCCGCCACTGGTGAAGCAGCGGACAACAGCAGGACGAACGATGCGGCGGCGAGCCCGGCCATTCGCGTGAACATGATGCCTCCTTGAGGGGTTGGCCTTGCGTTTCAACCCCACGCTAGGAAGCGTGGCCCGTGCCGCCATCAGGGCAGACCCCGCCCCTTGGCAGCCAAAGCGAGGGGTGACCCTGACCGTGGCGCAACGCATCGCTCTCGACGCGCATGTCGCCGTGCAAACTGTCGGTGCTGCGTCATGATGAACCCGTGCTCGCCGCTTGACGATCACGAGGACCGCCACCGAAGTTTCAACGACAGGCGGGACATCCTCGCACCACCCGAGGTGGGGAGATTCGACGAGCACCTCTGGGGAACTCTGGTGAGCGGCATCAGCGTGCTGGCCGTACTGACCTAGCTGCGTTCACCGCAGTAGTCGTCGCGCCCGCTCGGGGTCTGCCCCGATGGCGGCACCCACTGCGACTTCTAGCGTTTCGTCGCAGAGGCACGGGACACGACCCGCGCCTTCGAGGAAGGGACGTCGTCATGGAACGATTCACCGCCACCGGAAAGTCAGCGCCGCGCATACTCAGCCGTCTGCTGTGCCGGTTGCTCGCCGTCTCGCTTCTGACCGGTGCGGTTGGCGCCGGCGTTTCGGTCCCTGCCAGAGCCGCGGCGACCCACAACAACGGACCGCAGGTCTCCGGCTTCGCCCGCGTTGGCAATCAACCGCACCGTGCCTTGCACCCCGACGGGGGACAGCCGTCAACGAAAGGGGTCATTGTCTGGACCAACCGTACCGATGATGGTTCGGAGCACCTCCTTGTTGCACGAGCGGACGGCAGCCATCAGCGCAGCCTGACCGCGGCGGTCCCGGACGGCAGCGACATCGACGCCCAGATCTCCCCGGACGGGTCCTGGGTCGCCTACGAGCACGCAACTCCCGACACGTCGACCATCCATCTGGTCCGGCCGGACGCAACGCACGACCACGGTGTGGACCTCGGCTGCGTCGACCCCTGCATCGGGGTGGGCTCGCCCACCTGGCTGTCGAACAGCCGAATCGCCTTCTCCCTGGTCAAGGGACCCATTGACCCCCAGACCGGCAACGCGGCGTCTGTGGTGCTGTGGTCGGCCCGCCTCGACGGATCGGATGTCCGCCGGCTGTCCCAACCCGGCATCGAGGGCATCTTCGAGGACACCTACCTCAGGGTCTCACCACGGCTACCTGACGTTCAAGCGCGGCCGGATTACCGACACCGGCTCGGCACTGCCAACAGTCGGATATGAGGTGATCCAGCGCTCTGGCTTTGTCGTCTTCGGTGGCGGGCCTGGCAGCCGGAGCACTCGAACCGGCCATTGGCCAGCCGCCAGCCCCCGGCGTGGCCGCAGTCGGGACAGACGAAGCCTCCCGGCCACCGCAGCCACTCCAGGTACTCTGCGTCGCTCCGGAGTCAGGTCTGGAACTCGCCCACAGACCTCGGGTAGCGCACGCCGGCACGAGGTTGAGACATGGCGCCAGATCACTCCGGTTACATGGATAGCCCTGAGCATGAGCTGGTGAACGGCCGTGGGGATCTCGACAGATGTGTTGCGCCGGGTCTTCCTCTGGGAGCAGGATGTAAGGCAGCCAAGGCGCTCTAGGCCGAGACCCGACGGAACCACGCAGTGGTCGCTCCGCCGTTGAAACCGGGCCCATGTTCCCGCCCTCGCGACGACGAGTGGAGAGGTGTTCATGTCCATCTCAAAGAAGCGCGTACGTACCGCATTCGTAGCCGCCGCTGCTCTTGTCACGGCGTCGCTCATGATCCAAACCGGCGCTCAGCAGGCGGGCGCCCAACAGCGGGCCAGGTCGACCACGGCTGCCAATGACAGCTTCAGCAAGAATGGTGGCTATACCCCGGCCTCCGGGAGCCCGTGCCCGGGCGGAAGGGACGGTGCGGGCTGGACGCTCTCCACCACCACGTTCGATCAGAACTACTCGCACCATGCGTACGTCGGCAACGGGTACCTCTCCCAGCGCGTGCCGGCCACCGGCATGGGCTACCTGTCGACCGGTGAGAAGACCGGCTGGCCGCTGTACACACCGCGCTACGACGGCGCGTTCGTCGCCGGGCTCTACGGTGCCGATCCGAACATCGAGGGCGGTAAGACGGTCGACTCCGCGATCCCGACGTGGTCCACGCTCGCGCTGACCGCAGGCTCGGAGACCTACTCGCCTACGACGCCGGCGGGCGAGATCTCGAACTACACGCAAGCGCTCTACCTGGGGTGCGGCCTGCTGCGGACGTCACTGACCTGGACGACCGCCGACGGCCGCGCGACGGATCTCGTCTACGATGTCATCGCCGACCGCGCCGACCCGCGGGTCGGCGCGGTGCACATGACGATGGTCCCACACTGGAACGGTCCGGCCACCGCAAGCGACTTGATCGACGGCGCCGGCGCGCGGCGGTTGGAGCAGACCGGTGGCGGTGCGGTGATCGGCTCGCCGGCTTCCATATACGTGAACTTCGCGACCGAGACGCTCGGTACCGCCGGCACCCTCGCGTCAACGCTGAACCTCGGTAGCGGTGTCAAGGCGACCAAGAGGGCCGTCAGTGCGACGGCGCAGAACCTGACGGCGACGGACGCCGTCACGTTCCGGGTGAAGTCAGGCACGTCGTACGAGCTCACGAAGTTCGTCGGCGTCGACACCGCGCTGACGTCGGGTACGCCGGAGGCGTCGGCGGTCGCGGCCTCGCAGAACGCCGCGGCCGAAGGGTGGGCCGCGGTGTTCGCTGACCACGCCGCCGCATGGTCGGACCTGTGGCAGAGCGACATTGCGGTCGCGAATCAGCCAAACCTGCAGGACTGGATCCGCTCGAGCCTCTACAACCTGTGGTCGAGCATCCGCGGCGGCACCGACGACAGCATCTCGCCGGTCGGGCTCAGCAGCGACAACTACGCCGGCCTCGTCTTCTGGGACGCCGAGACCTGGATGTATCCAAGCCTGCTCCTGATGCATCCGGACATCGCGGACTCGGTCATCTCGTATCGCCAGAAGACCCTGCCAGGTGCATTGCAAAACGCCGCGACGCTCGGCTACCAGGGGGCATTCTACCCCTGGCAGGGCGCTGGCACGGGCAACCTCGCCCAGGAGTGCCATAGCGTAAGCCCGCCCCATTGCATCACGCAGATCCACCTCCAGGGCGACATCGCGTTCGCCGTGTGGCAGTACTATCTCGCCGGCGGTGACACCACGTGGCTGCGCAATCACTGGTCGATCCTTCAGGGGATCGCGCAGTTCTGGGCCGGGCGGGTCACTGCAAACAGCGACGGCACCTACTCGATCCAGAACATCGCCGGGCCCGACGAGTACTCCAACGGCGTCACCGACGGCGTGTTCACGAACGCCGGAGCGGCGACCGCGCTCCGCAACGCGACGAAGGCTGCGCAGATCCTGGGCTACAGCGCGCCCGCACAGTGGACGACGATCGCCGACAACCTGCGGATACCGTTCGACTCGACGAACCAGGTGTTCCGGCAGTACGCCGGCTACGCGGGCTCATTGATCAAGCAGGCCGACACGGTGCTGCTGATCTATCCAATGGAGTGGCCGATGTCGCCGCAGGTCGCGGCGAACACGCTGGACTACTACGCGGAGCGCACCGACCCAGACGGGCCCGCGATGTCCGACGCCATCCACGCCGTCGACTCGGCGCAGATCGGCGAGCCCGGGTGCGCGACGAACACCTACCTCGACCGGTCGATCAAGCCCTTCATCCGCGACCCGTTCGCGCAGTTTGCGGAGGCCCGCGGTGCCAAGGCGGGATCGCTGGACCCGCTGGCGGGTGCCCCGGCGTATGACTTCCTCACGGGGGCCGGCGGGTTCACGCAGGTCTTCACGTACGGGTTGACGGGCTTGCGATGGCGGGCCGATGGCGTGCATCTCGACCCGATGCTGCCGCCGCAGCTCTCGGGTGGCGTGACGCTGCGCGGCTTGCACTGGCAGGGGAGGAGCTTCGACGTGCAGATCGGCGCGAGCACGACCACGGTGACGTTGCGCAGAGGCAACGCTCTCCCGGTCGAGACGCCCGGCGGCACCCAGACCATCGGCGCCAACTCGTCGCTGTCGATCCCTACGCGGCGACCCGACCTCACGCCGACCACCAACGTCGCACGCTGCAAGCCGGCGACCACGAGCTCTGAGGAATCCGGGATGTACGCCGAGGCTGCCGTCGACGGCAGCAAGGCCACCATCTGGGCTCCGGCTCCGAGCGCGGGCGGTGGGAGCCTCACGGTGAACCTCGGCGCACGGACGAAGATCTCCGGTATTGCGGTCCAATGGACCGACGCGCTGCCGGCCTCATTCAGCATCCAGACGTCGCTGGACGGCAGCACCTGGACGAACCCTCCGCCCGCCGACCCGACAGGACGCTTCCGCAACCCGGTGCAGGCCCGCTACGTGCGAGTCAACATGACCGTTGCGAGCGGCGCCGACCGGACCGGCATCCGCGAGGTGGTGGTCACCAAGTCGAGGTAGGACGGCACGCCCGTTGGGCGGGCGCCATCGATCGTGGACAGAGTTCTGGCGGCGAGTGGGCCATGGGCTCGCACAGGCCCCAAAACGTCTCCGTTAAATGGCGACAGGCCCCGGTATTCGGGGCCTATCGACATCGACAGGGAAGCTTAACATAACGTGGTTCGGTAGATGTGGCGACCCCAACTCCTATCCCGCCGATGCGGCATTGAACCTGCCCGCCGAGCGGCAAGCAATGGGCTGCGCCGCCTGTCGGCCTGCCGAAGCATTGCAGGGGTAGTTCGAGGAGGCCGCCGCTGCGATTGAGCGTGCCACGGGGTCAGCCCTGGGGTAAACGGCCGGCTCCCTCGTTGCGGGTCATGCCCTTGAGGAGCGAACTACCTGACGCGTCGCCGAGCGGACTAGCGGATGCGGCGAGATCGGTGTCGATCAGAGGGCGTGCCGGTCAGCGGTCGGACTCACGTCACACCACGTCATGAGAATCGAAACGAGAAACATGGATGACAGGCCCAACCCTGATGACAGTTTCACTGATGCTGATGCTGATGGTGATGCTGATGCTGATGCTGCTTGGAAGCGCGGCGTGCAGTCACCAAGGAGAAGCCGTGGACGACAAGACCGCAGCCCGACAGGCACTTCGGGCGCGTCGCCTCAAGATCGAGTGTTTGGTGGCCCCGGTCGGGTCGCGGGGATGCCCGCGGCTCGGGCCGCGGCGACGAGTCGCTGGTCGTAGGCGACGAAGGCAGTGAGGTCGTCGCGGAGGGACAGTGCGCTCGGAAGGTGGATCGCGTCCAAGTCGCGCAACGCGGGTTCGCCGGCATCTGCGGCCGCATCGATCAGGCTGCCGCTGAGCGGGATCAGGTCCAGCTGCGACACCAGCGCCCGTGCTGCCGGCGCCGCAGCCGGATCGAGCCGTCGTGCGGCGCGGACCACCTCGACCTTCGCGAGCTCGCTGCTCACCATCGGCGAACCTGCCCGCTCGGAAATCCACAACGCGAGCGCGGTGCTCTCGCTCTCCTCGAACAGCAGTTTGAGCAACGCAGACGAGTCCAGATAGATCATCGGTCTTCGCGCATCTCATCCAGCACGGCGTCGCTCGTCGGGTGTGCCACGACCCTTAGCGGCAGCCGCAACGCCGCCGAGGCGGGGATCAGGCGCCCAGCTGCGATCAGCCGCTCGCGCGCATCGCGGGCGGGGTCCGGCGGCACGAGCAGGGCAATCAACTTTCCTCGCTCAGTCACCTCGACGGTCTCACCCAACTTGACCCGGCCGAGGTGGCGGCTGGCGTGCTGACGCAGTTCACGAACACAAGTCAAGTGCCTACCGGTGCGGTTGGGCCCGGGACGCCCGGCATGTCGGGAATTCACACCTGCATGACGAATACGAAAAATACGCCCATCGAGGCGTTGGAGCGGGCGTTCCCGCTGCGGGTGTTGCGTCAGCGCTTGCGGCGAGGGAGCGGCGGGGCGGGCTCGGCGCCAGGCGGCGAAGGGATCGAGCGCGACCTGCAGGTGCTGACCGACGCCACCGTGTCGCTGATCACCGAGCGCCGGGTCTCGCAGCCGTGGGGCCTTGCCGGCGGCGAGCCGGGAGCAGTGGGGGAGAACTGGCTGCTACCCCGTGGTGATGAGAGCCGGGCGGAGCGTCTGCCGGACAAGTGCACGATCCAGTTGAAGGCGGGCGATGTCCTCCGGATGCTCACGCCCGGCGGCGGGGGTTGGGGAGTTGCTGACAATCACCAGGGCCCGGCCGAATGACACGGGTGTAATCTCGATGGCACCCCGATGGGAGTGCCGATGAACTTCAACTACTGGGACCTCGGCCAACGGTCGCGTGGAGAGGTCGTCGAGATCACGCTCGCCGGCAATGCGGCGAACGTCCGGCTAATGGACAGCTCCAACTACAGCGCCTTCAAGGCGGGCCGGCGGCATCGTTTCGTCGGAGGGCACATGACGCGTTCCCCCGTACGACTGCAGATCCCAAGCGGTGGAAGGTGGTACGTGACGGTGGACTACGGCGGGCACGCCGGTAGAGGTCGGGGGTCAGTACGGGTACTCCCGGGCGCCCTACCGCCGCTCCGACAGCAGGCAATGCCGTCATTGGGCTCGATCGGGGACAACGTCGCTTCGATGCTGAGTGAGAACGATGTGGTCGATCGGGACTGGGATGTCTTCATCTCCCACGCGACCGAGGACAAGGACGCCGTGGTTCGGCCGCTTGCCGTCGCACTCCAAGACCTCGGGCTGAGGGTCTGGTATGACGAGTTCGAGCTCCGAATCGGCTCGAGCCTTCGCCGCAACATCGATCAAGGGTTGGCGAAGAGTCGCTTCGGCGTCGTCGTCCTCTCGCCGTCGTTCTTCTCGAAGAACTGGCCTCAGTACGAACTCGACGGACTCGTGACTCGTGAGATGACGGGCGAACAGATCATTCTCCCGCTGTGGCACAAGGTCACGAAGGCCGAGGTGATCGCGGTGAGCCCCTCGTTGGCCGACAAGGTCGCGCGGAGTACGTCCGACCTGACCGTCGAGGAGATTGCTGCGGAGATCGCTGATGTGGTGGGATCGTCGTGAGCATCAGTAGCCACCATGCGGCACGAGCCGGCACCGGCGACCAAGGAACCCAACAGCGTCTTACAAGGGGAGAGATCCAGCGCATCGTTAACCGCTTCATCGGCGTTGAAGGTGGGTACCTCGGCGACTTCAGCTACGCGACCCACGCTGCCTTCTATACAGAATTCTGTGACCTCGACATCGACCCCTACCAGTACGAGGGCACAACCCGCGAGCGATTCATCGCGATCCTTGGCGAGCACCCGCCGGCTATCCAGGCTCGGATCCTACGCGGCCTCATCGACCGCTTCCCGATCGATGAGGGACCGGAAACGCGAACCGCGGAACTTCGGGACGAACTCGCCCGGCTAGCGGAACGGTGTGACGGTTTCATGGTGCCGAGCCAGCTTCCGGCGATTGCGACTGAGGTCGTGTCCCGGGCCATCACCGACGCTGAAACGCTTCTCCGCTCGTCGGGTGCCACCAGCGGCGTCGATCGGGTCCACACGGCGCTTCACGGCTACCTCATCGCCTTGTGCGACTCCGAAGGCATCGACAGGTCGCCAGACGCCACCATGCCTGCACTGTTGAAAGCGCTCCGGCGAGAGCACCCTCTCCTCCAGGATCTGGGTCCGAGAGCAACTGATATCGAACGCATCCTGAACTCGTGCGGC
>JBBRHF010000064.1:0-21167 GCA_038223055.1 Actinomycetes bacterium | reverse complement strand
CAGAGTGCGCCCGACACCGGCCAGCAAAGAGTGGGCCATCAGCTGGTCGTCCTCCTCCCAGAGCAAGCCGGCCCGGACCAGCTCCGCGGTCGCGCCCGGCCGAATCCGCTCGACGCTGTCCGCTGACACCGGCACCGCCATCGGGATATCCGAACTGCCGTCGCGGACCCGCCGGCGGCGTTCGGTCACAAGGTTGGCGTAGGTGTCCGGCCGGTCGATCAGGCGCTTGATCGCGGCCAGGGTGAATCCCTCACGTTGCAGCGCCGCCACGAGTTCGAGGCGGGCGGCGTGGCCACCCGTGTAGCGAGCTTGTCGGTCCTGGATCTGGGGTGGGGAGAGCAGGCCGCGGGACTGGTAGGACCGGATGTTTCGCGGTGTCATGCCGACGAGCGCCGCAAGCTGGTCGATCGTCATGCCTGCTGCCATCGGCTCCCCCTTCCACACCGTTCTGGCCCCCCGGCCCGGACTGACCGTATCGGCAAACCGCGTCGTTCCCTATGAATCCGCTGTCTAGGATCATCGGGTGCCCGAACTGCCGCCCTCGTTCGCTGCGCGAGCCGCCTCGTTATCGGCACGACCAGGGGCCGTGACCGCGTGCCGAGATGCGGCCACCGTCGTACTCCTGCGCGAGGGCGACCTGGGCCTCGAGGTCTACCTCATGCGCCGGGTGGCCGCAATGAGCTTCGCCGCGGGGATGCACGTGTTCCCCGGAGGCTCGGTAGACCCGCGCGACGCCGACCTCTTCCCCGCCTGGGTCGGCCCGTCGCCGGCTCGATGGGCAGACTGGCTGGGCTGCGACGAGGCGCTGGCCCAGGCACTGGTCTGCGCCGCGGTCCGAGAGACGTTCGAGGAGTCAGGGGTGTTGCTCGCGGGACCCGCCGGGCAGCCGCACGAACTGGTCCCCGACACCACCAGCGCCGATTGGGAGGCCGACCGGCTCGCGCTGCTCGACCGCAGCCTCGCCCTCGCCGACCTGATGGCGAGTCGGGACCTCGCGCTACGCGCCGATCTGCTCCGGCCGTGGGCGCACTGGGTCACCCCGGAGTTCGAACCCAAGCGCTTCGACACCCGGTTCTTCGTCGCGGCCCTCCCGCCCGGCCAGCGCACCCGCGACGTCGGCGGTGAGGCCGACCACGTGGCGTGGCACGCGGTGCCCGACGCGGTCCGCGGCTACGAATCGGGTTCGCTGGCGATGCTGCCCCCGACCGCGGCGACGCTGCGCGAGCTATCGACGTACGCCGATCAGGCCTCGGTGTTGAGCGCCACCCGCAGCCTCACCCGGCTGCTCCCTCGCCCCGTGCCCGACCCGGCGGGAGGCATCCGGCTCGTCGTCGACGGCCCGCACGGCGAGCAGGACGCCGACCTGCCGGTGAGGTAAGGGCCTCAGCCGGCTCGCCACATGGCTCGCCTCAGCCGGCTCGGCGGGCCAGTCTCTGCACGTCCAGCAGCACCACAGCGCGGGCTTCCAGCCGCAGGAAGCCGCGGCCAGCGAAATCGGCGAGCGCCTTGTTGACGGTCTCCCGGGACGCCCCGACCAACTGGGCCAGCTCCTCCTGGGTCAGGTCATGGGTGACGTGCAGCCCGTCGTCGGACTGGACGCCGAACTTGCGGGCCAGGTCGAGCAGCGCTTTGGCGACCCGGCCCGGCACGTCGCTGAAAACGAGATCGGCCATGTGCTCGTTGGTGCGGCGCAGCCGTTGGGCCAGCGCGGCCAGCAGGTGAGAGGCCACCTCGGGGCGACCCTTGAGCCACGGCTCGAGGTCATCGTGACCGAGACCGATGACGGTCGAGGTTGTGACCGCCGTCGCCGTGGCGGTCCGCGGACCGGGATCGAACAGAGACAGCTCGCCGAACATCTCGCCCCGCCCGAGCACGGCCAGCAGGTTCTCCCGCCCGTCGGGGGAGCTGCGACCGAGCTTGATCTTGCCTTCGGTCACGACGTAGAGACGGTCGCCTGGGTCGCCCTCGGTGAACAGCGCCTGGCTGCGACTCAGCCGCACCTCGTTCATGGACGCGCGCAGCGCGCGGGCGGCCTCGTCGTCGAGGGCCGCGAACAGCGGGGCGTTGCCCAAGTCGTCTTCCACGTGCTCCTCCTCGGCGGTGGTACAGCCCCCAGTGTGCCGCACCGGCCTGTGAGGTCGGGGTCAGCCCACGCGGTTCAGGGGAAGCGCCACCAGGGCCAGCCTCGGGTGCTCGCGGTAGCGGGCGATGAGCTCGGCCGTCGCCGCGTCGATGCGCAAGTGCAGCGACGTCCGGTACGCCGAGAGCGACGCCTCTGCGGCGTCCAGTCGGATGATCATCTGCTCGCCCAGCGTGGGGTCGCTCTGGTCGAGCTCGTCCCACAGCTCGGCCAACTCGGGCAGCGGCGGCGCAGCGTCGGCCGGGTCGAGTTGCTGTACGGCCAGGTGTCGGCTGGCAGAACTGTGGTCGGCAAGGACAGCGCGTAGCCGGCCGTGGGCGATCGGGTCCTCGCGCGTCACGATGAGATCGTGGCGACCCTGCAGGATCCGGCGCCAATAGGAGACGCGGGTCTCCTCCTCGGTGAGAGCCTGACGGTGCTCCCGCAGCACGGACAGGCTCAGATGGGCCAGTTCAGGCACCCGCTCCGGCTCGGGCCGGCGCCGACCGGAGATCTTGCGCACGCGGGCCCCCGGTTGGGGGTCGAGCTCGCTGGCCACGATGGAACCTCCCTGATTCGTCCGTCAAAGAAACTGTTCGTCGCGACTGCTGGCCGGCTTGAGCGGGAGTCACCCGAACGGGCGAGTCACCCTCCAGACCGTAGGCTGGCCCGGTGTCACCTCAGGCTGCCTCCCGCCCGTTCACCGAGACGGCGGTGGCCGTGACTCGGCGGGCCCGGCGGGTGAACCGCATCCTGGCCGAGACCTACCCCGACGCCCACTGCGAGCTCGACTTCAGCACCCCCCTCGAGCTGCTTGTCGCGACCATCCTGTCGGCCCAATGCACCGACGTCCGGGTGAACATGACGACGCCGGCCCTGTTCGCGCGGTTCCCCACCGCCGCCGACTACGCGGGTGCCGACCGCGCCGAGCTGGAGACCATGATCGTCTCGACCGGGTTCTTCCGCGCCAAGACCACCGCGCTGATCGGTCTGGGCCAGGCGCTCGTGGAGCGCTACGACGGCGAGGTCCCCAGGCGCCTGCGGGAGCTCGTGACCCTCCCCGGAGTGGGTCGAAAGACAGCCAACGTCGTGCTCGGCAATGCCTTCGGGGTGCCGGGCATCACCGTCGACACCCACGTCGGACGCCTGGCCCGCCGGCTCGGGTGGACCACCGAGACCGATCCGGTCACGGTGGAGGCCGAGCTCGGCGCACTGTTCCCCCGGTGCGACTGGACGATGTTGAGCCACCGGTTGATCTTCCACGGACGGCGGCGCTGCCACGCGCGGCGACCGGCCTGCGGCGCCTGCCCCGTGGCTGCCCTGTGTCCCGCGTACGGCGAGGGCGAGCTCGACCCGGTCAAGGCCGCCCGTCTGGTGAAGTCCGCAGCCGTAGCGGCGGAGCCGGCATGAGTTGGCGGCAGGTCGCCTGGCTGCTCGGGGCGGTTCTGGTTCTGTCGGGGTGCGCGACGGGGTCGTCGATGGGCACGGGGTCGTCGATGGGCACGGGGTCGCCGATGGGTACGGCCGCGACCACCCCGGCCGCTTCCACCCCAGCCGCGACCGGCACGGCCGCGACCACCCCGGCCGCTTCCACCCCCGCCGCCGACCTCGCGGCCGCACCGACCTGTCCCCGCGTCCCTGCTGCCGCCGCGGTCCCGGGCGGGCTGCCCGACCTGACCCTGCCCTGCCTGGGCGCCGGCCCCGCGGTCCGGCTGGCCAACCTGCGGGGCACCCCGATGGTGCTCAATGTGTGGGCGGCATGGTGCACCAACTGCCCCCGGGAGATGCCGCTGTTCGCCGACCTGCAGAAGCGGGCAGGCGACCGGCTGCGGTTCTTCGGCGTGCACTACAAGGCCTCCCGGGCCTACGGACTGGCCGCCGCCCGTGACTTCGGGGTGACCTTCCCCTCGGTCCAGGACGGCGATGGCGACCAGACCACGGTCGCGCTGCGGGTGATCGGCCCACCGACAACCCTGTTCGTGACCGCCGACGGCGTGGTGGCCGGGCGCAAGGTCGGCGAGATCACCTCTGCCGGCGAGCTCGCCACGCTGGTGCGCCGCTATCTCGGCGTGTCAGCGTGACCGGTACGCCGTGGTCACGCCAGCCCGATGACCAGCCCGATGACCGGCCCGATGACCAGCCCGATGACCGGCCGGGTGACCTGCCGGCGTGGCTGCGCCCGCTGGTGGACGCTGCCGAGGGGGTGCGCCCGGAGCAGCTCGGCGGCTTTCTCCCGCCCGGCGAGGGCGGTCGCCAGTCCGCGATCCTGATCCTGTTCGGAGACCCCGCCGACCCCGTGGGCGCTCCCGCGGCCCGAGACACGGCTCTCGGCAACGTACTGCTGATCGAACGCGCGCACGACATGCGCAGCCACGCCGCGCAGATGGCCTTTCCCGGTGGAGCGGTCGACCCGGACGATGTCGACGAGGTGGCGGCCGCTCTGCGGGAGGCGACCGAGGAGACCGGACTGGATCCCAGCGGCGTCCACGTGATCACGACGCTGCCCGCGCTCTACCTTCCGCCGAGCCGGTTCGTCGTACACCCCGTGCTGGCGTGGTGGAGCCGCCCGTCGCCGGTGCGGGCGGTCGACCCGGCGGAGGTCGCGTCGGTCCACCGGGTCCCGATCTCCCACCTGGTCGACCCGGACAACCGGCTGCGGGTGTCCCACCCGAGCGGCTACATCGGGCCCGCCTTCCGGGTCGGCGAGCTGCTCGTGTGGGGGTTCACCGCCGGGCTGCTGGACCGCATGATGAGCCTCGCCGGCTGGGAGCAGCCCTGGCGCGGCGGTGTCCCGCAGCCGTTGCCCGAGCATCTCATCGGGCCGCGCCGGTGAACTTGCTCGACGCGATCCTGGTGGTCTCGGCGCTCTCGTTTGCCTACTCGGGCTACCGGCAGGGCTTCGTGGTCGGCGTCCTCTCGTTCGGCGGGTTCCTCGGTGGCGCCGTGGTGGGGATGCTGCTCGCCCCCTCGATCGTCGACCGGACCGGCAGCTCGGGCAGCTCCGGAGGCCGACTGGTGGCCCTGGCGGTCGTCCTGGTGGTCTCCGTGATCGGGCAGGTGCTCGGCGGCTGGCTGGGCAACGCGCTCCGCGGACGGCTGCGGTGGGCGCCAGCGCGGACCGGAGACGCTGCCCTCGGCGCGCTCGTGAGCGTCACGGCGATGCTGCTGGTCTCGTGGTTCATGGCCTCGGCATTGCGCCCAGGACCGGTCGAGGCGCTGTCCCGGCAGATCAGCGACTCCCGAGTCCTGGCGGCCGTCGACACTGTCATGCCGGAGCAGGCGAGCACGCTGTTCTCCACCTTCCGCCAGGTGCTGGACGACAACGGCCTGCCGACGGTGTTCGGGGGCATATCGGCCGAGCGCATCCGGCCGGTCGACCCGCCGAGCAGCGGCGTGACCGGCGGGGCCGGGGTCCGGGCGGCCGCGGCCGGGGTGATCGAGATCGACGGAACGGCCGATTCGTGCGGGCGCCGGCTCGAGGGGAGCGGGTTCGTCGTCGCCCGCGAGCACGTGCTGACCAACGCCCACGTGGTCGCCGGGGTGCGTGCCCCGCGGGTCCAGGTCGGGGGTCTCGGCCGGCGCTACGACGCCACCGTGGTCGCGTTCGACGCAGGCCGCGACGTCGCCGTGCTCTACGTACCCGGCCTTCGCTCCGCGCCGCTGCGGCTCGCGGGCGCCCCTGGCCGCGGCGCCGAGGCCGTGGTCGCCGGGTTCCCGGGCGGCGGCCCCTACCGGCTGGCCCCCGCCCGGGTCCGGGACACGATCCGGGCCCGCGGGCCCGACATCTACGATCGCCGGCAGATCACCCGCGAGGTCTTCTCGCTCTACGCCGACGTCGAGCCGGGCAACTCCGGCGGCCCGCTGCTCTCCCCGCAGGGCGATGTCTACGGAGTGGTGTTCGCCAAGTCGCTCGACGATCCCACCACCGGCTACGCGCTGACTGCCGCAGAGGTTGCCCCGGTCATCGCGGCCGGCCGCACCGCCCGGGCGCGCGTCGACACCGGCGCCTGCACCTGACCCGGCCCGCGACGTACCTGACCCTCCGCGCCACGTGCCGTGCACGTGGACCGGCGCGATGGCGCGAATCGCCGCGCGGCTACCCGCACAGGCGAGGAACCGGGTCGCCCACACCGCGACGGCCGGCGTCGGCGGTGATCTGTTCGACCCGCTCATCTACGAACGCCAGCAGCCCGGCCACATCCACGCCGTACGGCGGGGCCTCGACGTAGGGGCGCAGGCGCCCGGCGCCCCGGTGCAGCAACGTCACCGCGCCCGGCGGGTTTCCGCGGGCCTGATGGGTGAGGCCGACGGCGATCTGGGCGAGGCCCTGCCACAGGTCGCGCTCGTCGGCCGGGGCCGCCTTCCAGGTCCCCTCCAACACCTCGTGGGCGTGAAACGGTCGCCCGTCGTCGAGCAGCCGCTGGGCCTCCCGGAGAGATTCGGCCGGGGGGAGCGCCCGCTCGTCCGGCAACGGTTCGACTCCGGTCGCGTCCCGAGCACGTGGCCGCCCCAGACCGTCGCGCGGCCGGCGGTTGCGCGGCCGACCCGACGAGTCGCGGTCCCGCTCCGCGCCGCCGGTCATCGGGTGGCAGCCAGGGCTGAGGAGCTGAGCCACTCGAGCAGCACATTGGTGAAGGCGGTGGGGTCCTCCTCGTGCGGGAAGTGCCCGATCCCGGGCAGCAGGTGCCAGTGGTAGGCCGCGTCCACGTAGCGCCCGGACCCTTGCGCGCTGCGCGCGAGCAGCGCTTGGTCGCTGGCACCGTGAACGTGCAGGGTGGGCACCCGCACCGGGGCCTTCATCCGCTTGGCGAACCGGATGCCGTCCGGGCGGGGCAGCGAGCGTGCGGCCCAGCGGAAGGCCTCCAGCGAGCTGTGCGCGACACCGGCGATCTGGATGGCCTGGCGGTAGCGGTGCTCGCTGTCGGGATCGGGCCAGCCCGGTGCCGACCAGTGCCGCAGCAGCCGGCCGACCAGGGCGCCGTCACGGGCGACCAGCGCCCGCTCCGGGCGGAGCGGTCGTTGGAAACCGAGGATGTGGCGGCTGGCCCGCAGCTGGGTCAGGTCGGTGAGGTGCGCGGCGCGCAGCCGGCGGGGGTGGGGCATGGACACGGCGGCGATGCCACGAACCTGCTCCGGATGCAGGGTCGCCACCGTCCACGCGGCCAGGCCGCCCCACCCGTGGCCGACCACCACGGCGTCGCGGGCGCCCAGGGAGCGGATCACGCCGGCGACATCGGCGGCGAGGGTGAACGGGTCGTAGCCGCGCGGCGGCTTGTCGCTGCCGCCGTAGCCGCGCAGGTCCATCGCTGCGGCACGGTATCCGCTCGCCGCGAGGGGGACCATCTGGTGCCGCCAGGCCCACCAGAACTCAGGGAAGCCGTGCACGAGCAGGACCAGCGGGCCGTCTCCCGTGACGGCGACGTGGAACCGGGCACCGTTGGCCGCGACCATCCGGTGTTCCCATGGCCCGGCGACCCGGGTCGAGGCAGCGTCAGGTGTGGGTCGGGATCTCGGCATTCGCCCGCCGCGCCTTGAGGTAGGCGGCCGTCTCCTTGCTCGTGGCGATGGCGCGCTGCGGCGGCCCGACCTTCGCGATGGCCTTCTTCCCGACGAGGGCCAGGACACCGGCGACCACGAGGTAGACCACGGCGACCACGAGGTAGCCCAAGGCCCGGGGCAGCCCAGCAGCGGTGAGACCCTCGGCGGCGGCGATCGAGAGCAGCACGACCGCCAGCACACCGAGGAAGCCGGCGGCGCCGAACATCGCACCGCCCATGGCGCCGGCCTTGGCGTCGCGCCGGAGCTCGCTCTTGGCCAGCTCGATCTCGTTGTGCACCAGTGTGGATAGGTCACGGCTGGCGTTGGCGAACAGCGCGCCGAGCGTCGGCTCCTGCTCCGATGACATGCGGGGTCCCTCCGTGCTGGGCGATGGCTGGCCGCGACGTGTGGATACGGCTCGGCGGCCAGTCTGCCCCCTCGCGCCGGCCAGGCACACGTCCGGGCCGCGCGACGGCTGCCGGGACGTGCCCCGTTATGGTCCGGCACCACTTGTACGGCGACGGCGGCGGCCGCGAGGAACATGGCCGGCGCGGGGATCTGGGTGCGCTCGCTGAGTCGGTTGAAGAACACCGAGAGCAGGCCTGCGGCGGACGTGAACAGCACCAGCAGGGCGAAGGGTTCCGTGTCACGCACGGGAACTCGACGGTGCGGACAGTTCCGGCAGCACCTCGGCCGCGACCCGCTCGAGGATGCCCTCGTCCCCGGCGTAGACCCCGTCGGCGCGCGGCCAGTGCACCACCACCTCGTCGAAACCGGCCTGGTCGGCCCGCCCGAGCACGTCGCGCAGGTGCTCGATCGAGGACAGCCCGAGGGCGCCCGATCCGTCGACGCTGAGGTAGCGCTCGAGCTGCCCGGCGCTGCGGCCCCCGGAGGACTCGACCTCGGCGAGCACGTCGTCCATCCGGGCGGCGACTGCGCCAACGCCGCGCCACCACACCCGCTCACCGTCCTCGGGCCCCGTCGGGCCCGTGGTCACCCAGCCCTGGCCGTGGCGGGCCGCCACACCCATCGCCTTGGGTCCGTTGGCGGCTACGACGAATGGCAGCCGCGGCCGCTGCACGCAGCCGGGGATCATCCGGGCGTCGACGGCGGTGTACCACTCCCCGGCGTACGTCGTGCTCGGCCCGGTCAGCAGCCGGTCCAGCAGGTCCACGAACTCGGCCAGGCGCGCCACCCGCGCCGCCGGCGAGAGCGCGGCCTGGCCCAGCACCTCGGCGTCGACCCCGGTGCCGCCCGCGCCGACGCCGAGCACGAACCGGCCCGCGGACAGATCGTCGAGGCTCATCAGCTCCTTGGCGAAAGGCACCGGGTGGCGGAAGTTCGGCGACGCGACGAGGACGCCGAGGCGGATCCGACTGGTCATGAGGGCGGCGGCGGAAAGCGTGGGGACCGTCGCGAACCACGGGCCGTCGGCTAGCGTGCGCCACGCCAGGTGGTCGTAGGTCCACGCCGTGTGGAAGCCCCACTCGTCCAGCGCCCGCCAGCGCGAGGCCGCCTCGGTCCAGCGCTGGTCGGGCAGGACGACCACTCCAAGCCGCATGCCCGAACGCTAGCGGCTCGCAGCGCTGGCGGTGCGGGCGCCGCCTGGGGCAAGATCGTGTGGGACGAGACGCGGAGCGCCTTGAGAGTTGAGTCGGTGGTCTCGACTAGTGTCCGGCGACATGAGCGCCCGACAGGTCCCGTTGCCGCCATCGGCGCCGCCGGACGACCCGCGCGCATCGCTGTCGCGCGTGATTGCGGAGGGCGTGACCCATGGCGACGCAGCGGATTGGCTGCCGAGCCTGCCCGGCGGCTCTGTGGACCTCTACTTCACCAGCCCGCCCTACGCTGATGCGCGGGCGTATAGCCGCATCCACCCGGACAGGTACGTCGAGTGGTTCCTTCCGTTCGCTCGCGCGATGTACGACACGACCAGCGAGACCGGAAGCCTGATCCTCAACATCAAGAACCGGGTCGCGAATCGTGGAACTCTGAGGGGTCAGCGACACCCGTACGTCTACGAACTTGTCCTCGCCCTCCAGCGCATGGGCTGGCGCTGGATCGAGACCTACATTTGGGGGAAGCCGAACGCCGTTCCGGGACGCTTCGGTCCGCGCACGAAGGACTCCTTCGAATATGTCTACCACTTCGCCCGAGGGCCACGCCCTCACTTCGACCTCGACGCGGTTCGGATCCCCTACAAGGCTGACGCCGCCGAGATCACGCGCCGCAACCGTGACACTCTCGGTCGTCGGAATACGGAGGCTGGATTCGGCCGAGACCGGACGAAGACCTATCGGCTCGGCGGCGCTGACCCGGGCAACGTGGTGAGCGTGTCCCAGACCTACAACCAGCATCGCGGCGTAGCGCACACGGCCGCGATGCCGGAGGGACTGGCGTCATTCTTCATCCGCGCTGCGAGCCCAGAGGGCGGCGTGGTTCTCGATCCGTTCGCCGGTGGAGGCACGACAGTTGTCGTGGCGCGTCGCCTCGGCCGTCTCGCGGGCGGGTTCGAGATCCACGAGGACTTCGTGACGGAGGCGCGAAGCCGCATCCTCCGTGATCAGGCTGAGGACGTGCCCGGCATTCTCCTCAACGCGATCTAACGTGTCCTCGACAATCGAGACGGTCACAAAGATCACTACCGCGCAATCCTGGGACCAGCGGGTCGCCCAGATCCGGCTCATCCCGCAGAATCACGGAACGGCTGAGCATCAGGGAATCTTCGCGGCGATCGCTCGGATCTCCTACGTCCCGCACCTGGCCCCGGACTTCGCCTATGTTCACGAGGCTCCGTTCTATGAGCGCCCATACTTCGACGAGGTCTATGTCGCCGCCTCAGCGGCGACGGACGCTTTTCGTGATGTAGAGACCGAAACGCTCGCAGCCGCAATCGCGGCCGACCCACGGACTCTCCTGGTCTTCCGAACAATCATGGGCCTCACATCGGGGGAGTTCGCGCACTCGACGACGCTCGCCGGCCAGCCTTTGGGCCTCGCGCCGTTGTCGTCCGGGAAAGTCGAATCCATGGAACGTCGCGGGACGGCTGCAACGGAGGCTCAGGTAAGGGTCGCTGCCGAGACTTTGACCCGCATCATGGACAGCACGCTCTTCGGCGAGCCGCTGGGAGACGTGAAGAGTAAGCAAGACAAGCCAGACACGGAGCACGGCTGGGCGACTGTGCAGACATACGCCAACGAGGGAGCGCCTTACTCGGCGTTCCTCCATCAGCGCCACTATGGCGGCGCTTACCGCCAGGTCCTCGACGCGACGTCGACGAAACGCGGGGACCTCATCGAGGACGCCGTGGAGGCGCTCTTCCAGGAAGGGCGTGTTCCCTACATCCGTACCGGCTCACACAATCAGGGTGAGATCGCCGAACGGTTCGAGGTCCGAGTTGCGCCCGCGCCGGACTTCGTGGTCTTCGATGACTCGGGCGCCCTCCGCGCCCTGCTGGAGTGCAAGGGCGCTAACGATGGCGGCACGGCTCGCGACAAGGCCCTCCGCTTTGAGCGGCTCCGCGACGAGGCCATTCGACTCGGCGGAATCCCGCTTCTCGGTGTCCTCGGTGGCATTGGCTGGGCTCGTGTCAACGACACGCTCGGCCCGGTCCTGCGCGACACTGACGGTCGCGTCTTTACCCTCGGCACGTTGCCCGAGATGCTGAGCGTGGCGCCCTTTCCGTCTCTCCTCGGTCTGGCGCAGGTGCACTAGTCGCGTAGTCGTCGAGAATCGGCCCGGCCCGCGCGCGCTGTTGGTGGGCACGCGGACCGGGGCGTCGCTGCCCGGCTTATTGCTGGCGGCGCCTGGGCCCTACTCGTCCCCGGCGCCCTTCTCGAGGCCCTTGCCAATGAGGCCCATCACCGTCGGGTCGGCCAGCGTGGTGACATCGCCCATCTCCCGGTGCTCCGCGACGTCCTTGAGCAGGCGGCGCATGATCTTCCCGGACCGGGTCTTGGGCAGCTCCTGCACGACGAGGATCTGACGTGGCTTGGCGATCGGACCCAGCGCCGTGGACACGTGCTGGCGCAGCTGCTGCACGGTCTTGTCCCCGTCGTCGACGGCGTCGCCGCGCAGAATGACAAAGGCGACGATGCCCTGCCCGGTCGTCGGGTCACTGGCGCCCACGACCGCAGCCTCGGCGACGGTCGGGTGGGACACGAGTGCGGACTCCACCTCGGTGGTCGAGATGTTGTGTCCCGAGACCAGCATCACGTCATCGACCCGCCCGAGCAGCCATAGGTCGCCGTCTTCGTCCTTCTTGGCCCCGTCGCCGGCGAAGTAGAGGCCCTCGAACCGGGACCAGTAGGTCTCCTGGTAGCGCTCGTCGTCACCCCAGATGCCGCGCAACATCGAGGGCCACGGCTCGGTCAGCACCAGGAAGCCGCCGCCGCCGTTGGGCACCGGGTTGGCCTGGTCGTCGACGACGTCCGCGCCGATGCCGGGCAGCGGGCGCATCGCCGAGCCGGGTTTCGAGGCCGTCACGCCGGGCAGCGGGCTGATCATGATGGCGCCGGTCTCGGTCTGCCACCACGTGTCGACGATCGGTGTGACTTCCTTGCCGATGACCCGTCGGTACCACATCCACGCCTCGGGGTTGATCGGCTCACCGACCGAGCCGAGCACCCGCAGCGCGGACAGGTCGTGCTGGTTCGGCAGTTCCTCGCCCCACTTCATCATGGTGCGGATGAGGGTGGGCGCGGTGTAGAGGATGGTGACGCCGTATGTGGCGGCGACCTCCCAGATGCGGCCCTTGTGCGGCGTGTCCGGCGTGCCTTCGTACATCACCTGGGTGGCGCCGTTGGCCAGCGGGCCGTAGACGATGTAGCTGTGGCCGGTGACCCAGCCGATGTCGGCGGTGCACCAGAAGACGTCGGTCTCCGGCTTGAGGTCGAAGACGACCCGGTGGGTGTAGGCGACCTGGGTGAGATATCCCCCGGTGGTGTGCAGGATGCCCTTGGGCTTTCCGGTCGTGCCCGAGGTGTAGAGGATGAACAGCGGGTTCTCGGCGTCGTGCGCCACTGCCGCGTGGTCGGTGCTCGCCGCGTCGACCACGTCGTGCCACCACACGTCGCGGTCCGGGGTCCACTCGACGTCCTGGCCGGTCCGGCGTACGACGAGCACGTGCTCGATGCCCGGGGATGCGGCCACGGCCTCGTCCACCGCGGGCTTGAGCGCGCTCGCCGAGCCCCGTCGGTAGCCGCCGTCGGAGGTGATGACCAGCCTGGCCTGGGCGTCCTCGATCCGCGAGCGCAGCGCGTCGGCCGAGAAGCCACCGAAGACGACCGAGTGCGGCGCTCCGATGCGGGCGCAGGCCAGCATCGAGATCACGGCCTCCGGGATCATCGGCAGGTAGATCATGACGCGGTCCCCGACCGTGACGCCGAGCTCGGTCAGCGCGTTGGCGGCCTTGCACACCTCGTCCTTGAGCTCGGCGTAGGTGATGGTGCGCGACTCGCCCTCGGGCTCACCCTCCCAGTGCAGCGCCACCCGCGCGCCGTTGCCGGCCGCGACGTGGCGGTCGACGCAGTTAACCGCGACGTTGAGCTTGCCGCCGACGAACCACTTCGCGAACGGGGGCTTCCAGTCGAGCACCTCGGTCCACTCGGTGTCCCAGTCCAGGTGGCTGGCCTGCTCGGCCCAGAAGCCGAGCCGGTCGGCGTCGGCCTGGTCGTAGAGCTCGGCCTTTCCGACGGCCGCCGCCGCGAACTCCTCGCTCGGCGGGAAGCGTCGTTCCTCGTGCAGCAGGTTGGACAGGCCTTCGTTGCTCACCGTGGTCTCCTCCGTGTCGTGTCGTGTCCACCCTCACCGAGCCACGAGGACGCACATGGTCGCGTGGGGAGGGCTGGCGTTGCGCTCGAAGGCACCGTACCGCCGACCGGCGACTGCGCCGACCGGGACCGCCGCGGGCCGACGACTAGTGTCCCCCTCGTGCCTGGTCTCCGCCCCGATCCGCTGGCGGCGGTCGCCGACCTGCCGGGTGTTCCCGACGCGGTCGAGCGGGCCCGCGCCGCCGTCGACGGCCTGCGGGGGCACCGGGTGCTGCGCCGGTCAGCGGCCAAGGTGGCAGGTGAGTCGGCCTTGCGCGGCGCCCGAGCATCGGCCGCCCTGGAGGGCGCGTCGGTGCCACTCGACGCCGTACGCCGAGCCGTACGCGCGCCCGCAGACGGCGCGACCTCCACGGCAACGGGGGAGGAAGCCAGCTCGGCGCGGGACCCTGTCCTCGACGATGCCGTCCTGCAGGGGGCGCTGCGGGCCGCTGCGGAGCTCGGCGCGCTGACGCAGACCTGGCGCCACGCCCCGTTGCAGGCCCTGGCCCGCCTGCACGCGCTGGCAGCGGTGGGCCTGGTCCCGCCCGAGGAGCTGGGCCGGCCGCGGACCGACCCAGCCGTGTCGGCGCGGCTCGGCGCTCTCGCGGCCCTGTTGACCTCCCCTACCCGCGTGCCCGCGCTCGTCGTGGCGGCCGTCGTCCACGGCGAGCTACTCACGATCGAGGCGTTCGCCCCGGCCGACGGCGTGGTGGCCCGGGCAGCGGAACGGTTGACCCTCGTGGACCGCGGCTTGGACCCCGGTGGGCTCTCGTGCCCCGAGGTCGGGCATGCCGAGCTCGGCCGCGAGGCCTACCTGGCGGGCGCCCGCCGCTATGCCGAGGGTGGCGCGAGGGGCGTGGCCGGGTGGGTGGCCCAGTGTGCGGACGCGGTCGTGCTGGGCGCCCGTGAGGGCGTGGCGGTGTGCGAGGCGATCCAGCGGGGGGCCTGAGTTGAGGCCGCCGGCGGTGGACCGGGCCGTCGGGAGAAAGCGTGCCTCAGGAGAAAGGGGAGCGGCGTCCCGCCGAAGAGGGACACCGCCCCGACACGACAGACGCGGGTTACCAAGCGTGCACCTCCTCGACGCCGACCAGGACCAGCCTGGTTCGGTCAGCCCGTACTTGGGCGGTCGCCGCGTGGGTGCCCGGCTGCCGTGCACGGTCCGAGTGGCCGTCAACCCGACGAGTCGGGTGCATGGTCGCGCGGACCCTATGTCCGTTCTAGACCTTCGAGGTGCCTCAAGGGAAGCCCCTGGGCACTTCTTTTGTCGGATTGTGGGGGTGTCGACGTACGACGCGCCGTGCCGGGTTTCCTGGCTGGGTCTTGTCGGCCCTCGGTCAGTGCTGGCGGCGCCGGGCGGCGAGCCACACCAGACCTGCGGTCGCCGCCCCGGCGCTGAGGGCCGCGGCGGCCATGGTCGGTCGGGGTGGGAGCGAGACGTTGGGCACCCGGTCCCGCAGGCCGACCGGCTTGGTGAACACGAGGATCGGCCAGTGCCGGGTGGCCGCCTCACGGCGCAGTGCCCGGTCGGGGTTCACGGCGTAGGGGTTGCCGACCGCCTTGAGCATGGGTAGGTCAGTCACCGAGTCGGTGTAGGCAAAGCAGCGCGACAGGTCGTAGCCCTCCGCGGCCGCGAGCTCCTCGATCGCCTTCGCCTTGGACTCGGCGTAGGCGTAGAACTCGATGTCGCCGCTGTATTTCCCGTCCGCCACGACCATCCGGGTGGCGATCACCCGGTCGGCTCCGAGCATCGCCCCGATCGGCTCGACCACCTCGGCGCCGGACGTGCTGACGATGACCACGTCCCGACCGGCGAGGTGGTGCTCCTCGATCAGGGTCGCGGCCTCGTCGTAGATGATCGGGTCGATCAGCTCGTGCAGCGTCTCGGCCACGATGTCCTTAACTTGCTGGACGTCCCACCCGCCGCACAGGGATGACAGGTAGGCCCGCATCCGCTCCATCTGGTCGTGGTCAGCCCCTCCCACGAGATAGACGAACTGGGCGTAGGCGCTGCGTAGGACGGCGCGACGGTTGATGAGGCCGCCTTGGTAGAAGGACCGGCTGAACGCCAGCGTGCTGGACTTGGCGATGATTGTCTTGTCCAGGTCGAAGAACGCTGCGGTCCGGTCCGGTGCCTGGCTGTCCATTGGCAGTCAGGGGCGCAGGAACCGCATGGCGGCCCTGTTTCCCCATCCCCCTTTCAATCCGTACGTGCGGTTTTCCCGCCTACGGCTTACCGACGGTCTTCTGGACATCGTTACGCCGCCTTCGGGTATTGGATGATGCCCATGATTTGATGCAGGCCCTGGTCGGGGCCCCTTCCCTTCCGGCGCGTGCTGTCGCGCGCCGACCACCGGAACTACGACCCCGTCGGACTCCTGCTGCCCTCCGCACGATTTCACCATTGGCTTTTGCGGCCGGTCTTTGCCCGACGCAGGCCAGGCAGACGGGTCTCTCCTATTCCGAACCAGACCGTGATCACGTGCCATCTCCCGCACCCCGGTGACACCCGCCAGGCCGACCCCGGAACAGGGCCTGACGGACATGGCCTTCGCCGTGACATGAGCGGTCGGCTCTCCCATTGTGGGTCTGACGAGGCTGCAGAGTTCGCTTGACGCTACGGCCCGTGATCTTGCTTCCTCCAAAGAGGCTCGTGACACCCCGCTGAGCCCGCCAGATCTCTCCAACGCACCGGGTCTGCTGCTGGGCGCTCCGGTACCTACCCAGGCGGGACTCACACCCGCTGGCCTAGTCCAGTTTGCAGGACGCAACATGATTCGAGCATAAGCAACCCGCAAGACTTGGCCGGATCTTGGTGTCCCGAGGGTTGTGTTTGACCCGTTCTGGGCTCATGCTGGTTCTGCGGCGCACGACTGACGCGCAGCACTGCTGCGGCCCGGTTTCCCCCCGATCCGGAGCCGCACGACGACCCCCGCTACCCCCCAGCGGGGGTCGTCCCATGTCCGGGCTGAGCCAGATCCACAGGCAATTCGAGGGTCTCGTTCTCCACAGATGTACGACGGGGTGACGGCTGGACGGGGCCTGGGCCGCGAGGCTGGTGGCCCGGCCCGTTTCTGTCGTAGCCCGCTTCTGTCGTAGCCCGCTTCTGCCGTAGCCCGTTTCTGTCGTGGAGGACCCCGTGCCCGACCGCCCGCTCATCGTCACCGCCGACCCATCCCTGCTCGACGAGCTGCTGCGGCTGTGTTCGCTGGCCGGTGTCGAGCCCGAGGTCGTGCCCGACGTGGGGACGGCCCGGCGACGCTGGCTCGAAGTCCCGCTAGTGGTGGTCGGCGGTGACCTCGCCCAGCAGGCTGCGCGGGCGGGACTGAGCCGTCGGCGCGATGTCGTGATCGTGGTCGGCGATCTGGAGGACGCCGGCGTCTGGGACGTGGCGGTCGAGCTGGGGGCCGACACCGTCGTGTTCCTGCCCGACGCACAGGCCTGGCTGGCGGACCGCTTCGCGCAAGCGGGCAGCCGCGCGCCCCGTCCAGGCGTGATCGTGGCTGTCGTTGGAGGGCGTGGCGGAGCCGGCGCGACCACCCTGGCGGCAGCGCTGTCGGTCACCGCGGCGCGGATGGGTCGCCGCGCCCTGCTGGTCGACGGTGATCCGCTCGGTGGCGGCATCGACCTCGCTCTCGGCGGTGAGGACGCGGCGGGCCTGCGCTGGCCCGATCTCGCTGTGACGGGCGGCCGGGTCGACGGGTCGGCCCTGCGAGCCGCCCTTCCCCAGGTCCATCAGCTCACCGTGCTGTCGTGGGACCGGGGTGACCAGCTGCGCGTGTCGCCCGCGGCCATGCGCAGCGTGCTCACCGCGGCCGCGTCGTCGAGCGAGGTGGTCGTCGTGGACCTGCCCCGCCAGGTCGACGCCGCGACGGAGGTGGCCCTCGAAGCCGCGGACGTGACGTTGCTCGTGGTGCCGGCCGAGGTGCGCGCGACGGCCGCAGCCGCGCGGGTAGCCGTCGCGGTCGGTCTTCTCGCCCGTGATCTGCGGGCCGTGGTGCGGGGGCCGTCGCCGGCCGGGCTGACCGGCCAGCTGGTCGCCGACACGCTGGGGCTGCCGCTGGCGGGTTACGTCAAGGCTGAGCCAGGACTGGAGCAGGCGATGGAGTGCGGCCAGCCCCCCGCCCGCCACGGCAAGGGTCCGCTGGCGACCTTCTGCCGGGGGTTGCTCGGCGAGCTGACCTCCGTGCATGGGACGGCGGCGTGACCGCCAGCGCGTCGGGCCACCTCCGAGGCAGCGCCGCACCATCGGGACACGACGTGCGCCTGGACCCAGCGCTGGTCGAGCGGGTCCGTTCCCGTCTGGTGCGCACCGGTGACCCGCCGACCGCGGCACATGTGTCCGCGGCGGTCCGGGCCGACGGAGCCCTCGTGGGAGAGCAGACCCTGCGCGAGCTGGTCGCGGCGGTGCGCGCCGAGTTGACCGGTGCCGGCCCGCTCACGGCGCTGCTTCTCGAGGTGGGGGTGACCGATGTCCTCGTCAACGGCGCCGACGAGGTGTGGGTCGACCGGGGAGCCGGGCTGGAGCGGGCGGAGATCACCTTTCCCGACGCCGAGGCGGTGCGTCGGCTGGCCCAACGGCTGGCTTCCTCGGCCGGACGTCGGCTCGACGCTGCCCAGCCGACGGTCGACGCGCGGCTCGCCGATGGTGTCCGCCTGCACGCGGTGCTGCCGCCGATCTGTCCGACCGGGCCGGTCATTTCCCTGCGCGTGCCTCGCCGTCGCGGATTCACGATGAATGAGCTGGCCAGCCGGGGTTTCATGACGGCTCCGATGCGGCGCATCCTGGGCCAGATCGTGCATGGTCGGCTCGCTTTCCTTGTGACCGGAGGCACCGGGACCGGCAAGACCACGCTCCTGTCGACGCTGCTCGGTGAAGCGGCTCCCGGCGAGCGCATCGTCCTCGTGGAGGAAAACGGTGAGCTGCAACCGGCGCACCCCCACGTCGTACGTCTCGAGGCGAGGCCGCCCAACGTCGAGGGTGCCGGCGAGATCGACCTGCGCCATCTCGTCCGCTCGGCCCTGCGGATGCGTCCTGACCGGTTGGTGGTCGGCGAGGTCCGTGGCGGCGAGGTCGTCGACCTGCTCGCCGCTCTCAACACCGGACACGAGGGAGGCTGCGGCACCGTGCACGCCAACTCCGCGGAACTGTTGCCGACCCGGTTGGAGGCTCTCGCCCTCGCCGCTGGGCTCGGTCGGGACGCGCTGCACAGCCAGCTCGCTGCCGCGATCCAGGTGGCCGTGCACCTCACCCGCGGCCAGGACGGTCGCCGGCGGGTGGCCGCCGTCGGGGTCCTCAACCGGGCGGCGAGTGGTCTCACCGAGGTGCAGGCGGCGTTGACCGTCGCCGAGGACGGCGGCACCCGTGAAGGACCCGGTGCCGAGCGGCTGGCGCACCTGTTGTCCGGGGCCGGCGGGGCACGGGCCGCGGTCCTGGTGATGTCGGCATCGGCCCTGGCCGGGTCCTGGTGATGTCGGCATCGGCCCTGGCCGCGGTCCTGCTGGCGGCCCTGGCCGGTGCGACGGCACCCGGCGCGCCCGCTGCGGGGTTGCAGCGACTCCGCCGGGTGGCGGGCCCGGCCGCACCTGCCCCCCGCGATGCGGCGACCGGTGGGCTGGTCCGGATCGTCGCTCGCCTGCCGTGGCGCCGTCGCAAGGATGCCGCGACACGGCGCCGCGCCGTCATCGACCTGTGCTCGTCGATGGCCGCCGAGCTGTCCGCCGGCGCGCTGCCGCGTGACGCCCTCGCCGCTGCGGTGGCCGACCACGGCGCGCTCGGCCTGGCGCCTGACCAAGGCGGTCTCGGCCTCGTGGCCGACCAACGCGGCCTCGGCTTGGTGGCCGACCAAGGCGGTCTCAGCCTGGTGGCCGACCCCGGCGGTCTCGGCCTGGTGGCGAGCGTGGCCGGCACGCCGCACGGTGACATCGCCGCCGCACTTCGGTCGGCCTCGACCACCCCCGGAGGCGACGGCCTCCGAAGGCTCGAGGTCGCCTGGACCGTCTGCGATCGCAGCGGCAGCGGCCTGGCCTTTGCGGTGGGCCGGCTCGTCGAGACGCTGCGCGCGGAGGAGCGAGTCCGTGAGGAGGTGGCCGCCGAGCTGGCCGGAGCCCGCGCCACGGGGGTGCTGCTTGCCCTGCTGCCGGCCTTCGGGATGCTGATGGGCAGTGCCCTGGGGGCCGACCCGCTGACCGTTCTCTTCGCCACCCCGGTCGGCCGTGGATGCCTCGTCGGCGGTCTCATGCTCGAGTCAGCGGGTCTGGCCTGGGCCACACACATCGCCCGTGCCGCCGAGCCGTCTTGACCAGTTACCTGGCGCTCGGCGCCTCAGCCGCCACGACGGCACACGTGGCGCTCGGCGTCGCACGCCTGGCTCTCGTCGCCTCAGCCGCCATGACCGCTCGCCTGGCGCCCGGCGCCCAGCCGCCATGACCGCCCTGTTGTCTGGAGTCCTCGCGGCACTCGGTGCCATGCTGTGGCTTGGTGACGGCGCCGTGGTCGCCCGTCGCCGGGTCGTGGGGCTGCGCCGTCGCCCCGCCACCGGCTGGTGGTCGGGGTGGCGAGCGTGGCCGGTCCGCGGCGCCCCGCCGGGCAAGCCCTTCGGACTCGACATTGCGCCTCGGGCAGGCGTCGGTCCAGGACCGCGGTTCGGCCGAGGATCGAACCGCGGTCGGCTCGGTCGACCGCGTTCACTCGCAGCGGTGATGCTCGGCGCCATCGCCGGTCAGCTTGTCGGTGGGACCTTCTGGGCTGTCGTTGCCACCGGATCTGTCCTGGGTGCCTGCTGGTTGGTCGCCGGTCGCGATGCGGCGGTGGCGACGAGAACGCGAACCGCCGAGTCCGCGGCACTGCCGAGCGCCGCGGACCTCCTCGTTGTCTGTCTCGCATCTGGTGCCTCCCCCGAGGACTCCCTCGCGCTGGTGGCCGCGGCGGTCGGCCCGCCGCTGGCGAGCCGCCTCGAGCAGGTTTCGGCGGCCCTGCGGCTGGGCGCACAGCCCGCGGAGGCGTGGGCCTCGGCCGACCCGCAGGACCCCCTGGCTCCGCTGCGGCGAGCCTTCGCGCGGGCCGCCGACACCGGCGCCCCCTTGGCCGACACCGTCGCGGGGGTCGCTGATGACCAGCGACAGCGGCATCGTTGGCGAGCCCAGGCGGCTGCCCGGCGCGCCGGAGTGCTGGCCGTCGGCCCGCTCGTCCTGTGCTTCTTGCCCGCCTTCGTCCTGCTGGGGGTCGTGCCGATCGTGCTGGGCATAGCCGGTGAGGTTCTCGGCGACCTGCGCTGAACGCCAGGGAGGCCGGCACGGCTGGGAGTCCACCGTGGGCCGCGTCGGAGGCCGTCATCCCGGACTTTCCGGCGATCGCCGGCTCAGCGTGCCAGTTACCGGAGCGTCAGCCGCCGCTTCCCGATCCCACCGCCGGGGTTGGGCGAGCCCTCGCGTCCCACCGGTCCGCAGAACGGGCTAAGCCCCCCAAATCGGCCACATCGAGGTGGGGACGTCCGCATCCAAGGCTCTGGGAGGGTCACCGACCGAGGCGAAAAAGCAGCCGACATAGGTGTCGACGCCTCGTAAGAGCGCGCGCGGATAGGTGGGTTTAGTCGGTCCAGCGTTTGGCCCATTTGACGAGTTTCACGGTGAGGATGAGGGCTACGGCGAGTGCGACCTGTCCGAGCCGTTGTGGGCTGAAGCGGTCGGTGTTGCGGCGGAGC
>JBBRHF010000063.1:0-21250 GCA_038223055.1 Actinomycetes bacterium | reverse complement strand
GATACATGTGGCGGCCCGTTCCTGGAGTATTGAGTCTGGTAACCCAATTCTCTCAATGAGCGGGTCGTCGCTCAGTTAGGCACGCCGAGCGGCGTCACGGTTTTTATGCTATTTTTCGGCATTGTGAATAAGCCTCCTTGTACGAAAGCGTTATCAACACCGAAACCCGCAAGAAGCTGGGGGAGTATTACACCCCTGACTGGCTCGCCGAGGCGGTCGTCTACGCGGCCGTCTCGGACCCGTTTCGTCAACGGGTGCTTGACCCGGCCTGCGGGAGCGGGACGTTTCTGTTCCACGCTGTCCGCCGCTACGTCATAGCCGCGCAGAGCGCCGGGCTGGCTCCGCCCGATCAGATACTCGGGGCCGTCGCCGCCGTCACTGGCGTCGACGTGCACCCGGTCGCTGTCACACTCGCCCGGGTCACCTGGCTGCTCGCGCTGGGCCGGGACCTGCTCGAGCACGATGACCGTCCGCCGTTCAGCGTTCCCGTCTACCTCGGTGACAGCGTCCAGTGGGGCCAGGATGCGAGCCTGTTCTCCGATGCCGGGCTGACGGTCGCCACCAATGACGGCGCGCAGCTCTTCGCCGGCGAGTTGCTGTTTCCCGACGGAGTGCTCGCGGACGCCGGCCGGTTCGACCAGCTAGTCGCTGAACTGGCCCGACGAGCCGCTGACCGGACGGCGGACAGCCCCGTGCCGTCGCTGGCCGGCGTGTTCCGCCGGCTCGGGATCGCCGCCGCCGACCGACCCACGCTGGAGTCGACCTTTGCCATCATGTGTCGGTTGCATGACCAGGAACTCGACCACATCTGGGGTTACTACGTCCGTAACCTTGTCCGACCGGTGTGGCTGTCCCGGCCGGCGAACCGTGTTGACGTCCTGATCGGCAACCCCCCTTGGCTGGCATACCGGAACATGACCGCCACCATGCAAGCCGGGTTCCGGGAGATGAGCGAGCAGCGCGGCCTGTGGCACGGCGCGACGGCCGCCCCGGCCCAGGACCTGTCGGGACTGTTCCTGGCCCGCACCGTCGAGCTGTACCTGCTCGACGGCGGCACCGTGGCCTACCTGCTGCCGCTGGCCGCGCTGACCCGCCGTCCGTACGCCGGCCTGCGCAGCGGTGACTACGGTCACCCCGTCACTCCGCTCGCGGTCGAGTTCGAGCAGGCATGGGACCTGCACGCGGTCAAGCCCGCGTTCTTCCCCGTGCCGGCGGCCGCTGTGTTCGGGCGCCGGGCGGGCAGACCGGTTCCGCTGACCGCTCAGGCTGAGACCTGGTTTGGGCGGCTGCCGGGGGGCAACCCGACGCTGTCCGCCGCGCAAGCGGGCCTGCGCCGCCGCGGGCCGCTCGCCGCCTCGGCATACGACGGGCCTCAGAGTCCCTACGCCGACCGTTTCTCCCAGGGCGCCACCCTCGTTCCCCGTGTCCTCGGCCTCGTCGAACCCGTCACCGGTGCAGGGCTGACCCCCGGAGCTGGCCGGCGCGCCGTGCGCAGCTTCCGATCCACCGCCGAGAAGGCACCATGGAAGGACGTGCCGTCGCTGACCGGCAGCGTCGAGCGGCAGTTCGTCCGTCGGCTGCTTGTCGGTGACAGCCTGCTGCCTTTTCGACTGCAAGGAACCGCCCCTCACGGTCCTGCCCCTCGACGGGACGCTCCTGCTGTCCGGTGCAGACGACCGGCTCGACCTCTACCCCGGCCTGGCGGACTGGTGGCGCCACGCTGAGCGGGAGTGGAACGCGCGGCGCAGCAGCGACCGACTCACTCTCATCGAGCAGTTCGACTACCGGCGGAAGCTCAGCGCCCAAGTGCCCGGAGCGGATCATCGGGTCGTCTACAACGCCAGCGGGCAGTACCTCGCCGCCGCGCACATCACCGACCCCCGCGCCGTCGTCGAGCACGCGTTGTACTGGGCCGCAGTGTCCGGTCGGGACGAGGCCCGCTACCTCACCGCCGTCCTCAACGCCGACGTCACCACACTCCGAGTGCGACCGCTGCAGGCCCGCGGCCAACACAACCCCCGACACTTCGACATGTACCCGTGGTGGCTGCCCATCCCGACGTACGACGCCCAGGACTCGCTGCACAGCCGGCTCGTCGACCATGCAGCTCGAGGCGAGAACCTGGCCGCGGCGCTGGACGTGTCGCAGGTGCCGAGCTTCCAGGCGAGGCGCCGGCTCATCCGTGCCGCCCTCGTGGCGGACGGCCTGGCCGCGGCGCTCGACGAGGACGTCGGCGCCCTGCTACCGACGGATTAGGGGTCCCGTGCGGCGGTCCGGGCTACACGAACTCGCGCAAACGGGGGAGTACGCGGGCGAGGTCTTCGAACAGGTCGGGCCAGCCGCGACGGAGCCAGGTGATGCGGCCGTCTTCGAGTCGGTTGCCGTCGAGCATGTGGGAGACCCGCAGGAAGTGTTCGGGGGCGCCGAGGCGGCGGAGCTTGGTGTAGACGGGGTTCACGGGCAGGTGGTGGCGGGCGAGGTAGGCCCACACATCGGGGGTCTTCCAGTCCCAGATCGGGCCGAACGCGACGGTGCCGTCGACGCGCCGGATCAGTCCGCCGTGGCGGCGGCGGGCCGCCGGGTGCGGGTGTGCGGTGCAGCAGCTGGTGCAGCTGCGGGCGACCTCGGCACGTAGGGCGTTCGCGTACAGGGCGGCGCGGCCGCGGGACTCTTGGGCGCGCACCCCCCACAGTTCGCCGCGCCCGTGCTCGTGGTGGGCGCGGGCGGCGGGTTCGGTGATGAGCACGTCGTGCAGGTCCGGTGTCGGGTGCCGGGGTGCGGTGTGGTCCCAGGCGCCGGATGCGGCGAGGAGTTCCAGGGTGGTGTGGCGGGCCCGGATCCAGTGCAGTTGTAGCCCGAGTTCAGTATGTAGCTGGCGGATGTATTGGTAGGTCTCGGGGAACTCCAGGCCAGAGTCGAAGAAGACGACCGGCACGTTGGGTTCCACGGTCAGGGCCAGGTGCAGCACGACCATGGAGTCTTTGCCGCCGGAGAAGGCGAGGTAGCCGTCGTGGGTGTCAAGGTGGTCGCGGATCCGTTGGGGGAGGCCGGGTGTGGCGGGGTGGGGTCGACGTAGCGCCGCCAGGCGGGTGGGGTCCAGGCCGGGGTCGGGGGAGGGCACGACTGGCGCTCAGCCGTCGAGGAGGGCGGGTAGGTGCAGGGTGTGTTGGCGGGCGGGGTGCATGTATGGCGGGCGCAGGCCGGCGGTGCCGTGGCCACCGTGGCGGACGTGGCGCCCGGTCAGGCAGCCGTCGGGGGTGGGCCGGCCCAGGGTGCCGTCGGGGTGCAGGTGCGCGGCCGTCCACGGGTCCAGGTCGGGGGTGGGGGTGATGTCCCAACTGAGCACGTGGCCTTCGCCGGTGGAGCGTTTCTTGCCGATCGCGGTGATCCCGCCCAGCAGGGCACGGATGTGGTCGGGGTCCCCGACGGCTTGCCACACGATCGTAGTGGCGGGGGTGACCAGCAGCGGCATGTGCCGGGCCCGGTAGCGGCCCTGTCGGTCGGAGAGCACCGCTGGTAGAGCAGGGGTGAGGTGGGTGAGGGCGCGGGAGTCGGTGCGCCCGGTCCAGGTGCGTACCTCGGGGGGCAGATCGGGGCGACCTTCGGGGTGCGCGCAGGTGGCGGCCCAATGCCACAGCCCGTGGTGGGGGGTGGGACAGCGGGCCAGTGGCAGCGGCAGGTCTACCGGGTTGCGGGTCTCGAACAGGTGGGGGGTGGGCAAGCCGGCCGCCCGTTGGGTGGCTTTGTGGTCGGCCCACATCTCGGCGGCGAGCAGCCCGTCCAGGGCGATCCCCCAGGGGGCGGCTTGGGCGACGCCGGCGGCGAGGTGGGCGCGGACCTGCAGGGGGATGTGCGCGTTCACGTCAGGGCACCCAGGGCGGTCAGAGCGTCGTCGCGGTGCCCGCGGAGCTGCGCGCGCCAGTCCACCTTGCCGGCGCTGGTGTCCCCGGCGAGGTGGGTGCGGGTGAGGTCGGTGTGGACCCGGCCGTGGCCGATGCCGGCGCGGCCACCGAGGCGCCCATCATGGGTGAAGGCGGCCAGGACGTCGGTGAAGAACGCCAGCTCGAGGTCGGTGGCCCGGTCCAGGCGCAGCCAGGTTCCGAACCGGGTGCCGGCGGGGAAGGTCTCGACCCGGTACAGCATCAGCATCGCGGTGTCCGAGGGCTCCGCCGCGGCCGGGCGCTCTGCGGGCTGGGGGGGTTCGGGTAGGTGCTCGAGTTGGGGGTGCCCGGCGGGGTCGACCGGGATGCGGGCGGGGGCGAGGACTTCGGTGAAGGCGTGGGCGCTGGTGTCATCGGCGCGCACGTAGGTCTCGACCTGGGTGGCGTCGAACGCCGGTAGCTGTGGGTGCCCGGCGGGCAGGATGTGGGCGGTCTCCGCCAGGTGGGGCACAACCTTGCCGACCTGCAGGGCGCCGTCGAGGATCCGCCCGCCGCCGGCGCAGCCAAACACCCCGACGTGGGGGACCAGGGCGCGTAGATCGGCTAGCCGGCGCCCGGACAGCGGCTCGGCCGAGGTTTTGGCCAGGGCGCCGCCGCCGCGCAAGGCGTGCGCCGCGGCCAACGACAGATGGCCTTCGTAGCCCAGGGTGTCGCGCAGCAGTTCCTCCCCGATGCGTCGCAGCCGGCCGCGGAACGCGTTCCCGGAGATGACCGGGACGTGCACCGGGCGCCCGTCGGGTTGGATGACCAGTTCGCGGCGCAGCAGGGTGATGGTGCCCCGGGTTTCCCCGCCGTGCGCGATCGAAGACAAGGCCGTGAGCGTCCCGGTCCAGAACACGGTGGCTGTCATCACGATCCGGGCGTGGGGTCAGGGCGGTGTGGGCGGGAGTCCCGCACAGCGTCGGCGACGATGCGGGTGCGCAGCAGCAGCGCCTCGGTTTCGGATCGCAGCACTTCGAGCACCGGGGGCGGGTCGGCGCGCAGCAGTTGTTCGAGTTCGGCGCGTTCGGCGGGGCTGCGTGGGGCGGAGCCGAGTTCGGTGGCGACCTGGCGCCACCAGCCTCGCAGCGTCCCGGCCCGGTAGGTGGCGGTGATCACCCGGTCGGGGAGCAACTTGTCCCAGTAGGTGGCCCGGTACCGACCGACCCAGCCGGTCTGCCAGTCCACCCCGTAGTGGATGAGCAGCAGGAGCCGTTCGGCGGTGCCGGGCGGGCCGGGCAGCGCCGGCATGTGCCCGGCAGCGGCGAGCCACCCATCGGTCGGAGTGCATGAGGGGCGCGCGTCGCGGGTTGGGGCGTTCACGAGGCCACCTGCGCCGGGCCGCGGCAGACGTAGACGGCGAGGTCGAACCACGGGCGGCGGGACCGCCACGGCTCCAACAGGTCCCAATCCGCGCCGACCTGGGACCACCAGGTGCGGGGTAGGCGGCGCAACACCGACCAGGCCGGTGCGGGCTCGGTGAGCATCCGGGGCCCGAACCCAAGTGCCCGCAGCCGGCGCATCACACCCAGGCGGGTCGCGTCCCCGCTGGTCCAGGGCAGGTGCGTGTCCTCGACGGTGACCCGGCCCCACACCGCGGTCGGGAACAGGTGTTTGCGCCCGGGGCGCAGCGGGACGACCACGGCGACCCGCGGTGGCAGCGGGCGGGTCAACAGATCCCCCAGCCGCGGCGCGCTCAAAGCTTGCAGCAAGAGGGGGTGAGCGGTGACCATGTGCGTCGTGGTGCGCAACGTGCGGGTTCGGTATCCCCAGGCGCACGCAGGGCATAAACCCGGCCCGGATGGGTCCGCCCAGCTGTCGTAGCCGGTGAACACCCGCGACACCACCTCCCGGGTGGCAGCCAGCTCGGTGCCCGCGCTGCCACAGCGGGCGCAGGCCCCGCGCCCGCACGGGACGGGGACCCGCGGTCGCCCGGCGGCCACCCAGGCCGTGGTGAGAACGTTCATCCCCAGAACACCTCGCTGACATTTGATGGGTCTGCTGCTTCAAGTCAGGGAAGGTGCGCCCACCGGCACAGTTGTGACACCGCGTCTGCTGACATCGCCCTGAACACAAACCCCACCGTCAAGATCGAGAAGGGGGCCGCTACCTTCCCGAGTGTCTGCGCCGAGACCAGCCCGGAGGTCCGATAAAAGCGAAGAGGCGACAGCAGGGCCGTTTTGGCGAAGAGAAATCACGGCGACGGTCACCGACTTCGCACGGTCCACGTTCGAACATCTCGAGACGCGATCAGGTCACGGTAGCCGCGGGCACGGTGAGCGGGACGGTCGTGGACGGCTGAACGTCGACAATGTGCGGGGTCGACGTCCCCGACGAGGGACCACCCCCGCCGGAGCGGGGAGCACGCAGGCGGGCCGAGCCGCAGCGGCTGCATGTGGGGACCACCCCCGCCGGAGCGGGGAGCACCGGACCCATGTCGTGCCGTCGGAGTAGTCGGTGGGACCACCCCCGCCGGAGCGGGGAGCACCGCCGTGGGCATGGTCGCCGCCGCAGTGTCCGGGGACCACCCCCGCCGGAGCGGGGAGCACTGGCGGGTCGGCGGTGTACAAGGGGGTGGTGTGGGACCACCCCCGCCGGAGCGGGGAGCACGTCAAGCACGAGCACAGGAGAGCGCATGACAAGGGACCACCCCCGCCGGAGCGGGGAGCACGCGAGGGTGATTTTGTCTAACTGCAATGGGTAGGGACCACCCCCGCCGGAGCGGGGAGCACCGCCCGGCGACGGAGGAACGATTCCTGCAGCAGGGACCACCCCCGCCGGAGCGGGGAGCACTGCTGTGGGTGATGCGCCAGATCGACCGGCGGGGGACCACCCCCGCCGGAGCGGGGAGCACCTCGGTCCACCCGCCCTGGTTCGCGGCCCACACGGGACCACCCCCGCCGGAGCGGGGAGCACGCGACTTTCCCGGTCGGGTACTCGATCAGCGAGTAGGACCACCCCCGCCGGAGCGGGGAGCACGCCCACCACGCCACCACCTCCATCACGCAGAGGGGACCACCCCCGCCGGAGCGGGGAGCACGGAGTCTGCCTTCGGACAGCCACCGTCGGATGGGGACCACCCCCGCCGGAGCGGGGAGCACGGCGGCCTGCGCGACGGTGGCGGTCACGTGGCGGGACCACCCCCGCCGGAGCGGGGAGCACTACCGAACGCGCGACCTGCGCCGGAAGCTCGCAGGGACCACCCCCGCCGGAGCGGGGAGCACTGCGCAGCGAAGGTCTGCGATTCGACGGCGTGGGGACCACCCCCGCCGGAGCGGGGAGCACAAAAGTCGGCACGGCCAGGCCATGCCCGTGCAAGGACCACCCCCGCCGGAGCGGGGAGCACGGGACATGTCCCCGGTCCACTGCCTCTCGCGCGGGACCACCCCCGCCGGAGCGGGGAGCACCCGGTGGTGTGGTCGTAGTAGACGCCGTGGGCGGGACCACCCCCGCCGGAGCGGGGAGCACACGTTGACACCCGGGATGGAGAACGCCAGCCCGGGACCACCCCCGCCGGAGCGGGGAGCACGATGAGCCGCTGCAGGTCTACACGTCGCACAAGGGACCACCCCCGCCGGAGCGGGGAGCACTCGATCCGGTCGAGCAGCTGGTCGTGCCCGGAGGGACCACCCCCGCCGGAGCGGGGAGCACTTGGTCCTGGCCCGCAGCGCCGCGAGCCGCGAGGGACCACCCCCGCCGGAGCGGGGAGCACTTCGCCGCCGACGCGCCCAACGCGCTCGCGCTGGGACCACCCCCGCCGGAGCGGGGAGCACTCCAGCGGCGCGAAACCGATCCTTGCCCCGCTAGGGACCACCCCCGCCGGAGCGGGGAGCACGGGTTCGCGCGGGCCGCCGGGGCGCTCGCGGTGGGACCACCCCCGCCGGAGCGGGGAGCACCCGGTGGTGTGGGCGTAGTGGACGCCGCGGGCGGGACCACCCCCGCCGGAGCGGGGAGCACAGAGACACACGACGTCGAACCGGACGCGGGCGGGACCACCCCCGCCGGAGCGGGGAGCACCCGTCTCGGCAAGGGGACCGCGCGGCCCGGGCAGGGACCACCCCCGCCGGAGCGGGGAGCACCCGGTGGTGTGGTCGTAGTGGACGCCGCGGCTGGGACCACCCCCGCCGGAGCGGGGAGCACAATGATGTCCTGGCGTCCCCGCGATACATGAAGGGACCACCCCCGCCGGAGCGGGGAGCACGTCGCCTCGGCCGCCCGCTTGCCGGCGTCGAAGGGACCACCCCCGCCGGAGCGGGGAGCACTCTTTCTGACCTGGCCGTTTGCGTCAGGAATTGTCGACTATCGTGGCGCTGAGGGTCCACCCGTCGTGGTTGACGAGCTTCCATCGTGGATGGTCTCGGGCGCGGATGGTGTAGCCGGCTTCGGTGTTGTCGGGCCGGATCATGAGGGCGTCGCCTGGTCCGGCGTGCACGAGAACGGTCGCCCACAGGTGGTCAGCGACCCGCGCGCTAAGGGTCCCGACGTATAGCCCCGTCCGGGTCTCTTGCAGGAACCGTTCGAGATAGCCACGTAGGTGCTCGGGGACGCTCTCGACTTGCAGGACGACGAAGCTCACGCGAGTGCCCAGTTGACGAGTCCGGGTACGAAGCCCTTGTCGTCGAGGAGTTGGTCGGTGCCGTCCTCGGCTTGGACGAGGTCTCCGAAGAGCGCCTGTGTGAGGGCCAGCATCGCGGGGAGAACTCGCTGGTCGTGTAGGCGTTTGCGTACGAGACGACCGATGTGGTCTCCAGGTGTGGAATGCGTGGCCGCTTCGAACGCTGCGGGGATGCTGACCGTTGTCTTGTAGACGTCGGCGAGGTCGTAGAGGAACGCACCCGTGGAGCCCTGGTGGATGACGCCGAGCGAGGGTGACAGCCCGAGCGCGCCTGTGATCGCGAGGGCGACGCCGTACAGGAGGCTGTTGGCGCGGTTCAGGCACACGTTCACCGGGTCGGTGGCGCCGAGCGTGACGCGCCGGAAGGCTCCTTGCTTGTGCTGAGCGGCGAGGAGTCGGTACGTCGCCTTGACGCGATGTCCCTCCAGCCCACGGAGTGACGCGAGTGGCACGCCGTTGGGCAGCGGGTCGTTCGGGAACCTTTCCTGATACAGGAGCCGGGCGGCTGCTAGGCGGGCCGGCGGATCGGCGAATAGGCGGGCTTGGGCCGCGGCCCATCGGCCGTCGCTTGCGAGTGGGCGAGCGCTGGCGTAGGCGACCAGGCCGTCCGCGCCGGTGAAGATGACGGCGGTTCCGGCGCGGAAGAGGGTCGTCATCGCGGGTCCGGTCACGCTCGTACCCGGTCCTAGGCACAGAACGGCGAGCTGCGCGACCGGAATGACGGTCCTGATCGGGCGTCGGTCCTCGTCTGCGGACCATGCTTCGAGTCCGGTGCGGCCTTGTTCGACCCGGACTTTGTCCAGGAACAGGAACGCGATCCGGTCGCCGATCCTGGGAAGGTCCGTCAGGTCGGGGCGTTGGAGCTGGATCGCTCCTTCGCTGTAGGCCACGATTCTTAGGCTCTGTCGGGCGCGAGGCTGAGGAGCCCGCAGCCGTACGCTTTGGCGCGGCCGAGCCCGTTCAGGAGCGCGCGGCGGGTGGTGTCCGGGTCGGCGATGAAGGCGTGACCGTCGTACTGGGCGGTCCATAGTGGGCTGTTGCCGGCGGTACCCAGGGTTGTGGCTGGCTGGTCAGCGAGCTGGATCATGTCGAGCCCGGCGGCCGTGAGGCGTTGAAGGCCCCAGGTGACGAGGTCGTCCAGGTCCGTGATCGGGACGCGCCGCTTCGATCGAGTCTGGGAGCGAACCGCGTTGAGCACAATCCGGAACCGGGCTCCGGTCCCGACACCAAGGTTGACCAGCAGGGGCTGAAGGTCGGTGTGCAGCAGCGCGGGATCGCTCGCGAGTGCGGGCCGAAGGGGTGTCGCGTGCTGGACGAGGAGCCGCGCGAGGCCGGTGGCTCGGGCGTCATAGCGGTGCAGGATTCCGTTGTTCGCGCGGCGCTGCTCCGGTTCGCCGGGAATGGTGTCCGGGAAAAGCCCCATGACCGCCTTGTGCAGGACCTCCTGGTCGTCCCAGTTGTGGACATGACGCAGGCTCTGGTGGCTCAGAGGCACGAGCGTGAGGGTCAAGCTGGTGAGCGCGATGCGGGGGCGGTCGAGGGTGGCGGTCATGTGGTCGTCTCCAGGTCCGTCGAGGTTCGGGCGGGATGGGTCAGATGCGCGCTAGCCCACTGCAACAGGTCCTTCCTGTAGGGGACCTGGACTTGGGTGACTGTGTGCCGCCCGGTGGTGTACCCGTCCTGTGGGTGGCTGCCGGTCGGGTTGTCGAGGAGGACGCGGGTGCCGGTGGCGGCGAGGGCGGGGTCAGGGGCGCCGTGGATCCAGACGAGCTCGACACGGCTGGTGGGGGTGTCGCCGGGGATGGTGGCGCGGTCGACGGTCCGGTCGGGGGTGCGGCCGGTGAGCGGGACGGCCCGCGCGGCCTGCGTGATGGTCCCGGGGTGTAGGCCGAGCAGGAAAGGGCTTGCGGGAGTGCATCCCTTCCGTCCGAGCGCGAGGGTCCACCGGGGGCTGCTCAGGGCGTGTGCTAGCCGGTCGAGGTCGCCGTCTGGGCCGTGGGCGAGCCACAGGAAGGAACCGTCGTTGATGAAAGCCCGGCGGGTGACCAGCGGGGCGGCGCCTTTGAGCCAGCGGGGCGCCTGGCCGGATGCCTGAACGGTTGTCCCCAGGGGCACGAGGCCGCGGTCCGGCGGGTCGAGGAACTCGAACTTCTCGTACGCCGCCGGGAGCGGGTTGATGGTGTGGAAGTCGACGTGCACGGTTCCGGGCTGGTCGACTCGGATGGCCATGTCGAGGTTCCGGAGCCATCGAATCTGGTCGGTCGGATCGGTGCGGCCGTGTCCGAGCGCGGCGCGTGCGATCCCGAGCAGACCCGACCAGGTCGGTGTCGGATGGGTGCTCGCGGTCCGCAGCCGCGGTTCGGCGCCCCACGCCTGAAGGGGCCCGGCGAGGCGGGCGACAAGTGTGCTCATGAGGCGCCCGCGGGGCGGCCTGCGAAGGCCCAGTCGACGCACACGGTCACCAGCGCGTCGAGGCTCGGCTGGGCGGTGATGCCGTCGTAGGGTTTCGCGTCGATGGTGCCTGCCAGGTGCGCGGTCTGCCCGAACTGGCCGGGTGTAAATGCCCGGACCTTCTCGTGCATGTCCAGGAGCGCAGTCAGGCTCGACTGGCGGTACCCGACGCCGCCCAAGCTGATGCGAACGGGGGCCTCGAATGCCTGATGGAGCGCGATGGGGCTGGTGGCGGGAACGGCCAGGATCGCGTCCGGAACGGTCTTGGGTGCGGTGGTGCTCTGCTTTCCGGACGGGAGTGCGAGCAGGAGCTGCTCGAAGAAGACGGTGAGGCGGGCGCGGGTCTTGATGTCCTCGGTGTCCGGGATCCAGGTGTCCCAGAGTTGGTTGCGGTCGATGTTGGCGTGCCAGTAGAAGACGCCGCCGCCGAACTGGTTCAGGTCCAGGTGCCCGGCGCCGCTGCCGTCACCGGGCTGGGGAAGGTCGTTCACGGCCGTGAAGTAGTCGGGTTCGATGTCGGCGGCGTGTGTGGTGAAGGCGTGGCTGCGTTGCACGGCCGCCTCGTTTTGCAGGTCGGGGCGGAACGCGAACATCCGGCCGAACGCGGCGATGCTCAGGGACTGGGTACGGCCGCGGAGGTTGACGAAGTCGCCGAGGTCGGTCTCATTCCGCACGGACACAAGGCTCCTGGCGACGAGGTCCTTGACCTCGTGCTCGGCGAGCCACACGAGGGTGTCCTTCTTGCCGGTGTCCTCCGCGCCGGCGCTGGCGGTCGTGCTGACGGCCGTGACGTCGTTCTTGGCGTCACGGGCCGCCTTCGCGTTCGCGCGCTCAGTGGCGGCCTTGAGTGCCTTCTCGCGATTTATGACCAGCGCATTCACCCCGGTCGTGAGGATGACCTGGACCTTGGTCGTCTCCTCAGCGGTGAGCGGCGCGTCCTTCTGGTTGGCGAGGTCGGTCGCGAGACCCAGAGCCATGTCGACCATGCCACCCTTGGCGCGCCAAGTGACCTGGTCCCCACCGACGGCCTGTTCGTAGGCGACGCGTTTGGCCCGTGTCATGGCTTGGCTGCTCATGCGGTGCCGGGTCGCACCGCCGTAGGTGACCTGTTTGGGGGCGCCGCTGTCGTCGCGGTTCTGGTTCGCGATGCTGGTCGTGACGAGGACGTGCAGGTTCAGGAAGTTGTCGTCCATGGGGGTTGGTCTCTCCAGTGTTGGTGCGGTGGTTGCCGCGGGGGGTGTTGGTGGCTGCCGGCGCGGGTCCTGATCAGCCGGTTGTGCGGATCCGGCTCAGCCGGTTGTGGCGTTGTCGGCGGTGTCGGTGTCGCTGTTCGGGTTCGTGCCGTAGAAGTCCAGTAGCAGCCGGCGGCGGGTCGTGCGCCGGTACTCGGGCTCGGGGTCGTCCCAGGTCCGGTACAGGCGCCACAGCCCGGTCCAGTCCAGACCCAGGCGGGGTTGGGCGGCGATGCTGGTGAGCAGGCCGGTGAAGGTGCGGTGCGCGAGCGGGAGGGTTTGTCGCTGCGCCGCGACGACGCGCCGACCGACGCTGGTGTTGGCGGCATCGTGACGGTCCGTCGGGGACAGGGTGTAGAACGCGGCCCCGCCCAACGAGCTGCGGGGGTCGTCCGCGATGTCGAGGTAGCGGCAGATGGCGGCCGCGAACAGCAGGGCCGGCAGGATCTCGTGCTCCTTGAAGTGCCACGCGTGGAGGTAGGGGATGGCCCGGTCGGCGAGAGCGGCGGTGTCGCCCCGCCGCAGCGCGGAGCGGGCCGCGGCGTTCTCGTCCCGGCGCTGACGTAGCAGCCGTTGGACGAACCGTTGGTCGCGGTGCTGGCGGGTTTCAGCGGCGGTGGTGCTGGTCGTGACGGGGGCGGTCATGCGGATCTCCTGTATGAGAGTCGACGAAGGGCCACCGCGTAGCGGGGTGCGTACCGGGTGGAGGTGATGTAGGGGAGGGCGACGTCGTCGAAGGCGGCCCGGGCCGCGGACCGGACCTCGGCGCGCCACGTCTCTAGGGCGTCGGGGGCGTCGCTGTCCAGGACCCGCTCGAGGGCGGTCGCGGTCCGGACCAGCCAGTCGTTCACGGCCTTCTCGGTGAGGGACCGGGCGGCGGTGTTGTCGCGCTTAGGGGGTTTCCAGCCGTCGGGTCCGGGCTGCGCGAGCAGGTCCAGGACCGCCCACTCGAGGCGCTGCCGCACCCCGTGGTTAGGGTCGAAGGCGATCGCTACGGCGCTGCGCACGTGCTCCACAACGGCCGGGTTCGGATGGCTTGGGTCGACGTGGCGGGCGGGCAACTCGACGCCGGCGAGGTCTTCCCAGACCGGGCTCGAACCGGTGCCGCCTTTACCGATGAGAAGGATGTCGAGGTGCTCCCGGTCGACGGTTACGGCGTCGACGTCGAGCCAGCAGTCAGCGCTGTTCACGACACCGGACAGGCGCGCCCCGTCGAACCCGGCCCGGTGCAGGGCCTGGAGCACATCGCCGCGCAGCGCGCCCGGCGGCACCCGGACGGCATGCAGGGGGTCCTTTGTGGTGGGAGCGGTGATCCGGTGGTGGTCCACGATCAGCGCGAGGTTACGCAACCGCTTCGCGACCTCCCCGGTGACTGGGGTGGAAGCGCGCACGAATCGGCTGGTCGCGCCGGCGTCGGCGCGCGCGGTGAGCAGGACGGCGGCCGCGTTCAGGGTCGCGCGGTAGAGCAGGTCGGGGTCGGGCCGGGGCTGCTCATCGTCGAGCCAGGCACACGAGGCGGCCGCCGGGTCCCCGCCGGGTGAGGTTACGGGGCTCTCGAGCATCGACGCCGGAAGGCCGCGGAGCAACGACCGGAACAGGCTCGTCCCGTCCACTCGGAACGCGTGGGTGACGGTCGCGACCGTCTCAGCGAAGGACCCCCCGGCGTGGGCCCCGACGGTCGTGCCGTCGGGCAGGCGCAGGTCGCCGCAGTTGCCGTTGATGGCGTAGAACCAGCGGGCCGCGAGCCACATCGAGGTTTGGGGTGCGCTCAACCCTCCCTGGAGAGCGGGCTCACTGGCCTTGACCCACCAGGCGAACGACGATCCGGTCGGCAGGTGCAGGAGGAGCTCCTGCGCGGGCTGGTCGACGTGCGGCTTCATCAGATCGCGAGCCAGACGCTGATCCTGAAGGAACGGGGTGCGCGGGTGCCAGAGCCACAGATGCTGGCCGTGCACATCCAGGAGCTCGTCGACCTGCTCCAGCGTGAAACCGACGTTGTCCGTGTGCGCGTCCGTCCAGTCGTCGACTGTCAGGGTTCGGGCGCGTCGTACGAGGTCCGCGGTCAACGCGCCGAGAAGCCGGCGCATCGACGCGCGGAGCAGCGGGTGCGGGATCGCGAGGTCCGAGATGTGATGGGCCCCTGCCAGCAACTCGTGTAGCCCGATCGTGTGGACCTCACCGTCGCGCATGACAGGGATCCACGCCTCGACCGTCAGGTCATAGCGTGGCTCGGCGTGAGCGAGCGCGATCCGGGTTCGGGCCTGCGCAGCGAGCTGGTCGTCGGTGGGTTTGCGGGCGCGGCGGGGTTTGTGCGACACGGGGTCCGGTGTCGTATCCTGAGTGAGGGTCACGGGTTCTCCAGTCGGATCAGGCCGAGGTCGGGGTCGAGTACGGCGATGCCGGTCAGCGCGGACACCGGCAGCGGCGTGAGGCCGCGCAGCAACGCGGGCGCGTCTTTGTGCCATCGCCGCGGCAGGTACTCAGCAGCTGCCGCACGAAGGCGGACAGCGAGTCGGCCGCTGATCGGCACGGACGCGTCGAGGGCGGCCAGCAACGTGGCGCGGTCGGCGTCCTTGCCCAGCATCTCCGGGATGCCCTTCCACGCCCAGGGCGTGTTCCCGGTGCGGTCCCACAGCAGGACTTGGGCTTGCTCGAGTTCCTGCAGCCGGGTCACGACCCCGTTGCTGTCGTCCCACAGGGTCGGCGCCGTGAGCTGAGACCAGTCGGGATCGTTGCGGCCCCACGGGTCCTCTCCGAGGTTGGATCGCCAACGTCGGTCGCCGACAAGGCGGCCGGTCCCATGCGCAGCCGTGGTCTTGGCGAGTTCAGTCGCCAGATGACGCAGGACTTGCTGCACGTCGTCGGGTTCCAGATCGGCCTGCTCCGCCAGGTCATCCAACGTCAGGTTTGCCGCGTCAACCGCTGGCTGCAAGTCCTGCGGCACTCGCAGCCGCTCTCGGTTGCCGCCGTCGAGGCAGGCCGGGTGATTCCAGGTCCGGCGCAGCTCCGCAGTCGTGTAGGGCAGCGCCGCGAACCCTGCCGCGACGCGCCCGTCGGCGGCGGCGGGTGCCAGCACGTGCACGACCGGGTCGCCCGACCGGTAGTCCAGGTTCGGGTGGTGGGTCCAGCCGTCACCGAAATTCTCGGAATGCCGCCAAAGCCGGCCGGTTCGCTGGAGCAACGACGCCATCGGGGCCAGGTCGGTGACCAGAACGTCCAGGTCCAGGTCCAGCGAGGCCTCGGCGATCTGCGTCGCGACCACGAGCACCGGCCCGGCGGGTGCGCCCTGTCCGACCAGCGCGTGAAGGGCAGCGGTCCGGGCGCGGCGCTGCGCTGCCGTCATACGCGAATGCAGTAACAATGTCTCGCCTGACTCGCCGTGCACCAACGCCTGATAGAGCGCGATGGCCCGGTCGACGGTGTTCACGATCAGCCCGATCCGGGCGTGCGGTTGCTGGGCGCGCAGCAGCTGCACCAGGGCGACCGTCGCCGCCGAATAGCCGTCGTTGTCCGCCGCCAGGACGTGCGCGCGGACCTCGAGGTCGTACTGCCGCCACGCCACGAGAGGCTCGCAGACCAACACGTCCCGCACGGTTACGACCGCCGGGTACGGAAGTTGCTGGGGAACTTCTGCCAGGATCTGGTCGTGCGTGGTCTTCGCGGCGCCCGCGTGCCATCCGGCCGTCCAAGCCTGCGCGAGTTCGACGACCCGTGCCCTCGGAAGGGTCGCAGAAAGCAGAGTCACGCGGCACTGGAACGCCCCGAGCCAGCCCAACAACCGGCACAGAAGCCTCTGTTGGTACGCGTCGTAGGTGTGGATCTCGTCCAGGACCACGTGCTTGCCGGCTAGCGCGGCGAGGCGCACCTGCACGAACTTGTGGTCAAGGGCCGCGGCGAGAACCTGATCGCTGGTGCCGACTGTCACCGGTGCGAGCAACCCCCGGTGGCGACCGCTGAACCAGTCGTCCGGCCGCAAACCGTCCCTGGCCGTCCCGATCTCGCCTGCGTCCCCGTGGTCGCACACGCCGGTCGGCTTGACGTCGCTCGGCGCGTAGAAGTCGTTCAGGACAGCGCGGGAATGCGCGAGCCGACCGGTGCCGCTGGTGCGGGACCAGAACGTCGTGACCCGGTCGAAGACCGCGTCCGCCGTCGCCATCGTCGGCAGCCCGAAAAACAGGCCGTCCCCGGCCTGAGTACCAACCTCCACAGACCCATCCGTCGCGTGCAGGTGCAGCGCGACTTCGGTCTTCCCCTCCCCCATCGGCGCCATCACGATCGTCAGCCCTGGGCCGTGGCGTCGCGCCGCCGCCCACGACTGCGCACCGGCGCGGGGGGTACGGCCGCCGAACAGGGCAGCAAAGTCACCGACCGGCGTGCTGCTTCCGAGAAGGACACCCGCAAGAGCGTCGCGGACGGCGTCCTCCCGGACCGTCATGTATCCGGTCACATCGTGCTGTTCGAGCAGTGCCCTGGGCGCGATCCGGACGAACTTCTGATCGGAGGCCACCCAGTCACACACGCACACCAGCCCGGTGAGTGCGACGAGGAACGGCACCAGCCGCGCCTGCAGCTCCCCAGCCCAGCCCGTCAGGGCTGCGTTCCGTCCAGTCGAGAGCCCGACAGCGGCAACGACGTCACCCTGCAGACTCTGCTGGACCGCCGCCCACGCAGGATCCCTCGCCCGCTCACGCAGCATGCTCAGGTCCTGCGACGGGCCTGCGACGGAACACTGGTAACGGCCGTGATGTCCCATCAGGACCCTGCGCGCCCATGACGGCAGGTCCGTCTGGTCATGCAGGACGAGCCCCGTTACGGCCTCGTGGCGTAGCCAAAGCCTCTCCCGGTCAGGAAGCGTTGGGCGTCGCGCAGGCATGTCCATCGGAAGTCCGGCGACAACGAGCGCCTCCCGATGCGCCGCGAACTCGCCGCGTCGCCGGGACCAACCCTGCCCGTTGAACTCACGCGACGCCTTCCCCAAATCGTGCAGGGCGGCAAGGACCGCGAACCGTGCCTGTGCCAGGCCCACGTCGCCCGGAGCGAGCACTTCGATCGCATTCTGTCGGAACGGGGGGCTGCACTGCTCCCAGACGACGAGCGCGACGGCCGCGGTGTCGAGCAGGTGCCCCAGCAGCGGCAACGGCTGGCTCACCCCGTCCCACTTCCCCCATAGCGACAGCACGCGGACTCCTATTTTCAATACCAAGTACCCGTTCGGCCGAATGGTAGGTGCTGGCAGGGACATCGGCAAGGCAGGTCGACCCGGTCGACTTGGAACCACCACACCTCGCCGCTTGGTTCAGTTGAGGGCCACTTCGCCTCATGCGGGTACTGTCAGCAGCATTCCCCGGTCCGCCGAGGGTGGCCCCTTGGTGTTGAACAGAAGCGCCACCGCAACCTCACGCTCCCCGGTCCGCCGGGGGTGGGTGACGGTCAACAGACCCGATTCCGGCGCCGGGCAGGCCCAGCATCCGCTTTCTGTCGCGTGATCTGCAGGACACGTGGCTGCTCGTCGGCGAGGTTCAACAACTGGGTCGACGTCCGGGAACGGACGAGCAACATGCCCTGCCGGAGTTTGCCTGTAATCCCTCGCGGAGAGCGCGCCGACTCCACGAGTCCGTCGCGTTTGAGGCGGTCAGGACCTTGGTACGGCTGCCTGGCGGAACGTCTCGTCCTGGATCGCGTCCGTCCACTTGGCTTGAACCAGCCCGCTTGGGCGATCCAGATGAGCAGATCCCGGAGGGTGCTGGGGTACAGCATGCACGCGTCATAGACCGCGACGAACGCCGTGATCGGATCGGAGCAGGCCCATCTCCTGGTTCATTGCGGTCAGCTCGTCCGCGGCCTCGCGCCGGCGACGTCTCGTCGGGTCGTCCTTCTCATCCGCCGGCGACCGTCTCGTCCGGTGTCCAGGTCTGCTCGGGCACCCACAGCTGCCATCCGGGCGGCACCTGCGGCCAGCTCGGGTCCGGCTGCCACCCGGGCTGAGGCGACCAGCCGGCCGGGGGTGTCGGCCAGGTCGGCGGCGGGTTGAACTCTCTGCGTGACAGCCATCGTGATCCCCCCGTTGCGAGCCCGCAGGCGTGCCGGTAGCCCGAGCGCACGGTCCGCACCGCGCCAGGCTGGGCTTGGTAGTGACCAGGATCAACCCGGGAACGGGCCGGATCGCAGGGTGAAGGTACAGATCAGCCCTAGCGACCCGGCGCGCCCACCCCTCGGGAGGCACGGCTTCCTTCGTGCGATCCTGCCCGCGCTGGGGCTATCTCACATCGGCTCCATTGGGGTTGGCGGTATTGACAACCTCACCCATGGTCGTTAGGTTAGAGGTATCGACAACCTACGGAGGAGCACACCATGGCCCGCACCAACGTCTACCGCTACGCAACCGAGCACGAGCAGTACAGCGACCCCGACGCGCGCGACCGCATCGCCGGCTGGTTCGACCCCGACGCGGCCACTGCCTTCGGTGCCGAGACGGTATGGAACGGGCACAACCGGGTCGACATCAACGCCGGCGAGCACCGCCACCACGTCCTCTACCGCACCCACGGTGGCCGTTGGGTGCTGCACACGTGGTCGCAGTGGGAAGGCTCGCGGCCGACCTACGAGTTCGTCGACGAGGAGACGGCCCGCGAGTGGCTCATCAAGAACGAGCACGACGATGCTGTGGCCGAGCACTTCGGGCCCCTCGACGAGGAGGCCGGACCGAACCTCGGCGGCCGGCCCGAGATAGGGCCGGCGATCAACATCCGGTTCCCCGCCGAGACGATCGCCCGACTCGACGCTCTCGCCGCTGCGCATGACTGGACCCGGGCTGGGCTCATCCGCCGATACGTCGAAGAGGGCCTGAAGAGCGAGAGTTGGGCGTGACAGACCCCGAGACCCTGCCGCCGATTCTGGGGACCGGGGAGGCCGCGCGCGCGTGCGGGGTCAGCGTCAGCTATTTCGTGGCCGCGACCAGCGCAGGTGGCACGATCTGGCCGGCGCCCGACGGGCGGCTGAACGGGCGCTACGCCTGGTGGTGGCGCGAGACCATCGAGGCATGGCTCGCCGGCGCGGCGCCGGGGACTCTGCGTCGGTCGGCGGGCCGGACGCGGTCCCCCGATCTCACGGTGGCGCAACTCGAGGAGCTGGGGGACCCTGCTTACGCCGCCGGGTGGGGGAAGGCCGCGGTCCGGATCCAGGACCGTGACGGGGTGAGCACCGCGGCGTTGGCGCGGGCCGCGGGCATGGAGTGGCGGTCGGTGCACTCTCGTCTGGTGCGAGCCCGGCGGGCCGACCGATAGCCCCATGGGCGCGCGCAGAGGCGCTTGTAGTCGTGCTAGCTCTGCGCACTGGTCGCCCACCGGGCTTTGCAGGCTCGTGGGCTCGGTGGGGCGCCGGCGCAAGGGAGTCGTGGCTGGTCGTGGGGGCGCGCCGGGGCGGCGGCGCGCGTGTCGGCCACCGCGGTCACGCTAGACGACCCGTCCCGGCTGGTCCGGGACCCAGTCGCGCCATTGTTCCTGTGCCCAGCAAGACCTGGTCGAGCATCTGGAGGTCGCCGAGGTCCTCGATGATGGTCTCGATGGTTGGTGGCGCAGATGTTGCCGTTCCGCGGTGCGGGGTCGCTGCGGAGTTGGTGGCGGTTGAGGAGGTCGACGGCGGCCAGGACGTGCGGGTTGCCTGCGCCGCGGCGGGTACGCCACCGGTCCCACCAGCTGAGGGTCTTGCCGGCGGGTGCCGGTCCAGTCTCAGCGTCGCTCTAACGGTTGGCCCCGGCGAAACGCCCGGGGGGAAGTGAGCGGCGCGGAGTGCGCAACTCAGGCCAGACTGACCCGCTTGTCCACGGCCTGCCAGAGCAGCAAAGCCCGTGGCCGGTCACCCCATGCGGGGTGTCCCGGCCACGGGTTTCTTGTTGCGGGGTCTCGTTCTGGGCCGTTGTCTTGGGGCTAGGTTGGGGGTTACCAACCGAAGGGGCTCTGACCAGGCCCCGTGAAACGCAAGGGGAGTTCTCATGTCTGTTGATGTTGAGGTGCAGGTGGCGGAGGCTGTTGTAGTTGCAGTGCCGGAGGTGTCGGTGCCGTTCTCGCCGGGCGGGGTGGTGGGCCGGGAGGTGTGGGTGCCCGAGGTGGGGGTCGGGTCGGTGGCGGAGGTCTCGCCCTCGGGTGGGCTGGGGGTGCGCCTGGGTGGTCGGCTGCTGGCGGTGGAGGAGTCGGCGGGGGCGGTGGTGTTCCCGCGGGCGGGGGAGCCGGTGGTGTTGCCCCGAGGGTCGGGGACGGTGCGGGGCTTGTGGGTGGGTCTGGTGCCCGCCCTGGAGGGGCCGGTGCGGGCGGGCTGGGTGTCGGTGCGGGTGCTGGTCGGGGCGCAGGTGGTGGTGCACACCGCCGCGGTGGCCGAGCTGGACGCGCGGCGGGTGGTGACCGGCCCGGCGGACCGGGGGACCGGTGACGCGGCGGTGGCGCTAGGGCAGGTGTGCGCGATGCTGGACGCGGGCCGGGGCGAGCACGAGGCGTGGAAGGCCGGGTTGTCGGCGGCGGCGTGTGAACGCGCCGATGACCACGGCTGGTGCGGCGAGTTCGATGAGTTCATGGCCGGGTGGGGCCTGTCGGGGCGGTCCCACTGGTTCGATGTGGAGGTGGCGGTGTCGGTGCGGGTGACCGTGGCGGTGGAGGCGTCCAACGCCCAGGACGCCGAGGAGGCGATGTCTCGCGGGCAGGTGCTCGCCGCGGTGCGGGACAACCTGGACGGGCTGGACTACGAGGTCACCGACGTCGAACAGACGTAGCACCCCCGGCTAGGCGTGCCCTGCGTTCGGACGTGCCGGCGCCCCTTCCGTGGCCCTCCCCCCAAACGAGGCCGCATGGGTGGCCGGCGCGGCCTCTCCGGGCGTGAGGGGAGGTCGCCGCCCCCGAGTCCACCCGCCACCGGGCTGGGAAGTGATCGCCCCGGAGCGGGAAACCTGAGCCGGACCCTGAGGCTCGGGCCTTTACGGGGTTTTCTTCTTGGGGGTGGGCAAGACTTTTCCCCTGCTTTTGGAACTGCCGTACGGGTAACCG
>JBBRHF010000062.1:0-21401 GCA_038223055.1 Actinomycetes bacterium | reverse complement strand
AAATACAATGACCTCGTCATTTGCAGCACTGACAAAATCGCTCAGACAGCTTCTATCGAATGCATAAACTGGTACAGAAAGGTATGTCCGCGAGATCGAGGTCGCGCCCGGCGTACGTTTCCCGGCCTGGACCTTCAACGGTCGGATCCCCGGTCCCACGTTGCGCGCCACCGAGGGAGATCGACTGCAGGTGCGGTTCGTGAACCGGTCCCGGCACCCGCACACCATGCACTTCCACGGGATCCATCCCGCCGACATGGATGGCGTGCCGTTGGCCGGCCGCGGCATCATCGCCCCCGGCGAGGAGTTCGTCTACCGCTTCGACGCCGAGCCCTTCGGGCTGCACCTCTACCACTGCCACGTGGGTCCCCTGGCTGAGCACATCTCCCGCGGGATGTACGGCACGTTCATCATCGACCCCACGGCCGGCCGCCCACCTGCGGACGAGATGGTGATGGTGCAGCACGGCTACAACACCACCTTCGACGGCCAGGGCAATCAGCTCTATGCGGTCAACGGCATCCCCTTCGTCTACCTGACCGACCCCATCCGGGTCCGTCGCGGCGAGCTGGTCCGGATCTACCTGGTCAACATCTTGGAATACGACCCGATCAACAGCTTTCACCTGCACGGCAACTTCTTTGACTACTTCCCCACCGGCACCCGGCTGGAGCCCACCGAGTTCACCGACACCATCGCGCAGGCCCAGGGCCAGCGGGGCATCTGCGAGGTGCGCTTCGCCCACCCCGGGCAGTTCATGTTCCACGCCCACAAGACCGAGTTCGCCGACCTCGGCTGGATGGGTCTGTTCGACGTGGTCGAGGACTCGGCGCCGTGACCGCCGTCGACCAGCCAGCCAGAACCCGCCACGTCCCCTTGTGGGCACTGGTGTCTGGCCTGGTCGCGGTCATCGCCGCCGTACTCACCGCCCTGGGATTCTTCGGTGGCGCCGCCCTGCCCGACCGGGCAGGGCCGCCCATCGAGGAGTTGACCGTCGAACGGACGACCCTGTCGCCTGGCACCATCGAGATCACGGTCCGAGGCACCGGGGCCGATCCCGTGCAGGTCGCGCAGATCTTCGTCAATGACACCTACGTCGACTTCACCAGCAGCACCAGACCCATCGCGCGCCTGGCATCCGACTCGCTGCGGCTGCGCTACCCGTGGATCTCCGGACAGCCCTACACGGTGTCCATGCTCACCTCGACGGGGCTGGTCATCGAGCACACCATCCCCGCTGCGGTGGCCACGCCGAAGCCGGGACCCCGCTTCTTCGGTTTGATGGCCCTGCTCGGCACGTACGTCGGGGTCATCCCCATCGGCCTCGGCATGCTCGTGCTGCCCGTGCTTCGTCGGGGCGGCCGAGGCGTCCTGCGGTTGCTGCTCGCGCTCACGGTCGGCCTGCTGGCGTTCCTCGCGGTCGACGCGACGCTGGAAGGGTTCACCCTGGCCCAACGTTCGGGCGGGGTGTTCGGCGGCCCGCGGCTGGTCCTGCTCGGCGCGGGGCTGGCGTTCCTGAGCCTCACCGCGGTCGACCGGCTGCTGGACCGCCGCCGCCGCCACACCCGAGAAACCGCCGGCGGCCGCCAGCTTTCCCTCGTGATCGCGATCGCGATCGGACTGCACAACCTGGGCGAGGGGCTGGCCATCGGGTCGGCCTACGCGGTGGGTGAGCTGGCCGTGGGCGGATCCCTCGTGGTCGGCTTCGCGCTGCACAACACGACCGAGGGACTGGCGATCGTGGCCCCGCTGACCGGGCGCCGCCCACCGCTGAGCGCCCTGGTCGGCCTCGGCCTGGTCGCCGGCGCGCCAGCCATCCTCGGAGCGGTCATCGGCGCCGCCGTCGACAACGCCGCGCTGTCCGCGGTTCTGCTCGGCGTCGGCGTCGGCGCGATCGCGCAGGTCATCATCGCGATCTCGCCCGGGTTGCGCGATGAAACCGGTCGCGTGCTCGACTCCGTCGTTGCCGCAGGACTGGCCATCGGCGTGGGAGTCATGTACGTCACCAGCCTGCTCATCACGGCGTGAGCAGGCCCGCGACCGGGTCCGGACGAAACGGGCCCGGACGAAACGGGCCCGGACGAAACGGGCACGGACGAACGGGCCCGGCCGAACGGGCCCGGCCGAGCCGGCCGCCGTCAGCCGTGATCGCCGCCCGGCACGTGCTCGACCATCGCGTCCGGCCCGGGAAACACCAGTGCCTCGTGCCCGTCGTCGTGGCGCACGAGGTAGGGAGGCGTCCCGTCGTGACCGCGAATCTCGATGATCTCCGAGCGCTGGTCCGGCGTCCCGACGACCCGGCCGTGAACGTGTAACCGGTCGCCGACTATTGCGCGCATCGCGACTCTCCTCGTCTTGTCTTGGGTCCTTCCCGCAGCCTGCACCTTGCGGGCCGAAGATGGAAGGGCCGTTGTGCCTCGGCCGATTCCTGTGACGAAGATCACGCGCTGCGTACAATCCGGCGATGAGCCTGCTCACCCGCGCCGTTGGCGTGACGCCGGTCGGGGTGGGCCTGGCGGCGCTCGGCCGGCCGGCGTACATCACTCTCGGTCGCGACCTCGATCTGGGCGGGGACCGCAGCCGCGACCGGCTCGAGCGGCGCGCCCACACCGTGCTGGACGCCGCGTGGGCGGCGGGCGTGCGCTACTTCGATGCGGCCCGCTCCTACGGGCTCGCGGAGGCGTTCCTGTCGTCGTGGCTCTCCGGCCGCGGGCCGGAGACTGACGCTGCGGTGATCGGGTCGAAGTGGGGATACACCTACACCGGGCAGTGGCGCATGTCCGCGCCGGTGCATGAACGCAAGGACCTGCGCGCCGCCACGTTCCGGCACCAGTTGGGCGAGACGCGCGAGCTGCTCGGCGAGCGCCTCGACCTCTATCAGGTGCATTCGGCCACGCTCGAGAGCGGCGTTCTCGATGACGACGAGCTGCTCACCGAGCTCGCCGACCTGAGGCGCTCCGGCGTGGCCGTCGGTCTCACCGTCACTGGCGCCGGTCAGGGCGACACGATCGAGCGCGCGCTCGGGATCGGCAGCTTCGACACCGTCCAGGCGACCTGGAACTTGCTCGAACGGTCCGCCGGGCCGGCGCTGCAGCGCGCTCATGAGGCAGGCATGGGCGTCATCGTGAAGGAGGCGCTGGCCAACGGCAGGCTCACAGCCCGCGGCGCGGAACCGGCGCTGATTTCCTATGCACGCGAACGTGATCTGACACCGGACGCCGTCGCGATCGGTGCCGCGATCTCACAGCCCTGGTCGGACGTGGTGCTCAGTGGCGCCGTCAGCGCCGAGATGCTGGCGAGCAACCTTTATGGCCTGGCGGTGCACCGCGGTGGTCACCGACCCGCCGATGACCTGCCACAGCTGCGCCTGGACCCCGAGACCTACTGGGCGCAACGCGGCAACCTGCCCTGGCAGTAGCCCCGCCGGGCAGCAGCGTTGACCAGCCAGCGGCTCAGCCGGTGGACTCCGCTCGCATCGCCAGAACGAGCTTGCGCACCTCGCCGGGGCCGGCGACACTGCACGCCTGCCGGGCCAGGGTGGCGCATCGGGCGACGTCGAGCTCGCGCACCGCGGCCTTCACACGGGGCACCGCCGAGGGAGAGACGCTGAGCTCGCGAATTCCCAGACCGACCAGGACGGGGATGGCCAACTCGTCCGCGGCTGCCTCGCCGCAGACGGCGACGTCGACCCGGCCCCGGGCCGCCCGGCAGACGCGGTCGACGAGCACAAGGATCGCGGGATCGAGGGCATCGGACAGCGCGGCCACCGCACCGTTGCCGCGCTCCGCCGCGAGGGTGTACTGCGTCAGGTCGTTGGTCCCGATGCTGACGAAGTCCAGGTGGGCCAGGAAGGTCTCGATCCGCAGCGCCGCGGCCGGGACCTCGACCATCATGCCGACCTTGAGGCCGGCTGGAATTCCTGACGGTCCCGCCGCATCGGTGAGGACCCGGCGGGCCTCGAGCAGCTCGCCTACCGTCGAGACCATGGGGTACATGACGCTGATGGGAAAGCGGCGGGCCGTTCGGCAGACGGCGATGAGTTGGTCGCGCAGCATGTCCCGATGCTCGAGGCTGAGCCGGATGCCCCGGCGGCCGAGGAAAGGGTTCGCCTCGACCGGCATGGCGAGGTAGGGCAACGGCTTGTCGCCACCGACATCGAGCGTCCGCACGGTGACTCGCCGCCCGGCCATGGCCTCGGCGATGGCCTCGTAGTCGGCCTGCTGCTCGTCTCGATCAGGTGCGGTGCTGCGGCCAAGGAACAGGAACTCGGTGCGGACCAGGCCCACACCGTCGGCCCCGGCGGCCATCGACGAACGGGCCTCGGCCACCGACCCGACGTTGGCTGCCACCAGAATGCGGGTCCCGTCGAGGGTGACGGCAGGCTCCCCGGCGCGGGCCTGGTGCTGCCCGCGCCGCTCGGCCAGGTCGGCTGCCCTCCGGCGGAACTCCGCCAGAACCTCGGGCAAGGGGTCGAAGTGCACCTCGCCCGTGCTGCCGTCGAGGACGATCGTGGTTCCCTCGGGCACGGTCAGGACGTCACCTCCGGCGCCCACGACCAGGGGGAGGTCGCGAGCCCGGGCGAGGACGGCTGCGTGCGAGGTGGCACTGCCGGACGCGAGGACGACGCCGGTCACCAGGTCGACGTCCAGCCCGGCGGCTTCGGCGGGAGTGAGGTCGCTGGCCACGAGGACCCCCGGGGCCGTCACCTGCCGCGGAGTTTGGCCGGTGAGCCTCGCAAGCACCTGGTCGCTGACCGCGTGGACGTCGGCGGCACGCTCTCGCAGGTAGGGGTCGGGCAGGCCCGCGAAGCGGCGTTCGACCTCGGCGAGGCAGCCGGCCCAGGCCGCTGCGGCCCCGATCCCGGTTTCGGTGCGCGCCTTGACGGCATGGAGGATCTCGTCGTCGGCGAGCAGCGCCAGGTGCGCGTCAAAGATGCCCGCCTCCCCGGCGCCCACCTCGCGGGTGGTGCGGTCTCGAAGCTGCTCGATGTCACAGCGGGTGGCGGCAATCGACTCCTCGATTCGCTGCCATTCCTGCGCCGGGTCGCCCGTCGCCGGGTGATCGAGATCGACCGGCACGGTCGAGAGCCGGCGGAGCCGCCCGACCGCGATCCCCGGAGCCCCGGGAAGCGGGCCGCTGCGCGTCGCGCTCAGTGGTTCGGGCAACGGCACGCTCGGCGACGCGGTCACGGACCCGCTCGGCGACGCGGTCACCGCGGGCGCCTGCGGCGCGGTCACCGCGGGCGCCTGCGGCCCGGCGGCCGGCTCGACGGGCTCGTCGAACCGGCGCGCAGCCAGGGCGAGGATGCGTTCGACCGCCTCCTTGCGCTGCGGCCCGGAGGCGCGCACCTCGACCTCGTGACCCCGCAGGGCAGCCAGGGTGGCGACCTGGCTCAGGCTGGCCGCGGGCACCGGACCCGCGCCGCTGGTGAGGTTACGCAGGTGCACCGTCGCGGCGAGCCCGCGCACCTCGCCGACCAGGCGAGCCGCAGGCCGCGCGTGCAGGCCGTGCGCGTTCTCGACCGAGAACTCACCGACGGTCTCGGCTGAGACAGTGCCGATCTCGCCGCTCTCGGTCTGGCCGGTGCCAGTCTCGCCGGTCACGGTGTCGGCCGTCGTACCCTCCGCCGGGATCCCCAGATGCGCCAACTTGCCGAGCAGCGCGTCGCTCGCCTCGGCCGCGACCTCGGCCCTGCTTGCCCCACCCGCGGCTGCGACGGCGGCAACGATGAGTCCCTCGACGACGGGCGCCGCGGACAGGGTCACTCGCTCGCGCAGCGAAGGGTCCCCGGCCAACTCGAGCGCCATCTCGGCACTGAGCACGGCGCTGCCCAGATCCATCAGTACGACGACGCCGGCCGGACCGTCCGCCCGCTCGACCGCGGCCAAGATGGCGACCGCGTCGGTCCCCAGCGTCTCCTCGTCGAGCCCGGCCGCGACCTCGATCCGCACCGGGCGACCCTGCAGCATCTCGGCGGCCATCGCGACGGCCGCTCGGGCGAGCGCGCGGCTGTGCGAGACGACGACCAGCCCGACGTCGTCGCCCACCCCGATCCCGGCGACGCCGTCGCCGTCGCCTATCGCGGCGACTCCGCCCGCTGGACCGTCAATCACGTCCGCTGGCCGTCCCCTCGGTCCTGCTCAGAACCGCGCCTCGGCGGCCGCTTCCAGCAACAGCGCCACCGTCGTGGCGCCGGGATCCTGATGCCCAACGCTGCGCTCGCCCAGGTAGCTCGCCCGACCCTTGCGCGCCAGCATCGGGGTCGTCGCGTCCCGTCCGGCTGCGGCCGCGTCTCGGGCGACCGTGAGCGCGCTCGCGAGTGAGAACTTCTCACCCAGGGCACCGTCGAGGGCGTCGACGGCCGGTGCGAGCGCGTCGTACATCGTCTTGTCGCCAGCCTGCGCCTTCCCCCGGGCCACGACGCCGCCCAGCCCGGCGCGCAGGGCGGTCGCGAAGTCCAGCGGCGACGCGGTCTCGGTGTCGCCGAGCGCCGTGCCCATCCGCAGGAAGAAGGTGCCGAACAGCGGGCCGCTCGCACCGCCGACGGTGGAGACCAGGGTCATGCCCACTTTGGTGAGCAGGGCACCGGCGGTGGCGGGCTTGGCCTGGTCCAACGCGGCCACGGCGGCCGTCATCCCCCTGTGCATGTTCGACCCGTGATCGGCGTCGCCGATCGCCGCGTCGAGCTCGGTCAGGTGATCGCGGTTGGTCGCGATCAGGGCGGCGAACCCGCGCACCCATTCCTCGAGGGCCGCCGTGGTCACGTCGTCGGCCATCGCTCAGCTGCCCCATCGCAGCCCGGGGGTGTTGACCGGGGCGTCCCAGAGCGAGAGCAAGTCGTCGTCGACCTTGACCAGCGTGATCGACGAGCCGGCCATCTCCAGCGAGGTGATGTAGGACCCGACCAGGGACCGGGCGATCTCCACCCCGTGACCGGTGAGGATCTTGTTGACCTCGTTGAACAGGACGTAGAGCTCGATCAAGGGAGTGCCGCCGAGCCCGTTGACGAACGCGAGGACCCCGTCGCCACGGGAGAACGGCAGGTCGGCCAGGATCGGCTCGAGCAGCATGGCCGCGATCTCCTTCGCCGGCGCGAGCGGCACGCGTCGCCGCCCCGGCTCACCGTGGATGCCCACGCCGAGCTCCATCTCGCCCTCGCCGAGGTCGAATGTCGGCTTGCCTGCGGCCGGAACCGTGCAGGAGGTGAGGGCAACTCCCATGCTGCGGCCGTTGGCGTTGACGGTGCGGGCGACCTCGGCGACCGTGTCGAGGTCGCGACCCTGCTCGGCCGCCGCGCCCGCGATCTTCTCCAGCAGCACGGTCACGCCCACACCGCGACGCCCGGCGGTCCAGGTGCTGTCCTCGACCGCGACGTCGTCGTCGGTGACGACGGACACGACGCGGGCACCGGACTCCGCGGCCGCCATCTCGGCCGCCATCTCGAAGTTCATCACGTCGCCGGTGTAGTTCTTCACGATGTGCAGGACACCCGCACCGCCGTCGACCAGCTTGGTCGCCGCCAGCATCTGGTCGGGCACCGGTGAGGTGAAGATCTCGCCCGCACAGGCGGCGTCGAGCATGCCCATACCGACGAACCCGCCGTGCATCGGCTCGTGCCCGGAGCCGCCACCGGAGACGACGCCGACCTTGTCCTTGCGCGGCGCATCCCCCCTATAGATGATCTTGTTGTCGTGGTCGACTTTCAGATCGCGGTGGGCCGCCTCCATGCCCAGCAGCGCCTCGGCCACCACGTCGTTCGGATCGTTGATCAGCTTCTTCATGTGAGCTCCCTTTCCCGGGTCGGCGGGCCGGGACTGGAGGTCCACCGAAGGGGCCACAGCGTAGGAGCGATACGACGCACCTGTCGACCGTTCCGGCCAGCGGCAGCGCCAGACTGTCTTCTTGACCACACTGGGCTGATGACGCGGCGTCCCGATAAGCGCACCCTGATCCTGCTGCGGCACGCGAAGTCCGACTGGTCGGGCGAGGACATCGACATCGACCGGCCGCTGGGCAAGCGCGGCCGCCGTCAGGCGCCGGAGGCAGGTCGGTGGCTGGCCGGGAGCGTCGGTCGCATCGACCTGGCCGTCGTGTCACCCGCACGGCGCGCCCGCAGCACCTGGAAGCTCGTCTCGGCGGCACTGGACGACCGCCCGAGGACCAGGATCGAGGACCGCGTGTACGACGCCTCCGTGCAGGGTCTGCTCGGCGTCGTGCGCGAGTTGCCTGACGACCTCCGCACGGTCGTCCTGGTCGGGCACAACCCGGGGATCGAGGAACTGGTCGCGCGCTTGACCGGCGCGTCGGTGTCGATGCCCACCTCGGCCCTCGCGGTGATCGAGTTGTCCGGATCGTGGTCGTCCGCCGGTCAGTCTGCTGGGGTCCTGCGTGCGTCGGGCCGGCCGCCGGCACCGTGAGCCGAGTCAGCGTCCTGCCGGCTGATCGTCGGCCCGGTGTCAGCCACAGGGTCCGCGAACTTGTGTTCGCCAGGGATCGAGTCTCACCCGATTGCGACCAGAAAGTGTCACCTGGGACATCATCCGGGAGTCCCTGGACGGCGCCAAGACGATGGGCTGAACCGCTGCCGGGTACGGCCTACCCTGGAACCATGCCTCGACGTCCCTCCCCCGCGCAGGTGAAGGGGGCGGTCGGCGTCGCCGTGGCGGTGATCGTGGCTGGAGTCGTCGTCTGGCTGGCCGGGCCCGGTGACGAAGGGGGGACGGACGCGCAGGGCCCCGCGGTGGGGCAGGTCGAGCCGGCCGCCACCCCGTCGCCTTCGCATTCGTCCCCTTCCCCTGCGTCGGCCGCAACGACGCCGCCGCCACGCGCCCCCTGCGACACGGTCGCGCACCGTTTCGCGCCTCGGACGATCGCCGTCGCGAGAGTCACGCGGAGCGCATCCGTCGTCACGCCGGCTCGGGCTGCTGACGGGGTTCCCGGAGCACCTCCCCTCACCCGACGCGGGAAGTCGCTGTTCGCGTGGGACCGCCAGCAGGGCATCGCCCCCGGGGACCCGGCGGGCAACGTCCTGCTCAACGCGCACACCTGGCCGGACGGCAGCGCGCTCGGCAACCGACTCCTCGCCCTGCTGCACCGCGGCGACCGGATCGTGCTGCGCGGCGACACGGCGCAGCTGTGCTACCGGGTCACCGAGCGGGTCGAGGTGCTGGCGGCGCGCGGCCTGCCCCGCTACTACAGCCGGACCGGCCCGCCGCAGTTGGCGATCGTCGTCTGCTCCGGTCGCCGTCTCGGTCCGGGCGTGTGGGAGAAGCGGACGGTCTGGTTCGCCTCCCCCGCCGCGTGACCAAGCTGGCGCCCTTGTGGTCGTCCCAGGGCCCGCGAGGCGACGAGAGAGCCGTGCCAACCGGTCGACGGCTCAGCGACTCTCACCCCAGCGACTCTCACCGCCCGAGGCAGGTGCACACGCACGCCTTGTTTCCCTCAGGGTCGGCCAGCACGACGTACGACGGGGCGTTCTCCTGATCGACCACCCGACCACCCGCGGCGACCGCGGCCGCGATCCGCTCCTCGGCGACGTCGTGCGGCACCCACAGGTCGACGTGGAAACGCTGGCGCGGAGCCTCGTGTGCGTCGGTGTGCTGGAACCAGAGCAGTGGCACCCGCATTCGCGGATCGAGCACGTCGTCGCCCGTGAGTGAGCCGGGGCTCCCGGTAAGAAGGGCAGCCCAGAAGGGTCCGACGGCGGCGAGGTCGGCGGTGTCCAGCGCAAGCTCGAACTCGGCCAGGGCACTCGGCTTCGCGACGATCCCCTGCTCTCGGGCGATGTCGCTGATCCGCCGGGCGAGGTCGACGTCGCGCTGAGTGACCTGGGAGACGTCGTGGCTGATCAGCTTCAGGTCCACGAATGGGTAGGTCAGCGTCACGTCCGGATGGTGGTTGGCGCTCTCGGCGGCCTCGGTGACTGCGGTGACGAACTTGAGGCCGGCGACAAAGTTGCCGGTGAGGAAGCGCGCCTGGAGGCCCTGGGCGAGCTTGCGCCAGTCGTCGAGGCCGGCGTCGAGGATCTGGGTGGTGGTGAGTTTCTCCATGGCCTCATTATTGTCCCGCGGCGCGAGGGCCGATCGTTCCTGGCGCGTCGGAACCGCACCTGCCAGGATGGCTCGATGCTCGACCACCTCGCCATTCAGTGTGCCGACGTCGCCGCCAGCGCCGCCTTCTACGACGTCGTGCTCGCCGCGGTGGGCGGCGAGCGTCTGATGGACTTCGGAGACGTCATCGGCTTTGGCGTGGCGCCCATGCCCGACTTCTGGCTGGGGCCCCGGAGGACCGGAGAAGGATTCCGGGAGTCGCACATCGCCTTTGCCGCTCCCAACCGAGCCGCGGTGCGCGAGTTCTTCGAGCGTGCGGTCGGGGCCGGCGCCGACGTACTGCACGAACCGCGTGTGTGGCCGGAATACCACCTCAACTACTACGGCGCCTTCGTCCGAGACCCGGACGGCAACAACGTCGAGGCCGTCTGCCATCTCCCGAAGTAGCCAGGACCCGCCGCTGCGTCAGGCGCGACGCCGGCGGGCAGCCAGCGGGGGGCACATCTCGTGCTCGAGCATCCCGACGCCGTTGCGGCGCACGTGGTCACCCGCGTCGATCCACTGCAGGCAGTCGGGACAGATCAGGTCACCCTCGACGTGCAGCGCGGCGTCGACGTAGGTCGCGAACATCGGGTCCGGCTCAGATCTCGGGGCTATGTAGGCCCACAGCCACCCAGCACGCCGCATGCCGACCACGATCCTGCCTGTGGCGTGCACGGGCCACCCCTTTCCGGTCACGAAACGGCAACAACCTGTGTCGGGCGCGTGGCCGGACTCGGTGGGAGGGGCGGTCAGATCCACAAGGCCGGCCACGACCATTACGACGCGCATCTACTCGATGCACTGAGCCCAGCCGTCGCCTGCCGCGAAGATGTCGATGAGCAAGCCGCAGCGCTGATGCGACCCGCGGCGCGTGTTCGCACCGACAGCCATCGGACCCGCAGCCTGCCCTGGGCAAGGCGTTCCCCACCGCGATGGCCGGCCGATGCGACGCGCGGCCGGATCTGGTCGAGCTGCGCCTGCCGCTGTCCGTGCATGTCCCCACGCTCCCGGCCCGCGGCGGGGTCGAGTTCGTCGAGCGGTTGTTCGCCCCACTCGGCTGGACGATCGATGCCGAGCCGGTCCCGCTCGACCCGACGATCGCAGCATGGGGCGACTCGCCGTACGTCGACCTGCGGCTTACCGGCGAGACCACGCCGGCCACCACACTGAACCACCTCTATGTGCTGCTGCCGGTGCTCGACGACGCGAAGCACTACTGGGTGAGCAGCGACGAGGTCGACAAGCTGGTCCGCGCCGGTGCCGGCTCGCTCCGACACACCCCGACCGTGAGCTGATCAGCCGTCGCTACCTGGCCCACCCACGAGAATTCGTCGAGACGGCCGTCGGTCGACTGGCCGAGGTCGACGACACCCGGCCGGAGGCTCTGGACAACGCGGTCCCCGGCGCCGCGGTCCCCGGCGACGGCGAGGGCGACGGCGACGGCGACGGCGAGGGCGACACGACCGGGCCCCGGAGCCGGCGCAGCAGCTGGTGGAGCAGCTGGTGGAGCAGTGCAAGGCAGCAGTGGTGGCTGCTCTCAAGGGCGCCGGTGCGAAGCGGATCATCGACGCCCGGTGCGGTGAGGGCGCTCTGCTGCGGCTGCTGCGCCAGGGTTGTGGACTTTCCCGCGCCGTTGGGGCCGAGGAATCCGGTGATGGTGCCTGGCTCGCAGTGCAGTGACACGTCACTGTCGACCGGGCGTTGCCGTAGCGCTTCGTGAGAGCCGTTGCCGTGATCATGCCGGCAGGCCTCGTCTCGGAAGGCGTTCCCGCGCATCGGCCGCCGGACCAAAACTCGCCCGTCCTAAACGGTATGTAGGTGCCCGCCGACCCCTTGGGTCAAGTCCCTACGTTGGGCGACGCCGGGCGCTATGCGCGGATCCACCGGACGACCCGCGGTGTAACGAAGTCATGCACTGCCCGAACGCGGGACGCTGCAGAACTGGCTCTACTCGTCGTTTGGCATCAAGATCAACGGGAGCTGACGCTGGGGTCGATGTCGCTCTACCAGCAACGTGTGAGTGTGTGGCCCCGCTCGATATCGAGGCGGTATCGAGCACCCGAAGGCATGACTATGCCGAGCTTGCTGGTGGTGTCAGGGCCGTAAGGCGAGCGCGAGTGCCCCAGTCGCCACCGCTACTAGGCCGATGAGCCCGCCGCCCCAGAGCGCATCGGTCGGGAAGTCCGCCAGCGCGATCGCGATGCCGGCGGCGAGCACCCACAGTCCGCTCGCGCCGAGCGAGACTACCCGCAGTCGCGGCCTCGACCGCTGGACCAAGGTCACGCCGAGCACCAGAGAGAGTGTCCCCAGTGCGAGCAGGTACGCCCCGAAGCGCCGGTCTTGTGCGTTGTCGGAGATCTGGAGCAACCAGCCGATGAGGGCACCGACCGGCACGCCGAGGGCGAGCCAGCAAACGCCCAGTGCTCGGGTGCGGCTCCGGATGCTGATCGTCGTGATCATGACAGGGTGCCTCCGGTCGGCGTTACCGGCGCAGCAACCGGTTGGTCGATAGAACACCAGTTGCCTGTCGAGCGCCTGAGTCCGGGTACTCAGGTCCGGCAAGGCCGCGAGGATGTCGTCTGCCTGGCCGCGCGGTGGCCGAACGCCCCATGCGAGCATCGTCACTGCCGACGACCTGCTGACTGCCAGGGAAACACGGTTGCTGGGCCTGACCGCTCCTGATACTGTAAGGAATCCTTCCATTATTGGAAGGTTTCCATACGAATGTCGAGGCTACAGCTCCCCGGTGCCCACCCCGAGTCGCGAATTCGTTCCGCTGATCGCAGCGGTGCACCGGCTGAACAAACTCCTGCAGCAGGACACGGTCGACGAGGCGAACAGGCGCGGCCATCGGGAACTCAAGAACTCCCACAACGCCGTCTTCGCGACGCTCGACCACGAGGGCGGCCGGCCCTCAGAGATGGCGTCGCGGGCAGGGATCACCAGGCAGTCGATGGGTGAGGTTATCCGGGACATGGTCAACCTGGGCTTCGTGGAGATGAAGCCCGACCCGAACGACAAGCGCGCCAAGCTGGTGACCTGGACGACGAGGGGCCTTGCCTACGCGCAGAAGGGGTTCGGGCACATCCGAGACCTTGAGGAGCACTTCGCTGCCGAGATGGGAGAGCAGGCCTACGCGCAACTGCGCGAAGCCCTCGAGAACGCCAGGCTGATCATGCTCGACTACATGGCCCAGTGCGCGGACAAATGAGCCGCGACCTCCGTGCCCACATGGCCTGGCGCTTTGGCGAGGAGTCCCTCGACATCGCTGTCACCGACGCGGGCCGAGCAACCCAGGGCGGCCCGCGATATCAGCTACCGGGCCGGGAACGCGGGGCGGCGCGGTTGGGCGGCGGGTGCGGCCAGGGCCGGGTCCCCGGCTACGGCGCGAGCCGCCGCCTGTTCGTCGTCGGTGCGCAGGTCGACGGTCGTCGGCTGACCCACCGTGGGCTGGACCGGGAAGAACAGCGACCACGCCAGGATCGCGGCGAGAGCAAATAGGACGAGTGAAGGAACGCCTGTCGGTTGCTTGAGAAAGACCAGGGCGTAGCCCACGTGCGGGAAGACCCGGATGACGTGCCCGATGACCCGGCTGGACTGCACCTTCCACGCGTCGGGCGTCCGGTTCGCGTCGCCTTTGGTTTCGGTCAGCCCGGACGAGATAGCGTTGACCCGGTGGGTGATTGGCCCGGTGGGTGTGTAGAACGTGATGACGTCCCCGACCCGGGGCAGGTCCCGGCTCACGGGCGCGTCGATGACCAGGGCGCCGACGGGAATGGTCGGGACCATCGAGCCTGTGCGTACGGCGTAGGCGCGGTACCCGGCGTGCCAGTATGCGGCGGCGGTCACACATGCCCCGGCTACGAGCAGCGTCAGGAGCAGCGCCGCTCCTCGCCGAACTGCCCGCACTGTCGTCACCCGCCTGTCGATCGTCCAACGTCGGCCGTGGTGCGCCCGGCGGGCGGGCGGGAATCCCTATGAGGCCAAGGGTTCCCTGCCCGCCCGAGGAGCGCCGGATTGCCCTAGTAGTTCGTGGGGTCCGTGGGGTTGGCCGAGGAGGGGGCGATCCCGGCCTGAGTCGCGACGATCTTGAAGGGGACGTTGGCGGCAACTGCCTGGTTCTGGTCGGTCGCACGGCCAGTGAGCCCGAAGGTCACGTTCAGGGTGGTCCCGGTTCCGCTAGTCAGGTCCTTCGCGATGAGGATCGCGCCGGGGATGCCGCAGTACGCAGGGGTGGCGTCACGGTTGTCTCCGTGGGTTCCCATCATGTGGCCGAACGTGCTGACTCCGCAGACCGGGCCGTCAGGCTCGTAGGCGGGCCTGTTCGCCAGGTTGTAGGACTCGAACAGGTCGCCGCTGGCGTGCGTGCCGATCTTGATGTGGCCGTACCGGCCGAGACCGCCGTCGAAAACTAGGGTGCCCTGGGAGGTTGCCGGGATGCGGACCTTCGCGCCGGTCAGGGTCCGGTAGGCGTCGCTGGCCTGGTCGAAGACCATCCACACGTCGGACTTGCCGTCGGTCAAGTCGACGCTGAAGTCGATCGACTTGGTCTGGTCAACGCCCGGCATCAGCCCGTTGAACCCGAGGGTCCTGCTGCTCTGGACGCCCGCGTCCAGGGACAGGTGTCCGGAGTTGGCGGAGATGGTGCCCGCCTCGCTGTCGGTGAAGTAGGCCCCGGTGCCGGTCACTGCGGTGCCGACCATCAGGGCGCCGGTGGCCAGCGTGGCGATGAACCCGCCGCCCTTGAAATTCCTGCTCTTACTCACTCGCGTTCCCCTTTCTAGGGACTCAGCAAGCGAGCGCCGGTTTCGCGTTTGGCTCCCCGCCCGGCTAAGGCGACCAACACGCCGGGCGGATCCTTGCCTCGCTCCCCCTCCGCCCGGACTACCCAGGCGGCGACGCACACGGTGGCAGCAGAACGGTTCGGCGGGGCAGGGCCCTTCGGCCACTGATCGTGTGTCCCCGGTCACAGCCGTTGCAGTGTCGGGGGACCTTGGTCCCGATCGTGCGGCAGCGCGGTCCGGCGGGCGCGTTCTGTGGTAGCGGCGGTCGTGTCTTGTTGGTCAGGCGTCGATCGTCCAATGACTGAGAGTCGATGTGTGGGCGACCGTCATGTGCGTCATCCCGGCGCGATCTGTGCTGGTCAGGCCCACGTTGCCTGGTGACGGTCTGCCGTGTGATGGTCGGTTGGCGTGACGGTTGAACCGGTTCCGCGCCCGCGTCTAGAGACGACCGTTCAGGGCGTTTACGCTGGTCACGGGGCTGGCCTGACGGTTGTGACGGTCGCCCTCGAGTGCGACCTGTTGACTCGCGTCAAGATGCGCGCGTAGCCCGCTTCGTGTGACTCATCTGTGGATGCGCGCGAAGAGAAGGGCTGAACCGAGGGCTTGTTCCGGGCTGCGGCCTGCGAACCGGCAAACACACGACGCGGCCGGTACGGGCCATGAGACGGAGGTGGCCGCCACGTCGGTCGCCGACAGAGCAGCCGAGTCCGCGACTGCGGCGGTCCGGTAGCAGATCCCCCACGGCACAAGATCAAAATCTACTCTCGACCTCGGCCGTATGCATAGTCGTGCAGTGGCCGGCTGGACGGATGCTTCCGAACATGCCGCGATCCGCTTACGCTATGACGTGTTGATCAAGTGGTTTGGGGTCCTGCTCGGCGCAGCGGTGTGTATTCGGGGTATGGCGATTGTGTTGGGCAAGCCGGGAGTCGACGGGCTAAGCGAGGCTGTGCGCCTGCTGCGGGAGTGGCAGTACGACGGGTCGCCGAAGCAACTGCATCCGGGGGACTTGGGCTGGTTCTGGCGGTTCGGTGCACAGGCGGCGGCCGCGGCGGTGCGGCCCTGGAGCCAGGACGGACAGATTCTCACCGTCGGGCTGCTGGACGGTCCCAAGCTGTTGCGGCCAACGAGGAAACCCAAGCAACGCGAACGGCGTGCGAGCGCGCCGAAGCCGGTGGAGATCCCGTAGTTCTCCCCGAGTCCGGGGCCGGGAAGTCGACCGCGCGGCTCACGGCCGTCGCGCCGAGGCCTTCGCGGTGAGGACGACGGTGGCGTGGTGGCGCGCGACGGCTCGGCGACGACGTCCGCGACGGGCAGCGGCGAGCCGCTCAGCTCGAGCGGCCCGCCGTGGGCGCCACACGAAGTGAGATTCAGGGTGGTCGTCGGTTGGGCGCACTGCCATGACGCCATCAGGCACGTCGTGGACGGTCGCGCGACCGCCGGGCCGGCGGCCTTCTCTCAGTAGGATCGACGCATGGGAGGCTCGCGCGTTTCGACGATGGTGGAGGACTAACTCAGGATCATCTGGAAGGCGCAGGAGTGGCCCGGTGGTTCCGTGTCCACGAACGAGATCGCCTCGACATTGGCGGTGACGCCGTCGTCCGTGTCGGCCAACCTGAAGAAGCTCGCTCGCGACGGCTTCATAGACTATGAGCCGTACGGGCGCATTGGCCTCACCCCCGCTGGTCGCAAGATCGCCGCGATGGTCGTGCGGCGCCACCGGGTCCTGGAGACCTACCTGGTCCAGCACCTGGGACTCGGGTGGGACGAGGTCCATGCGGAGGCGGACGCGCTCGAGCACGCCGTGTCCGACCTCGTCCTGGACAGAATGGACGAGGTGCTCGGCCGCCCCGGCCACGACCCGCACGGCGACCCGATCCCCCGCACCGACGGAAGCCTCGAGCGAGGCGTCGGGAGCGATCCCGCGGCCCGGCTGAGCGAGATCGACTCCGGCGCCCGCGGGCAGGTCATTCGCATCTCGGACTACGAGCCAGCCATCCTGCGGTACCTCGAGGAACGGCAGATCGCGATCGGGACCCGGGTCCACCTCGCGGAGAAGAACCTAGCCGCGGGTTCGGTGTCCGTGACGCTCCTGGGTCCCGAGGGCGACGATGCGGATGTGGTCGAGATCGCTACCGGCGCGGCCTGCGCGGTGTGGGTCAGGCTCGATCCCACCGCCCGTAGTCAGGCCTGGGCTACTTCGGCGGGGCATCCCCCAGTGAGAGCCCGGTGATCGCATCGGTGGCGGCGGTTTTCCCACACGAGCTTCTCCGTCGTTCGGTCGTGTGCGTTGCGTGTGCGCGTGGGTTCGGCCGGGGGTCAGCCGCGGCTCCGCATGCCGGTCCCGTGGCCGTTGCCGGCGGGTACGAGGCTGAACGCGCCCTCCTCCTCCTGCGCGTTGTGCAGGCGGATGACCGCGTAGAGCCCGTAGAGCAGTCGCCGGAGCTCGACGACGTCCTCGGGCTCAACGGAGTCGTTGTCCAGGTCGGTGAGCAGCCGGCGCAGCCGGCTGACCTGATTCTCGATCTCGGCGTGGGTGCGGCTCATCGCTGCGGTCGTGTCGGAGCCGCCAAGGGCGCGGGCGACCAGCGGCACGAGCTGCGCCTCTTCGGCGCGCTCGTGCCGGAGAAGGTCACCCTCGAGACGGTCGAGAAGGGTGTGTGCCGGGGTGAGATCGCAGTCCCGAACTGAAAGGGTGTCGGCCACGGCGCGGATCATTTCCACAACGGCGAGCACCGCGTCGTGCTCAACCTTCAGCTCCAGGGCGACGGCGACATCGGCCGACGGCATAGCGATGGTGTGCACCTTTCCAGGCAGGACGGCCCGCAAGGCGATGCCGATCGCCAGGATATCGATGACCTCCTGGGTGACCGCGCCGATCGCGGGCGGGAGCAGTCCGACGGCGGCCGCGACCATCGCCACCAGCGACAGACCCATACCAACGAGGACCGCCTGCAGTGCGATGCGCTTGGACCGGCGGGCGATGAGAATCGCATCGGCGAGGGCGTCCAGGCGGTCGACCGTCAGGACGACGTCGGCGGCCTCCGACGACGCCGTCGCGCCACGCGCTGCCAAGGCCACGCCGACCCCCGCCGCAGCCAGGGCCGGGGCATCGTTAACGCCGTCACCAACCATGATCGTCGAGGCGTGCGCGGCCTCGAGTTCGATCGCCGCGAGCTTGTCAGCCGGGTCGCAGTCGGCGAGCACCGTGTCGACCCCGACGATCCGTCCCACGGCGTCCGCGATATCGGCCCGGTCTCCCGTGACCAGGACGACCCGGCTGATCCCGACCTCGCGTAGCGCGCGGACCATCCGCGGCGCATCGGGCCGGATTGGGTCCTCGAGCAGGAATGCCCCCGCCGGTTCGCCGTCGACCGCGACGAACACAGTCAGCGAACCGTCCAGGTCCGCCCGGCGGCGCACCTGGCGCACCCACGCAGGCTGCGTACCACCGACGATCCACGCGGCCTTACCCACCCGCACTTCATGGGGCCCGACCCGCCCCCGCAACCCGTACCCGTGCTCCTCTTGCACCGCTTCGGGCATCTGGAGTTGCAGGCCGCGCCGCGCCGCGGCGGTGACGATCGAGCTGGCGAGCACGTGCGGTGAGACCTGGTCGAGCGAGGCCGCCAGGAGCAGTATCTCGTCGGCGTCGATGTGGTCGCCGGCAGTGACCACGTCGGCGAGGGTCGGCTGCCCCTGGGTCAGCTTGCCAGTCTTGTCGAAGAGCATCACGCGCCCCGCGGCCAACCGTTCGAGCGCGCCGCCGCCCTTGACGACGACGCCGATGTGCGCCGCGCGGGACAGCCCCGACATGATCGCGATCGGGGCTGCCAACAGCAGCGGGCACGGTGTCGCGACGACTAGCACGGCGACGGCGCGCACCGGGTCCCCGCTGAGCGCCCACGCCGCAGCGGACAACAACAGGGTGAGTGGGACGAAGATGATCGCGAACCGGTCCGCCGCACGCACGAACGGCGCCGACGACGCCTGCGCCTGCGCCTGCTCCACGAGGGTACCCTGCACCTTGGTGGAGACCGCGGCGTGGGACTTCCATGAACGCCACCGCTCGGGCCACGGCGGCGTGGTGGGCGTCCTCGACCGCGGCGGCGATACTCCACACCTTCAGATCAGACCGCACCAGATCCAGCCGACTAGGACTTGTTCCGCATCCTCAAGAGACGCTGACTCATCAGGTGCGTCAGCGGAGGAACCACGGTGCGCAACGACCTCCCGGCTGCGAAATCCAACGGCCGCTCATAGCTGAGACTAGACTGGGCTTCGCGAATATTGTCTCGCGTTGATCGCGGTCGGTTACGTTGCCCTGCCTGCGCGCGATCCGGCCAAATCATCGTCCGATGTGTCAAGCTCGGCTCACCATGGAAGACGGACTCGCGGCGGGCGTCTATGAGTCTCTGCACACGACCCGCCTGGACCGCAGGCTAGCCGACACGGTCGGTCTCACCCCGCGATTCACCCCGGTCGACGCGCTTGACGCGCCCGATGTGTTGTCGCGCCATGTCGCCGACGTCGTACGGCGGGTCCTCGCCGATGAGCGGGATCCCGACCGGCGAGCAGCGCTCGTGCGCGAGCTGTTCAACGTCCTGGCCGCGACCGAGGACCAGCCAACTGAGACCCTCGAGCAGCTCCTCGTGCTCACCCGTGAACAGGCGCCAGGCGTGCACCAGCTGCTGCGGCCCGAGACGCCCCTCTCCTCGTCTGCCCTCCTGACCAACGCCAAAGGCGAGCCCAGTCTCGGGGCCGAGCTGAGGGCTGAGTTGTCCAGCGCCGACCGGGTCGACCTGCTGTGCGCGTTCATCCGTTGGGCAGGACTGCGTGTACTCGAGACGCCTCTCGCTCAGCTCAAGGAACGCGGCATACCGCTTCGGGTGATCACCACGACCTATATCGGCGCGACGGAGCGTCGCGCGATCGATGAGCTCGTTCGCCGGTTCGGCGCGGAAGTTCGGATCAGCTATGAGACGCAGTCCACGCGCCTTCACGCAAAGGCATGGCTGTTCCGGCGGCGCTCCGGTTTCGATACCGCGTTCGTGGGCAGCTCGAATCTGTCCCGCGCGGCGCTGCTCGATGGTCTGGAATGGAACGTGCGGCTGTCGGGCGTGGCGACGCCTGAGCTGATCCGCAAGTTCGAGGCAACCTTTGACACGTACTGGGCCGATGAGGCGTTTCTGCCGTACGACCCCGACAGTGACGCCGATCGCTTGGACGATGCCCTGGCCCGCTCGGGCAACCGCGACGGGCGTTCGACCATCACCCTGGCGGGGCTCGAGGTCCGCCCGCTTCCCCATCAGGTCAGCATTCTGGAGGCCCTTGACGCGGAACGGCAGGTGCACGATCGGCATCGCAACCTGGTCGTTGCGGCCACCGGCACGGGCAAAACAGTTGTCGCGGCGCTGGACTATCGCCGGCTGCGCGAGCAGCACGGCCACGACCTGACGCTGCTCTTCGTCGCCCACCGCCGCGAGATCCTCGAGCAATCGATGCGCATCTACCGCGAGACGGTCGGTGACGGATCCTTCGGCGAGACCTACGTCGGTGGCACGCGGCCTGAGCGGTGGCGTCACGTGTTCGCCAGCGTCCAGTCCCTGGCGGCGTACGGGGTGGATCGCTTGCCAGCTGAGCACTTTGACGTCGTGGTGATCGATGAGTTCCACCACGCGGCCGCGCCGACCTACCAACGTCTTTTGGATCACTTGCAGCCGATCGAGTTAATCGGTCTGACTGCCACCCCGGAGCGTGGTGATGGCGTGGACGTGCGGGCCATGTTCGGTGGGCGTACGGCGTACGAGCTGCGGCTCTGGGATGCGCTCGCCGGTGACTTGCTGGTGCCATTTCACTACTTCGGGGTGGCCGACGACGTCGACCTGATGGGCATCGAGTGGAAGCGCGGCGCGTACGACGTGATCGCGCTCGACCGCGTCTATACAGGCAACGACGCGCGAGCGACCAAGGTGCTGCGCGAGCTACGCGACAAGGTCACCGACGTCCGACGCATGCGAGCCCTGGGCTTCTGCGTGTCGGTGGCACACGCCGAGTACATGGCGCGAGTGTTCCGTGACGCCGGCATCCCGGCGCTCGCCGTGTCGGGCGAGACACGTGATGACCGTCGGGCGGAGGCACTCGACCTGCTGCGCCGCGGCGAGGTGAACTGCCTATTCGCCGCGGACCTGTTCAACGAAGGACTCGACCTTCCCGAGGTCGACACCATCCTGTTGCTGCGTCCGACGCAGAGCGCCACGATCTTCTTGCAGCAGCTCGGTCGTGGCCTGCGCCGGTCGTACGGCAAACCCGTCCTGACCGTGCTCGACCTGATCGGCCAGCATCGCCGGGAGTTCCGCTTCGACGTGCGCTACCGCGCGCTGACCGGCTCGAGCCGCAAAGCCCTGGAGCATCAGATCGAGCACGGGTTTCCGTACCTTCCGTCCGGGTCCCAACTGATCCTGGACCGGGTGTCGCAGCGCATCGTGCTCGACAACGTACGGCGCCAACTGCAGCTCTCCCGAAA
>JBBRHF010000061.1:0-21503 GCA_038223055.1 Actinomycetes bacterium | reverse complement strand
TCGGCGACGGCCAGGCCCCGGGCCTGGCCACTGAGCCGGGTCAGCTCGGCGGCGGCTTCGGCGAGCAGGGCCGACAGGTGCTCGGAGCGCGCGGTCACGGTGGCCGCGGTGGCCACGTGGTGGGTCACTCCGACGCTGAGCCGCTCGGCGGCCATGCTCCGGGTGGCCGAGGCGGCGCTGCTGGTGGTGGCCGCGACGGCGCCGACCCGCAGCACGCGCTGCACGTAGCCCACCCGGTGCAGAGCGTCGGCGGGGTTGCTCGCCCGCAGCACGCTGGCATAGAGCGCCGCCGTCCCGCCGGACATGTAGAGGGCCCGGGCCCGGGCGGACAGTTCGCGGCGGCGGGTGGTTGCTTGGAGGAAGGCCGCGTCGGCGGTGGCGTCGGCCCCGACACTGGCCGAGACCCCGCTCGCCACGGAACGCTGGGCGGTCCGGTAGTCCCGAAGAGCCGTTCTGACCGCCGGCTCGAGTGCCGTGACCCTGGCGGCTGCGACGGTGGCCGCGGCCTTGGCGTGGTCGGCCGACTCGGCGTGCGCGGTGGCCGGTGCAACGAAGGCGACGAGCAGCGAGACCGCGAGCAGGGCGGTGGCGCGGGACAGGGCGCCTCCCCGCCGTACGTCGACGTGGGGCACTCGTCGTACGTCGGCGGTCTGGCTCACTCCTCCTACGTCGGCGTCGGGGGCCGCTGTCTTGACCCGGGGGCGCCGTGAACGGGCTGGAGATGCTGGCGGTGCTGGGCGCCGGGGTGGCCGCGGGCACGGTCAACACCATCGTCGGGTCCGGCACCCTGATCACCTTCCCGGTGCTTCTCGCGGTGGGCTACCCGCCGGTGCTCGCCAACGTAACCAACTCCGTCGGCCTCACGCCTGGCTCGGTCAGCGGCGCCATCGGCTACCGCTCGGAGCTGCGCGGCCAGCGCGCTCGCCTGGTCCGGCTGGGCGCCGCGTCACTGCTGGGCGGTCTGGTCGGCGGGCTGCTGCTGCTGACGCTGCCGGCCGCGGCCTTCCGGTCGATCGTGCCGGTGTTGATCGGCCTGTCCCTCGTGATGGTCGTCATCCAGCCGAGCCTGGCGCGGCGGCTGGCCACGTCTCGGGGGCCGGGGCGGCACCACGGCGGTCCGGCGCTGCACCTGGGGGTGTTCGGGGCCGGGATCTATGGGGGCTACTTCGGGGCGGCCCAGGGCGTGCTGCTCATCGGCGTGATGGGCGTGCTGCTCGACGAGCCGCTCCAGCGGATCAATGCCGCCAAGAACGTGCTGGTCGCCCTGGTCAACGGCACGGCGTCCATCCTTTTCATCATCGTGTCGGACGTCGCCTGGCAGGCTGCGGGGCTCATCGCGCTCGGGGCGGTGGTCGGCGGCCAGATCGGGGCGCGGATCGGCAAGCGGGTGCCGGCTCCTGCGCTGCGGGGCCTGATCGTGCTCGTCGGTCTCGCGGCCATCGCGAAGATCCTCACCGGCTGAGAGCGCCGGCCCGCGGGTTCGTGCGCCGGTGCGGCAGGATCGGGCGGTGGCCGAGCCCACGGTGGTGAGCGAGCCCGCCGACCCCAGGCTGGCCGACTTCGTGTCGCTCACCGACGTCGCGCTGCGCCGCCGCAAGGAGCCCGCCGAGGGGATGTTCGTCGCCGAGGGCGAGAAGGTCATCCGCCGGGCGGTCGCCGCGGGCTTCCCGGTGCGTTCGCTGCTGCTCGAGGCCAGGTGGCTGCCCGCGCTCGCCGACGTGGTGGCCGGCGCCGGCTGCCCCGTGTACGTCGCGGACCCCGCGCTGCTCGAGGTCGTCACGGGCTACGCGGTCCACCGGGGAGCCCTGGCAGCCATGGACCGGTTGCCGCTGCCCTCGGCCGCCGAGGTGATCGACGCGGCCCGGCGGCTGGTGGTCCTCGAAGACGTCAACGACCACACCAACGTCGGGCTGATCTTCCGCTGCGCTGCGGCCCTGGGCATGGACGGTGTGCTGCTGACTCCCCGCACCGCCGACCCGCTCTATCGCCGGGCGGTGAAGACCTCGATGGGCGCAGTGTTCTCGGTGCCGTGGACCCGGCTCGCCGCCTGGCCGGGCGACCTGGGGTTGCTGCGGGAGTCGGGTTTCCGGACGATGGCGATGTCGCTCGACCCTCTCGCGGTCGATCTGGCGGACATCTCGGTGCGGTCCGAGGACCGGTTGGCGGTGCTGTTGGGGTCCGAGGGCAGCGGCCTGCGTCCGCACACTGCTGTCCTCGCCGACCGGCTGGTGCGCATCCCCATGGCGCACGGGGTCGACTCGCTCAACGTCGCCTCGGCTGCCGCCATCGTCTGCTACGTCCTGGCCGGCACCTAGGGTTTCCTCGCCGACCAGCGGGCCAGGAGTTCGGTCTCGCGAACGGGGTCCAGGCCGGTGCCGGGCGGCGGGGACTGCCCTGTCGCCAGTTCCCGCGTGGCCCACTCCAGGGTGTCCCTGACCGTCTCGGCGAGGGGTCGCAGCCGCAACCCCGCGGCCAGGGCGGCGTCCGGGTCGGCCGTCAGGACCAGCCGGCCCGGCTGGCCCCCGGACCACAACGGCAGCGACCCGTCCGCCAGGCCCTGCGCGAGCAGGAACTCCTCGTCCACCCACGTCAGCGTGGTCCCGGGCGGACCGACGGCCGCCGCGACCTCCGTCAACTCCGCCCGCCAGGTCCACGGCTGCGAGGGGCCCACCGCGTGGAAGGCGCCGCCGACCTGTCGCCTCACCAGGGAGACCACCCACGAGGCCAGGTCGCGTACGTCGATGATTTGCGCCGGGTCCTCGCCCGGGCTGGGGGCGAGGACGTCCCCTCCGCGGGCCATCCGGGTGGCCCACCACGGGAACCGCCACGTGTAGTCGTCCGGCCCGACGACGTAGGTGGGCCGGACGATCAGCGTCCCGGCGCCGAAGCGCAGGGTGGCGGCCCGCTCGCAGAGCACCTTGAGCCCGCCGTAGGTCTCCGGGGTCACCTCGGTGACGCCAGGGTCAGCGAGCTCGACCAGCGGGGAGTCCGCGCCGAAGCCCGGCGCCGCCGGGGCTGCGTAGGCGGACACGCTGGACACGAGCGCGTAGCGACCGCCCCGCTGATCCAGAGCGTCGGCCAGGGCATGGACCTGGCCGGGCAGGTAGGCGCACGTGTCGACGGTCGCGTCCCACGATCCGTCGGCCAGACCGGCGAGGTCGCCGTCGCGGTCGCCGGTGCGGTGATCCGCCTCGGGGAACAGTCCGGTTCCGGTCTTGCCGCGATGGAACAGCGTGACGTCGTGCCCGGCGGCCAGTGCCGCGGCCACAATGTGCCGGCCGACGAACCGGGTTCCACCGATGACCAGGAAACGCATGCCAGCACGCTATCGGGCCGGGCCGGGCGCGGCCCGGACCAGAGCGGCGCGGACTGGCCGGCGGTCCGGTCGTGTCGAGACTCCCCATTGCCGGGCCACAGCGCGCATACTGATGTTGATGAGCCCTCGCCCCGCCGCCAGCCGGCGTTACCTGCCCAGCAGCCCCTTCAGCGCCCCGGTGGACACTCGCCCTGTCATCGTCTACGAGATCGGGGAGCGCGTCACCCATGACCGCCACGGTCTGGGGCGGGTCCTCAGCGTCGAGGAGACCTCGGCGGTGGTTGTGGAGTTCAAGTCCGGCGCCCGCAGGGTGATCCTGCCCAGCGCCCAGCTGACCAAGCTCTGACCGGCCCGCCGACCCCGCTGATTGCGCGGGCACCGCGGCTCCGGTAGGGCTCATCCGCCGCCTGAGGACACCGCAGCGCGGGCGGAGGCGGCGTCGCCGGACTCGCGTGCTGCCCGGCCCAGCCGCCGGCATTCCTCCAGCGTGAGGGCCGCCAGCGCGGCCCGGACCGCGGGCACGCTGACCGGGGCCATCGACAGGCTGGTGACCCCGAGGCCGACGAGCACCGGGGCGAGCAGCGGATCGCTGGCCGCCTCGCCGCAGACGCCGACCGGCTTGCCGGCGCCCTCGCCCGCCTGCGCGGTGAGCTCCACGAGGCGCAGCAAGGCCGGCTGCCACGGGTCGAGCAACCCCGCGAGCTCGCCGAGCTGGCGATCGGCCGCGTACGTGTACTGACTGAGGTCGTTGGTGCCCAGGCTGGCGAAGTCGCAGCCGGCCAGCACCTTCTCGGCGGTGAGGGCAGCGGCGGGGACCTCGACCATCACTCCGGCGGTGGCCAGGCCGGCCGCATGCGCGAGGTCGGCGAACTCGGCCGCCTCCGCGGCAGTGGCGACCATCGGGGCCATCACCCACACCTCAGCCTCGTGGTCCTTGGCGGCTTCGGCGATGGCCCGAAGCTGGTCGGCGAGCAGGTCCGGGAGCCGCCACGACGTGCGCAGGCCGCGTACGCCGAGGGCCGGGTTGGGTTCGTCCGGCACGGTGGCGAAGGCCAGCGGCTTGTCCGCACCCGCGTCCAGGGTGCGCACGACCACTTTCTGGCCGGGGAACGCGGCGAACACCTCGCCGTAGGCTGCTCGTTGCTCCTCGACGGTGGGCGCCTGCGGGCGGTCCAGGAAGAGGAACTCGGTGCGGAACAGCCCGACCCCCTCGGCGCCGGCGGCTGCGGCGGCGGCCAGGTCACCGGCGCCTCCGACATTGACCAGCAGGGCGACGGCGTGGCCGTCGGCAGTGCGCCCCGGGCCGGTGCTGGCCGCCATCGCCGTACGCCGCGCGGTCTCGGCCGTCGCGGCCTGCTCCACCAGGTCGGGATCGGGGGCGACGACGACCGTCCCGGCGACTCCGTCCAGCAGCACCGTCTCGCCATCGACCAGCGCGGCGGACTCCGGACAGGCGACGACGGCGGGCAGCCCGAGGGACTTGGCCAGGATCGCCGTGTGGCTGGTCGGCCCGCCCTCGGCGGTGATGATGCCCAGCACGGTGGCGACGTCGAGAGTCGCGGTGTCTGCCGGGGCCAGGTCGCGGGCGACGAGGACGTAGGGGTGCCCGGGTTGGGGGACACCAGGCATCGGCAGGCCGAGAAGCGTGGCCACCACCCGGTTGCGGATGTCGTCGAGGTCGGCGACGCGTTCGGCCATATAGGACCCGGCGCCGGCCAGCGCCTCCCGAAAGTGCCCGAACGCGTCGGCGGCGGCCAGCGCGGCGGCCCGCCCGGCGCGTACCTGGGTGGCGGCGATGTCGCCCAGGGCCGGGTCACGGGCCATCATCGCCTGCGCGGAGAGCACCGCCGCGGCCTCGGCCGGTGCGCCGGCGGCCCTCCGCTCCAGCTCCGCGGCCACGGTTTCCATCGCCGCCGCGACGGCCGCGATGTCCCCGTCCGGGTCAGTCGGCGCCGGCAGTTCGGCGGGTACGGCGGGTGGTGGCTGCATCCGCGACACCGGCCCGGACGCCGAGCCGGGGCTGACCCCGACCCCCTGCAGCGTGGTCGTCTCGGCGACCGTCATCGGCTACTCCTCCTTGTCCAGGTCGCGCGCGAGCAGGGCGACCAGATCATCGAGCGCCTGCTCGGCACCCTCGCCCTCGGCGGCCAGTACGACCTCGTCGCCACCCCGGGCGTCGAGGGCGAGCACGGACAGGACGCTGCGGGCGCTGACCGGGGTGCCACCCGATTTGGCAATCGTCACGGCAACCGGTGCCGCGGCGGCGGCTTGGACAAACATGGCGGCAGGGCGGGCGTGCAACCCGACCGAGGAGCCGATCACGGCAATGCGTTCAGGCATCCATCTCTCCTGGTGGTATCGGTGCGCAGGTGTCGGTGGGCAGGTGTCGGTGCGTAGGTGTCGGTGGGCAGGTGTCGGTGGGCAGGTGTCGGTCGGCCTGGGGTCAGCGGGCGGTGGCGGTTGCCGAGTCGTGGACCGGCTCGTTCGCCCCGGTGGCGTCGGCCGTGGATTCCTTTCGCCGGGCCGACTTCAACGCAACCACCGACGCGGTCGAGACCACGATGCCGGCGAGGATCGCCAGCACGAACAGCAGCGGCGACCCGATCAGACCGACCACCCAGATGCCGCCGTGCGGCGCGCGGGAGGTGGCGCCGAAGGCCATCGACAGCGAGCCGGTGACGGCACTGCCGGCCATCATCGAGGGGATGACCCGCAGCGGGTCGCCCGCCGCGAACGGGATCGCGCCCTCGGTGATGAACGACGCCCCGAGCAGCCACGCCGCTTCGCCGGCCTTGCGCTCGGCGTCGGAGAACAGGTGCGGTCGCAGCACGGTGGCCAGGGCCAACGCCAGCGGCGGGGTCATCCCGGCGGCCATCACCGCCGCCATGATGGTGAGGTTGTTGCTTGCGAGCGCGGCGAGACCGAAGGTGTAGGCAACCTTGTTGACAGGCCCGCCCAGGTCGAAGGCCATCATCAGGCCGAGGAGGGCACCGAGCAGCACGGCGTTGCTGCCGCCGAGGCCCTTGAGCCAGTCGGTCATTGACGACTGCGCGCTGGCCAGCGGCGATCCGATGACGACGAGCATCAAGATGCCGATGACGGCTGTGGAGACCAGCGGGATCACGACCACCGGCATGATTCCCGCGACCGAGCGGTGCACCTTGATCCGGCTCAGCCACAACGCGACGCCACCGCCGATCAGGCCGGCGAGCAGGCCGCCGAGGAAGCCGGCGCCGATCGCGGACGCCAGCAGGCCGCCGACGATGCCTGGCACCAGGCCGGGCCGGTCGGCGATCGCGTAGGCGATGAAGCCGGCCAGGATCGGCACCAGCATGGAGAACGCGGTGGCGCCGATCTTGAAGAGCAGGCCGGGGATGCCGGCGACGTCGAAGATCTTGGTGAGGTCGGTGATCTCGTCGTACTTGACGCCTTGGAAGGTGCCGCCGTTGACCTTGCTGGCAACCTCGGCGCCGCCCAACATGAACGCAAGTGCGATCAGGATGCCACCGGCCGCAACGAAGGGGATCATGTAGCTCACGCCGGTCATCAGCCACTGCCGGAGGCGGGTGCCGAAGCCGGCCGAGTCATCGACCTTGGTGGCCATACCGGAGGACGCCGCGGCGGTGGCGGCGCCGTCCGTGGCGGGCGCGGGTCCGGCCGCGGCCGCCTGCTCGGCCTCGCTGATCATGCCGGCGCCGTCGCTGATGGCGCGCTTCACACCGGACTGGATCAGCGGCTTGCCGGAGAAGCGCTCCCGCCCGCGCACCTCGACGTCGGCGGCGAAGATGACCGCGTCGGCGGCGGCGATGTCCGCGGGGGGCAGCGGGTCGGCGCCGGCGGCGCCCTGGGTCTCGATCTGGATGGTGTGCCCGGCAGCGACGGCGGCCTGCTCGAGCGCCTCTGCGGCCATGTAGGTGTGGGCGATGCCCGTGGGGCAGGACGTGACGCCGACGAACTTCATATGCCCAGCACCTCCTTGTTGATCAACGCGACGACCGCGTCGGGGTCGGGGGCGTCGAGCAGCGCCTGCTTGAAGGACGCGTGCACGAGCTTGCGGGCGAGCGCGGCGAGGATGGTCATGTGCTCCGAACCGCCGCCGTCCGGCGCGGCGATCAGGAAGATCAGGTGAGCGGGTCCGTCCGGCGCGCCGAAGTCGATGCCGGCACTGGACCGCCCGAAACCCAGGGTCGGCTCCGTGACATGCGCCGAACGGCAGTGCGGGATCCCGATGCCGCCCTCGATCCCGGTCGGCATCTGCGCCTCCCGGGCCTTGATGTCGGTGAGGAAGCCCTCCAGGTCGGTGACCCGCCCGGCCTGCTGGAGCCGGGTGCCGAGCTGGCGGGCGGCGTCGGCCCGGTCGGGGGCGTCGAGCTCGAGGTCGACCAGGTCGCTGGTGATGAGGTCTGACATGGTTAGTCCTCCGTAAGGGAACGAGTGAGGTCGTAGTGGTCGTGCATCCGCACGGCCGAGAGGTCCAGGTCCGCGGGGGTGGGCATCCGGCTGCCGGGGAGGGCCACCGCTGCCGCCCCCCAGGCGAGGCCGGTGGCCAGGGCGGCGGCGCCGCTGCCGCCTGCGGACAGGAAGCCGGCCAGCATCGCGTCGCCGGCACCGACGGTGCTGCGCGGCTCGGCGACGTAGGCCTCACCGTGGCTGACCCGGGCGCCCTCGACGAGCAGCGCGCCGTCGGCACCCAGGCTGACCAGGACGGTGTGCGCCCCCGCGTCCTGCAGCGCCCGGGTGGCGTCGAGCGCGTCGCCGACCGTGCGCACGGGGCGCCCACTCGCCTCGGCCAACTCCTCCCGGTTGGGCTTGATCAGGGCCGGCCCTGCAGCGACCGCCGCCGGCAAGGCGGGTCCGCTGGTGTCGACCGCGACGCGTACGTCGATGTGGCGCAGCAGTTCCACCAGCTCGGCGTAGTAGCCGATCGGCAGGCCCGGGGCGAGGCTGCCGCTCGCCACCACCCAGTCCGCGCCCCGGGCCGCCTCGACCACGGCGTGGGTCAGGCCCCCGATCTCATCGGGGGTCAGGTCGGCGCCGGCCTCGTTGAGCTTGGTCGTGGTGCCGTCGGCCTCTACGACGCCGATGTTGGACCGCGTCGAGGCCTCGATCGGGACCGCGAGTGCCTCGACGCCCTCGGCGGTGAGCAGCCGGATCAGTTCGTGCCCGTCCGAACCCCCGACAGGCAGCACGGCCCGGGTCCGGTGCCCTGCGGCGGCGAGCGCGCGGGACACGTTGATGCCCTTGCCGCCCGGGTCGCGGCGGCTGGCCAGGGCCCGCTGCACCGTGCCGCGCATCAGCAGGTCGACCTCAAGGGTGCGATCGAGGCTGGGATTGACCGTGACAGTGAGGATCACCGTGCTTCGCCCTCCCGTCCCACCACCCCCGTCCCGCGATCCGGCCCGCCACGCTGGCACGGTGGTGCAAACCGGATCATAGGGCCACGAGTTCAGAAACGGCCATCAGGGTCAAACCGGCCGGCCACGGGAGGGCAGCGTGACCACGGCGCGCAGGCCGGGCGCGGCGTCTTCCAAGCGCACGTCCCCGGAGTGAGCGCGCACGATCTCGCGCACGATGGACAGGCCGAGTCCGCTGCCGCCGGCGTCCTGGCTGCGTGACTCGTCCACGCGGGCGAACCGCTCGAACACGCGGGCGCGGGCCTCGGGCGGGATGCCCGGCCCGTCGTCGGTGACGCTGACCCGGGCCGCCGGCCCGTCCCGGGACACCTCGACAATCACTCCCGACTCCGCGTGCCGCACGGCGTTGGCCAGCAGGTTGTCGAGCACCCGGTCCAGAGCGTCCGCATCGGCGCGAACCTCGACCGGCGCCGCGAAGTCCGTCGCCGTGCTCACGAGCCGCACCGGCACGCGTCCGCGGGTGCGCGCCACCGCCGCCGCGGCCAGGGCGCGCAGGTCGACGGTGCTGCCCCGAGCGCGGTCGGTCGCCTGGCGGCCACCGTCGTCGAGCCGGGCCAGCAACAGCAGGTCGTCGACGAGGCGAGACAGCCGGGCGACGTCGGCCAGCACATCGGCGGTGGTCTCGGCCAGGTCGGTGACCTCGGGGTGGCGCTGGGCCACCTCGAGCTGGGTGCGCATCGAAGCCAGCGGGCTGCGCAGCTCGTGGGCGGCGTCGGCCACGAACGCCCGCTGCCGGGTGCCGGCCACGGCCAGCCGATCGAGCATGTCGTTGAGGGTGATCGCCAGCCGGGCCACCTCGTCCCGGGCCACGGGCACCGGCAGGCGCCGCGCCGTGCGTGTCCCGGTGATGTCGGCGGCTCCCCGGCGCAGCGCGGCGACCGGGCGCAGCGCCGACCCGACGAGCAGCCAGCACGCAGCGGCGAACCCCGCGACGAGCAGGGGTGCCCCCACGAGCAGCGCGCCGACGACGACGCGCACGCTGCCGGCGACCTCGTTGAGCGAGACCGCCACGAGCACGGTCAGCGGGTCTGACCTGGTGCCCGCGGGGGCGCCGACGATCCGCAGCCGGCCGTCAACCCCGATCCGCGAGCCGGGCACCTCCCGGGCCCGCCCCCGGCGTACGTCGGCGAGGGCCGCCCCCGCCAGCAGCGGCACCAGCGCGTCGCCGCCGGGGGAGGAGGCCCGCACCCGGCCACGCCCGTCGACGACCTGCACGACCGAGGTGCCGCCGGCGACCGGGATCGTGGCGGGCAGGTTGCCGGTCCGGGCCAGGGTCGCGACACCCGCGGCCTGCTGGTGGGCCGACTCATCCAGCGACCGGAGCAGCGAGCGTTGCAGGGCGACGGTGAGCAGCATGGCGCCCGCGGCGAGGCCCACCGCGACAAGGGCCGTGGCAGCCAGGGTGAGCCGAGCCCGCACGCCCAAGCGCAACCAGCGCCCGGTGCGCCGCCCCGGGTCCGGCGACCGCTCGTGCGACTCCTCAGCCACCGACTCCTCAGCCACCGACTCCTCAGCCACCGTCGGAGGCCAGCCGGTAGCCGGCCCCGCGCACCGTCTCCAGCGACCTGCGCCCGAACGGCGCGTCGACCTTGCGCCGCAGGTAGCCGACGTAGACCTCGACGACGTTGGGGTCCCCTTCGTAGTTGGCGTCCCAGACGTGGGTGAGGATGCGCGACTTGGACAGCGCCTCACCGGGGTGGCGCAGGAGGAACTCCAGCAGCGAGAACTCCCGCGGCGTCAAGGCGATCTCGGTCTCGCCGCGGTGGACCCGACGGGTCGCGGGGTCCAGCGTCAGGTCGCCCGCGGCGAGGACGGCCGGGCGGTCCGGCGCTCCCCGGCGCAGCAGGGCGCGCAGCCGGGCGAGCAGCACGACGTAGGAGAACGGCTTGGTGAGGTAGTCGTCGGCACCCAGGTCGAGCCCGTCGGCCTGGTCGTGCTCCCCGTCCTTGGCCGAGAGCATCAGCACCGGCACCCAGTTGCCCGCCTCGCGCAGGGCCTGGCACACCCGGTAGCCGGAGAGCAGCGGCAGCATGATGTCGAGGATCACGGCGTCGTAGTCGCCCTCGAGGGCCAGGTGCAGCCCGTCCCGGCCGTCGTGGGCCAGGTCGACGGTGAAGCCTTCCGCCCCCAGGCCGCGCTGAAGTGCCCGCGCCAGGCGCACCTCGTCCTCGACCACCAGCACCCTCATCTGCTCACTATCCCTTGCCACGATCACGCACATGTGCCCGAACGGAGGGGCGCCCTCTCAGCGTCCTCACAGCACCCGTCGGGCAGGCTTCGGTCATGACCTCAAAGTTCTCGCCTGCCGAAGCACTGACTGACCTCGACCGGCCCTCGTTCTGGGGCTCCCGCCGCGCCCGGTGGGCGGTGCCCGCGGTCGTTGTCGGGGCGCTCGCGACCGCCGTCATCGTGCCGAACCTGGCCAGCGCGGCTCCCTCGCTGCCGCCGCGGACCGCGGCCCAGTTGCTCGCCTCGCTCGCGAGCGCACCCGCCACACCCATGTCGGGCACCGTCGTGGAGACGGCGCGGCTCGGCCTGCCGGCGCTGCCGCAGACCGGGGGGAGCGCGATCACGCTCACCTCGCTGCTCTCCGGCACCCACACGGCGCGGGTGTGGTCCGACGGCAAGGACAAGGTCCGCATCGCCCTGGTCGGTGACCTGGCCGAGACCGACCTGATCCGGCGCGGCAACGACGTGTGGCAATGGACCAGCGGCACAAACACCGCGCAGCACGTGGTGCTGCCGAAGCGCACCGGCACGTCGGCCGCCCCGCCGACCGCCGCTGAGTCGCTCACCCCCCAGGCTGCCGCCACCCGCGCGCTGGCCGCGGTCGACCCCACGACCAAGGTCACCGTCGACGGCACCGCCGAGGTGGCCGGCCGCTCGGCCTACGAGCTCGTGCTGACCCCCCGCGACAGCGCGTCGCTGGTTCGCGAAGTGCGCCTCGCCGTGGACAGCAAGACCTCCGTTCCGTTGCGGGTGCAGGTGTTCTCGACCGGCGCGTCGCAACGGCCCGCCGTGGAGACCGGCTTCACCTCGGTCACGTTCGCCACGCCGTCGAGCACGGTGTTTCGCTTCGCTCCGCCGCCCGGCGCGAAGGTGACTCACATGCGGCCCGGAGCGGACGCGACTGCCCGGAAGACGCCAGACCGGAGGGTCGCCCCCGGCGGCACCGCCGCCACCATGCCGACCGTGACCGGAACCGGCTGGACCACCGTCCTTTCGACGCGCGGGGTCTCGCTGCAGGACGCCACCACCAAGACCCGCGGTGACGCCGCGCAGCAGCTGTCGGCGCTGACCCGGGCGATGAAGCCGGTGTCGGGCAGCTACGGCTCCGGCCGGCTGCTGACCACCCGGCTGGTCTCGGTCCTGCTGCTGGACGACGGGCGCATGTACGTCGGAGCGGTGCAGCCGTCGGTGCTCTTCGCCGCAGCCGCCCGGTGACCTCCCCTCCCCAGGTGGCGCTGGCCACCACGGCGCCGGGCGCCGCTCCCGCGACGAGCCCGGCGCCGGCCGGCACCACGGCGGCGATCCGCACCCACGGGCTCACGAAGAAGTTCCCCGGGGGCCAGGTGGCGGTCGCCTCGGTCGACCTCGACGTCCCGCAGGGAGCGGTCTACGGCTTCCTCGGCCCCAACGGGTCGGGCAAGACCACGACGATCCGGATGCTGCTCGGGCTGGTCAGCCCGACGTCGGGTCACCTCGAGATGCTCGGCGCGCCCATGCCCCGCGCCGCGGCGACCGTCCTGCCCCGGGTCGGGGCACTGGTGGAAGGCCCCGCTTTTCATCCCTATCTCAACGGGCGCGACAACCTGCGCCGGCTGGATGCCGGAGACCGCACCGTGGCCGGCCGACAGTCCCGCGAGCGGGTCGAAGACGCGCTCGAGCGGGTCGGTCTGGGCGCCGCCGCCGGCAAGCGCTACCGGAAATACTCCCTCGGGATGCGCCAGCGGCTCGGCCTGGCCGCGGCGCTGCTGCGCGATCGCGACCTGCTCGTGCTGGACGAACCCACCAACGGGCTGGACCCGCAGGGCACCCGGGAGGTCCGGTCCCTGCTGCGCGAGGTCTGCGCCGAGGGCTCCACGGTGTTCGTGTCCTCCCACCTGCTCAGCGAGATCGAACAGATCTGCAGCCACGTCGGGGTCATGAGCCACGGCCGCCTGGTGTTCCAGGGCTCCCTGCCCGAGCTGCGGGCCGCTGCCGGGGTGCAAGTGCGGGTCGAGACCACCCAGCCGGCGCGGGCCGCGCAGATCCTGTCCCAGCTCGGCACCGGACCCCCGACCGTGCTCGCCGACGGCGTCCTCGCCGATCTCGGGGCGGTGGAGAGCGAGCGGATCACCGCCGCCCTGGTCGGAGCCGGCGTCGACGTACGCCAGCTCGTGGTCCAGAAGCCCGATCTCGAGGACCTGTTCGTGGCACTGACGGGGGAGGGTTTCGATGTCGACGAGTGACACCGCCGAGCTCATGAATCGACGCCGGGGCGCTCCGCCCGCGCCCGGTGGGCGCGTCGCGTCCCGGACCTGGGCGCCGGACCTGCGGCTGCTGCGATCGGAGCTGCGGCTCGCGCTGGCCCGCCGGCGCAACCTCGCGTTGGTCGCGGTGCTGTGCTGTGCCCCGATCCTGCTGGGCGTGGCCGTGCGGCTGTCCAGCCCGGCCGGCGAGGAGGGGCCGCCATTCCTCAACCAGATCACCGGCAACGGGCTGTTCCTGGTCTTCACCGCGCTGACCGTGACCCTGCCGTTCTTCCTGCCGCTGGCGGTGTCGGTGTGCTCGGGCGAGTCGATCGCGGGGGAGGCCAGCACCGGGACGCTGCGCAACCTGCTCGTCGTACCGGTGGGACGCACCCGCCTGCTTGCCGTGAAGTACGCCGCGATCCTCGCGTTCGCGCTGGTCTGCACGGTGTCGGTGGCGCTCGTCGGGCTCATCGTCGGGCTGGCGCTGTTCCCCCGCGGAGACGTGACGCTGCTGTCCGGCACCACGATCCCCTACGTCGACGCCCTCGGCCGCACGGCCCTGGTGGCCCTCTACGTCACGGCGATGCTGGCCGGGGTCGGAGCCATCGGGCTGTTCATGTCGACACTGACCGAGGTGCCGATGGGGGCGATGGCGGCCGCGACGGTGCTCACCATCGCGAGCGAGATCGCCGACGCCGTCCCGCAGATCCGGGTCATCCACCCCTACCTGTTCACCCATCCCTGGCTCGCCTTCGGCGACCTGCTGCGCTCGCCGCTGGAGTGGCACGGACTGCTCGTCGGCCTGGGCACCCAGGGGGTCTACATCGCCGTGTTCCTGTCCCTCGCGTGGGCCAGATTGACCACCAAGGACATCACGTGCTGACACACTGAGGCTCCAGTGCGGCCCGGCAGACCGGGAAGAGTGAACGGGTGACCCCGGTGAAGATGCTCGGCAGCAAACTCGGCAGGATCGCTGCCTCGTGGAAGCTGGGGGTGGTGGTCACGCTGGCCGCCGCCATCGTGGCGGTGGACTACGTCCTGCCCCGGTCGGCTGAAGCCGACGACCACCAGCAAGACCGCCATGAGCGCCCCGGCCGTGCCGGAGACGAGCAGCGGCACCCGCCCGTCCCCGCCCCAGGCCAGGCCGGCCCAGATCCCGGCGACCAGGACGCCCATGCCGGTGGCACTCTGGAAGACGCCCTGCGCGCCGGCCTGGCGACCGGCCGGCGCGAGGGAGGAGATCCAGGCCTTGCCGACGCCGTCGGTGAACGCGCTGAACAGCCCGTAGAGCCCGATCACCAGCCACGCCAGCGCGTGGCTGCGGGTCAGGCCGAGGCCGAGGTAGCCCACGGCGAAGAACACCAGCCCGAGGCCGAACACCCGGGAGCGGGGTAGCCGGTCCGCGAGCAGGCCGGCGGGATAGCTCGCGCCGGCGTAGACGAGGTTGTAGCCGACGTAGGCCAGGATGGTCGTCGCCACCGAGAAGCCGATGTCGTGCAGGCGCAGCAGCAGCAGCGCGTCTGGGAAGTTCACCAGGCTGAACACGGTCAGCGCGCCGACGACCTGCCAGTAGGGCCGGGGCAGGTCACCCGCCCCGCGGAACAGCGAGGCCCGCCGGGTCGGGGGCGGGGTGGCCGGCGCCGGCTCGCGCACCGCGAGCACGAGCAGCACGCTCAGGACGGCGGGCACGATGGCGATGACCAGGAGGGGGCGAATCCGGTGACCGAGCAGCTCGTAGCCGAGCAGGCCGATCAGCGGACCGACGACTGCCCCCAACGTGTCGGCCGTGCGGTGGAACCCGAAGGCCCGGCCGCGCTCGGAGTCCGCTATCCCCACCACGATCAGCGCGTCCCGCGGGGCACCGCGGATGCCCTTGCCGAGGCGGTCGAGCACCCGGCCCGCCAGGACCAGCGGCCAGCCGAACGCGATCGCGACCAGGACCTTGCCCGCCGCCGCGAGACCGTAGCCGACCCCGATCAGGGGTCGCTTGCGGAACCGGTCGCCGAGGAATCCCGCCGCCAGCTTGGTGATGCTCGCCGCTCCCTCGGCGAGGCCCTCGACCGCCCCGACGACCGCCACGGGAGCGCCGAGGGTGACGGTGAGAAAGATCGGCAGGATCGGGTAGAGCAGCTCGCTGGCCGCGTCCTGCAGGAACGAGACGCCGGACAGGACCTTGAGGTTGCGGGTCAACCAAGGCCGCCGCCCGGGGTTCGTCGCCACCGCCTCTGGGTCGCTACCGTCGTTGGGTGGCGGCGGTCTCGTCGGCCCCGCGGGAGTAGTTGGGGTCGGTGGCCAGGCGGCTGTGCTTCGCGCCGTACAGGAAATAGACGCCGAATCCGAGCGCCATCCAGATGCCGAACCGCCACCACGTCGCCGCTGGCAGGTTGAGCATCAGGTAGAACGACGCGAGCATCGCCAGCATCGGTACGACGGGGACTCCGGGGCAGCGGAAGGCGCGGGGCAGGTCCGGCCGCTTTCTGCGCAGCACGATAACGCCGATCGCGACCAGGATGAAGGCGAACAGCGTGCCGATGTTGACCAGCTCGGCCAGCTCGGACAGCGGCACGAACATCGAGATCAGGGCCACGGCTCCACCGGTGACGAGGGTGGTGCGGATCGGGGTCCCGAACCTCTCGCTGACCTTGGAAAAGCTCGGCGGCAGCAGCCGGTCGCGACTCATCGCGAAGAAGACGCGGCTCTGCCCGAGCAGCAGGATCATCATCACGGTAGTGAGACCGAACAATGCGCCCACGGAGATGGCCGTGGCGAAACCGGGCTTGCCGACCGAGCGGAACGCCTCGGCGAGCGGCGCGTCAACCTTGATCTCGGTGTACTTCACCATTCCGGTCACGACGAGGGAGACCGCGACGTAGAGGGTGGTGCAGATCGCGAGTGAGCCCAGGATGCCGATCGGCATGTCACGCTGCGGGTTCTTGGTCTCCTCCGCGGCGGTCGCGACGATGTCGAAGCCGATGAAGGCGAAGAAGACCAGAGCCGCGCCGGTGAAGATGCCGCTGACGCCGAACGAGCCCGGCGAGAAGCCGAGGTCCTGCAGCAGCGACGGGACGCTCTCCGCCCCGCCGGCCGGCTTCGACCCGGCGGGCGGGATAAACGGTGAGTAGTTGCTGGCCTTGATGTAGAACAATCCCGCGAAGATGACGAACAGCACGACCGAGAGCTTCACGGCGACCATCGCCATGTTGACCTGCGAGGACACCTTGATGCCGGCGCAGAGCACGCCGGTGAGGATGAGCACGATCACCGCGGCGACGAGATTGTGGTTCTCGCCGTAGGCCCAGCTGGGGATGGTGACCCCGGCCGACTTCATCACGTCGGCGAAGTAGGTCGACCAGCCGACGGCGACCGTGCTCGCACCCAGTGCCAGCTCGAGGATCAGGTCCCAGCCGATGATCCACGCGACGAGCTCGCCAAGGCTCGCGTAGGAGAAGGTGTAGGCCGAACCCGCCACCGGCACCGTGCTCGCGAACTCGGCGTAGCACAGCGCCGCCAGGGCGCACGCGACGCCGGCGAAGACGAACGAGAGCGAGACGGCCGGCCCGGCCTGCACGCCGGCGGCCTTGCCGGTGAGCACGAAGATGCCGGTGCCGATGACCACCCCGACGCCGAACACGGTGAGGTCGATGGGGCCTAACTGCTTACGAAGCTGGTGGGTGGGCTCCTCGGTGTCGTGGATGGACTGTTCGATGGTCTTCGTGCGCCAGAGATTCACTACTCGCCTCCAATGCGGACTGTGCAGATGCTCTTGCAGCAGGTGATCCCCGGTCAACCATCCCGGGCGAGGATTCTTTGGACGTGATCACCCAATCATGATCGACCCGAACGTGATCAACGCCACTGCCCAGCATTTGCGCTCCGGCTCCGGGCGAGCGCATGCTCGAGGAGGAGCCCGACCGACGGTGGCTCCGGCCCCGGCCCCCGGTCAGTCCATGCCCAGCGCACGAGTCCGAAAACCGTGTTCGGGGCCCCGCAGGAGGGCGACGACCGCGACCCGGGTGCCCTCCTCCACATCACAAGGAGAAGCCCACACCGTGAGCACCGCAGCACCGACCCGCATCGAACCGACCCGCATCGAAGAGGACCTGCTCGGCTCGAAGGAGGTGCCGGCCGAGGCTTACTACGGCGTGCATACCGTGCGGGCCCTGGAGAACTTCACGATCAGCTCGGCCACGATCAACGACGCTCCCGAGATGGTGCGGGGCATGGTGATGGTCAAGAAGGCCTCCGCCCTGGCCAACAAGGCGCTACACACGATCACCGACGAGGTCGCCGACGCCATCGTCGCCGGCTGCGACGCGATCCTGGTGGACGGCCGGTGCATGGATCAGTTCCCCGTCGACGTGTTCCAGGGCGGCGCCGGGACCTCGGTCAACATGAACACCAACGAGGTGATCGCCAACCTGGCGCTGGAGCATCTCGGCCTGCCCAAGGGCCGCTACGACGTGGTGGACCCCAACGCGCACGTGAACCAGTGCCAGTCCACCAACGACGCCTATCCCAGCGGTTTCCGGATCGCTCTCTACACCGTCGTACAGGGCCTCGTGGCACAGGTGCGCGACCTTGCCGTCGCGTTCGAGGCGAAGGCGGAGGAGTTCCAGGACGTGCTCAAGATGGGCCGCACGCAACTCCAGGACGCCATCCCGATGACCCTCGGGCAGGAGTTCAAGGTCTACGGGGTTCTCATGCGCGAGGAGATTCGCCAGTTGGGCCGGGCCGCCGAACTGCTCCTCGAGGTCAACCTCGGGGCCACCGCGATCGGCACCGGGCTGAACACCCCGCAGGGCTACTCCGAGTGCGCGGCCGCCAAGCTCGCCGAGGTCTCCGGCCTGCCGGTGGTCCGCGCCGAGAACCTCATCGAGGCCACCTCGGATGCCGGTGCTTACGTGTCCATGCACGCCGCGATCAAGCGGGTGGCCGTCAAGCTGGGCAAGGTCTGCAACGACCTGCGGCTGCTGTCCTCCGGGCCGCGGACCGGCCTGGGCGAGATCAACCTGCCCGAACTGCAGGCCGGCTCCTCGATCATGCCGGCCAAGGTGAACCCGGTGCTGCCGGAGGTGGTCAACCAGGTCTGCTTCAAGGTCATCGGCAACGACATGACGGTCACGATGGCGGCCGAGGCGGGGCAGCTGCAGCTCAACGTCATGGAGCCGGTCATCGCGCAGTCCTTGTTCGAGTCGGTCAGCCTGCTGACCAACGCGTGCCAGGGCCTGCGGGTCAAGTGCGTGGACGGGATCACGGCCAACCCCGAGGTCTGCAAGGGCTACGTCATGAACTCGATCGGCATCGTGACCTTCCTCAACGACATCATCGGCCACCACGAGGGGGACCTCGTCGGCAAGGAGTGCGCCCGCACCGGCAAGACCGTGAAAGAGGTCGTCCTCGACAAGGGGCTGCTCACGGAGGCCGAGGTGGACGAGATCTTCGCCCCGGAGAACCTGATGACCCCGCACTACCGGGGAAAGATCTACGGCCCGACCAACGGATCAGAGACCGAGCCGGCGCGTACGCCGTGATGATCGCCGTTCAGTTCCTGGTCGTCATGGCGGCCATCTTCCTGGGCGCCCGCCTCGGCGGCATCGCGATCGGGTTCGCCGGCGGTCTGGGCGTCCTCGGGCTGGTGCTGCTGGGCGTGACACCCGGCGACCTCCCGCTGGACGTCGTGTCCATCATCATGAGCGTCATCACGGCGATCGCCGCGATGCAGGTCGCCGGGGGCATGGACTACCTGGTCGACCTGGCCGACCGGGTGCTGCGCCGCAACCCCAAGTACCTCACCTTTCTGGCCCCCATCGTCACCTATCTGATGACGTTCATGGCGGGCACCGGGCACACCGCCTTCTCGACGATGCCGGTCATCACCGAACTGGCCAAGGAGAACAACATCCGGCCCTCCCGGCCGCTGTCGGTCGCGGTCGTGGCGTCCCAGATCGCGATCACTGCCTCGCCGATCTCGGCGGCCGTGGTCTTCATGTCGACCGTGCTGGACAAGAAGGGCGTGGACTACCTGCAACTGCTGGCGGTGGCCATCCCCTCGACCTTCCTCGCCTGCATGGCGACGGCAGCGATCATGATGGCGATCGACAAGGTCCGCGGGACAACAGATCTGAGTACACACCCGGAGTACCAGCGGCGCAAGGCCGCCGGCACCGTCACGGCCAAGGGCCGCCAGTTCCGCGAGATCGCCCCGCGGGCCCGGCTGTCGGTGATCATCTTCCTGATCGGCCTGCTGGCCGTGATGGGCTACGCCACCGCCATCAGCGAGAAGGTCGGCCTGGTCACCAACCCGGTGATGGGGCGCGACGCCGCGATCATCACGTTCATGCTCTCGATCGCCGCGATCATCGTGCTCACCTGCAAGGTGGTGCCCGACGACATCCTGTCCGCGTCCACGTTCAAGTCCGGCATGAGCGCGAGCATCTGCGTGCTCGGTGTGGCCTGGCTCGGAACGACGTTCGTGACCGCGCACGAGAAGGCGATCACCGACTTCTCCGGTGACCTGCTCAAGGGCCAGCCGTGGCTGCTCGCCGTCGTCCTGTTCTTCGCCTCCGCGTTGCTCTACTCCCAGGCAGCCACCACCAAGGCGCTGGTGCCCACGGCTCTGGCGATTGGGGTCGCGCCGCTCGCTGCCGTGGCCGCGTTCCCGGCGGTGTCGGCGCTGTTCGTGCTGCCGACCTATCCGACCCTGCTCGCCGCCGTACAGATGGACGACACCGGGACCACTCAGATCGGCAAGTACGTCTTCAACCACCCGTTCCTGGTTCCCGGCGTGATCAACATCTCGATCGCCGTGGCCCTGGGCTTCCTGTTCGGCTCCTTCATTCTCTGAAATTCGGGAGTGGCGGGACGGCATGATCAGGGGGTGGACTGGCAAACATTGTTCGACGCGGACCCGGGCTATCTGAACACCGCGTCGCTGGGCGTGCCGCCGCGCGCCGCGGTCGACGCCGTGGACGCGGTCCTGGCGGAGTGGCGACGGGGCAGGCTGGATCCGCCGGACTTCGACGAGCACGTCACCCGAGCCCGTACGGCGTGGGCCCGTCTCACCGGGGTCCACGCCTCGCAGGTCGCGGTGGGGGCGACGGTGTCCGGTCTGGTCGGGATCGTCGCGGCCGCGCTGCCGGACGGTGCCCGGGTGCTGTGCGTCGAGGGTGAGTTCACGTCGGTGAGCTTCCCCTTCCTGGCCCAGAGCGGGCGCGGCGTCGTCGTACGGGAGGTCCCGCTGGAGCGCCTGGTCGACCAGGTCGACGGCGGCACCGACCTGGTCGCGGTCAGCGCCGTGCAGTCCGCCGACGGCCGGGTGCTCGATCTTGGGTCACTCATGGCGGCTGCCACCTCGCATGGCGCGCGGGTGCTGCTCGACACCACCCAGGCGTGCGGCTGGCTGCCGCTGGACTGCGCCGGGGTGGACTACGTCGTGTGCGGCGCCTACAAGTGGCTGCTCTCGCCGCGAGGCGTGGCGTTCCTGGCCGTCGCCGACGGTCGGCTGGACGCGCTCACTCCGCACGGGGCGGGGTGGTACGCCGGTGCGGACATCTGGTCCTCGATCTACGGGTCGCCGCTGCGGCTCGCCGCGGACGCCCGGCGCCTGGACACCTCGCCGGCGTGGTTCGCCTGGGTCGGGGCGGCGACGGCGATCGAGTGGCTTGCGGACCTGGACCTGGCGCAGGTGCACGCCCATGACGTGGGCCTGGCCGACGCTTTCCTGGCCGGGCTCGGCCTGCCGCCGCAGGGCTCGGCGATCGTCACGGTCGACCAGGAAGGCGCAGCGGCGCGGCTGGCTGCGGCCAGGGTGCGGGTCGCCACCCGAGCGGGCCGGGTCCGGGCGTCGTTCCACCTATACAACTCCCTCGCCGACGTCGACCTCGCTGTCGAGGCGTTGACCGGGCGGTAGCCATGACGCGGTAGCCATGACGCGGGGTCAGCGTGACGCGGGGCGGGTCAGCCGGGCCAGCAGAACGCGCCGGAGATCTTCGTCCACAGCGCCGCGAACTCGCGCTCCAACTCGTCGGCCCGGGCCTGCTGGCGGGCGTGCAGCCGGCCGTAGGTGAAGGGGTCCTCGCCGGCATTGCGGGCAATGTCCGCGAGCTCGACTAGCTGGGCCCGGGTGACCACGGTGTCCTGGTGCTCCCCGAGAATCTCCTGCACCTGCTCCATCGTGGCGGCGAACCGCTCGGCCTTGCGGCCGAAAACCGGCACCATCGACTCGCCGGCGTACCGAGCCCGTTTGGCGGCCTTGCGCGCCTCGTGCAGTAGGTGGTCGCGCTCGCCGGCGCTCGCGGCGCCCGCGCCGGCCGCGCCGCC
>JBBRHF010000060.1:0-21935 GCA_038223055.1 Actinomycetes bacterium | reverse complement strand
AGCCCGTTGGCCTCGGTCGAGCCGGGCAGGGCGACCACGGCGGTCAGCACGCGGGCGTGGTGCAGGGCGGCCAGCACGCGGGGCAGCAGCGCGCGGTTCTCGCCGTACGCCGAGAGCGCCGCCTGCAGGGCAGCGTCAGGTGCCCCGGTGTCGCCCGCGAAATCGGACGCGGGGATCCGGCGGGCGGGGTGGCTCGACACGGCCGCAGGCTAGCGGTGGACTGCCAGCCGATGAGACGACCCCCGTTTACCGCTGCGGGTGTTGGCTCGCGACCGCGGCCCACGATGGCGATGACCGGGCCGCCGCCGGGCCGGCACTGGTCCAGGGCAGGATCCGTCCCGTGCCGACCTACGCCGCACTGGCAGACCGGGTGCTCGCCGCCGCACCCCGCAGCGGCCTCGTGCGTCTCGTCCTGATCGACGGTCCGGCCGGGTCGGGCAAGACCACATTCGCTGCCCGCCTGGCCAGCGCGCTCGGCGACGTACCCGTGGTGCACATGGACGACCTCTACGAGGGGTGGGCGGGGCTGCGCCCGGAGGTGTGGCGCCGGTTGCGGGCCCAGGTGGTCCAGCCGCTCGCCGCCGGGCGACCCGGGCGCTACCAGCGCTACGACTGGGCCGTGGGGCGCTTCGCGGAGTGGCGCGACGTGCCGGTGGCCGCTGCCGTCGTGATCGAAGGGGTGGGCGCGGCGGCCCGCGCGGTCGATGCGGACGCCACCCTTCGGGGCTGGGTGGAGGCGCCGCCCGAGCTGCGGCTTGCGCGGGGGATAGCGCGCGACGGGGAGCCGTTGCGCGGCGAGTGGCTGCACTGGTCGGCCGCTGAGGAGGGCCACTTCGCGGCCGACGGGACTAAGGCCCGCGCCAATGTTCTGGTGGACGGCGGGGCAGCCGAGGAGGGCGAGACCTGGGTCGAGCTGTGAGGCCCCGCCGCCTACTTGCCGCGCAGCTTGGCCAGCGCCTCATTCAGGATCAGGGCGCCGTCGGCGTCGCTGCGGCGCTCCTTGACGTAGGCCAGGTGCGTCTTGTACGGCTCAACCCGGGGGGCGGACGGCGGGTTGGCCTCGTCCTGGCCGGCCGGCAGGCCGCACCGGGGGCAGTCCCAGGTCTCGGGCGCCTGCACCGTCTGGTCCTCGGCGAAGCTGGGTTTGGTCTCGTGCCCGTTGGCGCACCAGTAGGAGATGCGGAACCGGGGAGCTGCGTCGCCGCGCTCAGCCTCACCCATGGGTCCCGCGCCGACCCGGCTACCTCGGATGGCGTTGCCACTGGCCACAGACGACTCCAAAGTCTCGTGAGCGCGCCCACCGGCACGGCTGACAGTGTAGGTGCTAGGTCACGACTTGAGCAGCAGGCCGAGGCTGACGATCGAGGCGATCCAGACGATGCCGACGCCGATCGTCATGCGGTCGAGGTTGCGCTCGACGACGGACGAGCCGCCGAGCGAGGACGAGACGCCGCCGCCGAACAGGTCAGACAGGCCGCCGCCCTTCCCTTTGTGCAGCAGCACGAGAACGATCATGATCAAGCTGGTGATGACGAGCACGATCTGAAACGCGATGGTCACCGGTGTCTCGGCTTTCTTGCAGATGGGTGCGCGGGAGGCGCCGGGTACGACGGGTGGCGCCGGCGGGTCCCAGAGTACGTCAGGAGGCGGGCGCAGCGGTGGACTGCTGGAAACGGCAGATCCCGACGAACTCCTCGGCGTCCAGGCTCGCACCGCCCACGAGGGCACCGTCGACGTCGCCCTGCGCCATGATGCCCGCGGCGTTGGCGGCCTTGACCGACCCGCCGTAGAGCACCCGGACGCCATCGGCGAGGTCGCCCGAGTAGAGCTCGGCCAGCTTGGTACGGATCGCCGCACAGACCTCCTGGGCGTCCTCCGCCGTGGCCACCTTCCCGGTGCCGATCGCCCATACCGGCTCGTAGGCCACGACGATGGTCCGCGCGGCCTCGGCCGGTATGCCGTCCAGCGCCCCGGCCAGCTGGCCGAGCGTATGGGCGACGTGACCCCCGGCCTCACGCACCTCGAGCGGCTCACCGACGCACAGGATCGGCGTGAGTTGGTTGGCGACGGCTGCCTTGATCTTCGCGTTGACGAGCGCGTCGTCCTCGCTGTGGTGCTCGCGACGCTCGGAGTGCCCGATCACGACATAGGTGCAGCCCAGCTTGGCCAGCATGGAGCCGGACACCTCGCCGGTGTAGGCCCCGGAGTCGTGCGCCGACACGTCTTGCGCGCCGTAGGCGATGCGGTACTTGTCGCCGTCGACCAGCGTCTGCACCGAGCGGATCGCCGTGAACGGCGGCAGCACCGCGACCTCGACCTCGTCGAGGTCCTTGTCGTTCAACGAGAACGCCAGCTTTTGCACCAGCGCGATGGCCTCAAGATGGGTGAGGTTCATCTTCCAGTTGCCGGCCATCAAGGGGGTGCGGGACATCAGCGTCAGCCTTCAGCTCGGGGAACGTTCAGTCGGACAGTGCGGACAGGCCGGGCAGCGTCTTGCCCTCGAGGAACTCAAGGCTCGCGCCTCCCCCGGTGGAGATGTGGCCGAAGGCGGCCTCGTCGAAACCCAGCTGGCGCACGGCGGCCGCGGAGTCACCGCCGCCGACGACGGTCAGCCCGTCGACCTCGGTCAGTGCCTGGGCCACCGCGCGCGTGCCTGCGGCGAAGGCAGCGATCTCGAAGACGCCCATCGGACCGTTCCAGAACACCGTCCTGGCGTCAGCGATCTTGCTGGCGAACAGCTCCGCACTTCGCGGGCCGATGTCCGCCCCGATCCGGTCGGCCGGGATCGCGTCGGCCGCCACCACCTGGACGTCGGCGTCATCAGCCAGGGCGCTCGCCGCCACGATGTCCACGGGGAGCACGATCTCGACGCCGCGCGCCTCTGCCTGGGACATCGAGGCCCGAACGCTGTCGAGCTGGTCCGCCTCCAGCAGGCTGTTTCCGACCTCGTGGCCCTGGGCCTTCAGGAAGGTGAACACCATGCCGCCGCCGATCAGCAGGCGGTCAACGGTGCCGATCAGGTTGTCGATCACCCCGAGCTTGTCGCTGACCTTGGACCCGCCGAGCACCACGACGTAGGGGCGGGCTGGGTCCTCGGTGAGTCGGGTCAGTACGTCGATCTCGGCGGCCACCAGGCCCCCGGCCGCGTGCGGGAGCCGCTGCGCCACGTCGTAGACGCTGGCGTGCTTGCGGTGCACGGCCCCGAAGCCGTCGCCGACGTAGAGATTCGCCAGCGAGGCCAACTCGTCGGCAAAGGCGCCGCGCTCGGTGTCGTCCTTGCTGGTCTCGCCGGCGTTGAAGCGCAGATTCTCCACCAGCGCGACGTCACCGTCGGCCAGCCCGTCGACCGTGGACCGGGCGCTCTCGCCCACAGTGTCGGTGGCGAAGGCCACCGGGCGGCCGAGCACCTCGGCCAGCCGGGCCGACACCGGAGCCAGGGAGTATCTGGCCTCCGGCGCGCCCTTAGGTCGACCCAGGTGCGCGCAGACGACGACACGCGCCCCCCGGTCGGCCAAGGTCGAGATGGTCGGCGCACTGGCCCGGATCCGGCCGTCGTCGGTGATCGTCGTCCCGTCGAGCGGGACGTTGAGATCCGACCGGACCAGCACGCGCTTGCCGCGCACGTCGCCGAGGTCCTCGATCGTCTTCACGTGAACAGGCTCCCCTCAAGCAATGGCCACGCCCGCTGTGGGCGCCCGGAATCGACCACCACGGCATGGGCCGTGGCCGAAGCAGGTGTCAGCCGGACTCAGACGGTCTTGCCGACCAGCGCGACCAGGTCGACGAGGCGGTTGGAGTAGCCCCACTCGTTGTCGTACCACCCGACGACCTTGACCTGCTTGCCGATCACCTTGGTCAGCTTGGAGTCGAAGATGCACGACGCTGGGTCGGTCACGATGTCCGAGGAGACGATCTCGTCCTCGGTATAGGTGAGGTAGCCCTTGAACGCGCCCTCCGCGGCAGCCTTGTAGGCCGCGTTGACCTCTTCGACCGTGGTCTCCCGCGAGACGTTGACGGTGAGGTCGGTGGCGGAACCGGTGGGCACGGGCACCCGCAGGGCGTAGCCGTCCAGCTTGCCCTTGAGGTCAGGCAGCACCAACCCGATCGCCTTGGCCGCGCCGGTGCTGGTCGGCACGACGTTGATCGCCGCCGAGCGGGCGCGACGCAGGTCCTTGTGCGGGCCGTCCAGCAGGTTCTGGTCACCGGTGTAGGCGTGGATCGTGGTCATCAGACCACTCTCGATGGTGAACGTGTCGTGCAGGACCTTCGCGAGAGGCGCGAGGCAGTTGGTGGTGCAGGAGGCGTTGGAGATGATGTGGTGCTTGGCCGCGTCGTAGTCGCCGTCGTTGGCGCCCATCACGACGGTGAAGTCCTCGTTCTTGGCCGGCGCGGAGATGATGACCTTGCGGGCGCCGTTGTCGATGTGCACCTTGGCCTTCGTGGCGTCGGTGAACAGGCCGGTGGACTCGATGACGACGTCGGCGCCGAGTTCTTTCCAGGGCAGCTTCGAGGGGTCACGCTCGGCCAGGGCGCGGAAGGCCTTGCCGTCGACGCTGATGTTCTCGTCGTCGTAGGTCACCTCGCCCGGGAAGCGACCCAGGATGCTGTCGTACTTAAGCAGGTGAGCCAGGGTCTTGTTGTCGGTGAGGTCGTTGACCCCGACCACCTCGATGTCGGCACCCAGCGCATGGGCCGCACGAAAGAAGCTACGCCCGATCCGACCGAAGCCGTTGATTCCAACCTTTACCGTCACTGCACGCTCCTCGTTAGACGCCCGCCGCCCGCGTTGGGCGACGCTCCCCCGAAACCGGTGGCCAGTCACAGACCCTACCGAACCCTCGGCCACTCATCGTACGCCGGTCGCAGCCCCCCCTCTCGACCATGATCGCGTGGGGAATCGTGAGTGTGGCGCTCACAAATCTCGTCGCGATCATGAGAAAACGGGGGTCAGGCGTCGAGCATGTCCGGCGAGAGGTAGGCCTCGGTCCCGGGGATGCCTATGTCAGCGGCCCGTTTGTCGGCCATCGCCAGCAGCCGGCGGATCCGTCCGGCCACCGCGTCCTTGGTCAGCGGCGGATCGGCGAGCCCGCCGAGCTCCTCGAGACTTGACTGGCGGTGCGCCAGCCGCAGCTCGCCCGCCTCGCGCAGGTGATCCGGGATGTCGCCCGCGAGGATCTCCAGCGCTCGGGCCACCCGCGAGCCGGCCGCAACCGCGGCCTGGGCCGATCGACGCATGTTGGCGTCGTCGAAGTTGGCCAGCCGGTTGGCCGTGGCGCGCACCTCGCGACGGGTGCGCCGCTCCTCCCAGGAGAGCAGGCTGTCGTGGGCACCCATCCGGGTGAGAAGAGCGCCGATGGCGTCACCGTCGCGGACCACTATCCGGTCCACGCCGCGGACCTCGCGGGCCTTGACCGAGATGCCCAACCGGCGGGCCGCACCGACAAGGGCGAGGGCAGCCTCGGGGCCCGGGCAGGTGATCTCCAACGCCGACGACCGACCGGGCTCGGTGACCGAGCCGTGAGCCAGGAAGACTCCCCGCCACGCCGCCTCCGCGTCGCAGATGGCCCCCGAGACGACCTGCGGGGGCAGGCCGCGCACCGGACGGCCCCGTCCGTCCAGCAGCCCGGTCTGGCGGGCCAGCGACTCGCCGTCCCTGACCACCCGGACGACGTAGCGGCTGCCCCGGTGCAGGCCGCCCGCAGCCACGACGGTCACGTCGGACAGGTGGCCATAGACCTCGGCGATGTCCTTGCGCAGCCGGCGCGCGGTGGCGCCGGCGTCCAGCTCCGCTTCGACGACGATGCGGCCGCCGACGATGTGCAACCCGCCGGCGAAGCGCAACATCGCCGACACCTCGGCCTTGCGGCAGCACGGCCGCATCACCGATAGGCGCGCCAGCTCGTCCTTCACCGCTGCAGTCATGGCCATGGAGTCCGATCCTGTCACGTGATGGGAGGGGTCGAGAGCAGCCGCCGGTAGGCGACCGCCAGGGGGCGCGGGTCGTGCCGCGGTGAGCCGTCGGCCATGCCGACCGGTGCCAGCATCAGCTCGGCGCCGAGGCGACCCGCCGCCTGCTCCAGCGCCCGCAGGTCCTCGACGGTGCTGGGGTCGGCCAGCACGACGTCGAGCCGCAGGCCGGGGGCGTGGTCGGCCAGGACGTCGAGGTGCTCCGCGGGGGTGAAGCCCGCGGTCTCCCCCGGCTGCGCCTCGAGATTGAGGTTGACCAGACGGCGGGCGGGGGTCTCGACCAGCGCCGCGGCGAGGTCGGGCACGAGTAGGTGCGGGATCACGCTGGTGAACCAGGAGCCCGGACCCAGCACGACCCAGTCCGCCTCGAGCACCGCGAGCACTGCCTCCGGGCAGGCCGGCGGGGCGGTAGGCACCAGCGTGATGCGTTCGACGGTGCCCGGCGCGGTCGCGACGGCGACCTGCCCACGGACCGTGCGCAGCAGGCCGACCCCGGAGCTGGACGGCTCGCGCATCTGGGCCTCAATGTCTAGCGGCACTATCGACATCGGCAGCACCCGGCCCTCGGCCCCGAGCAGGCGACCCACCCAGTCCAGCCCCTCGACGGAGTCGCCGAGGAGCTCCCAGAGAGCGACGATCAGCAGGTTGCCAACGGCATGGTCGTGCAGCCCGCCGGCGCTGTGGAACCGGTGTTGGACCACCCGGCTCCAGGTCTGGCCCCAGTCATCGTCACCGCACAGCGCGGCCAGGGCCATCCGCAGGTCGCCGGGTGGGAGCACCCCGAGCTCGCGGCGTAACCGGCCGCTGGACCCGCCGTCATCGGCCACGGTCACGACAGCCGTCAACCGGGCGGTCACGCGCCGGAGCGCGGCGAGGGACGCGGCCAGCCCGTGGCCCCCGCCGAGCGCGACGACCGGGACGGCGAGACGCCCGGTCACTCGCGGCCCAGGTCGCGGTGCACGACGGATGCGTCGACCCCGACCCGGCGGAGCCGCCCAGCGAGCTCCTCGGTCATCGCGACCGAGCGGTGCTTGCCGCCGGTGCACCCGACCGCGATCGTGGCGTAGCGCTTGCCCTCGCGCTGGTAGCCCTCGCGGACGATCCGCAGCAGTTCTTCGTAGGTGTCGAGGAACTCCGGCGCCCCCACCTGGCCGAGCACGAAGTCCCGGACGTCCGGGTCGCGCCCGGTCTGTGCCCGCAGCTCGGGCACCCAGTGCGGGTTGGGCAGGAAGCGGCAGTCCACGACCAGGTCGGCGTCGACCGGAAGTCCGTACTTGTAGCCGAACGAGATCACGGTGGCGTGCAGGCCGGTGCCCTGCTCCTCCGCGAACGCCTTGAGCACCTTGGCGCTGAGCTGGTGCACGTTGAGGTCACTGGTGTCGATCACGATGTCGGCTTCGGCGCGCAGGTCGCCGAGGATGGCTCGCTCGCGGGCGATCCCGTCGACCAGCCTTCCGTCGCCCTGCAGCGGGTGCGGCCGGCGAACGGCCTCGTGACGACGTACGAGCACGTCGTCGCTGGCCTCGAGGAAGATGACCCGCGGGTCGCTGCCCTGGGTGGCGAGGTCGGCCATGGCCGCGGTCAGGTCGGCAAAGAACGACCCGGACCGTACGTCGACGACGGCCGCGATCCGGGGGACGTTGCCCAGCGTCCGGCCGCCGAGCTCGGCCAGGGTCGGCAGCAACGCGGGGGGCAGGTTGTCGACCACGAACCAGCCCAGGTCCTCGAGGACGTTGGCGGCGGTGCTGCGCCCGGCCCCGGACATGCCGGTCAGGATGACCAGTTCGGGCACGTGGGGGACGGTGACCCCGGTCGGGTCGGCGGTGGCGGTCATCCCGGTCCTCCCTGGTCGTCGGCGAGGATTTCACCCGTCGCCGTGTTGATCGACGGGACGGCCGAGGGCCGCGCCGCCAGCGCTGCGACCACGGCCGCAGCCGTGCGCGGACCCACGCCGGGGACGGCCGCGATCTGCTCGACGGTGGCCGCCGAGAGCCGTTTGAGGGAGCCGAAGTGCTTGAGCAACGCCGTACGACGGGTCTCCCCCAGGCCGGCCACGCCATCGAGGGCGCTGGTGGTCATCGACGTGGACCGGCGGGTGCGGTGCAGGGCGATCGCGAACCGGTGCGCCTCGTCACGCACCCGTTGCAGCAGGTAGAGGCCCTCGCTGGTGCGCGGGAGAACCACGGGGTGATCGTCGCCTGGCAGCCACACCTCCTCGAGCCGCTTGGCCAGCCCGCAGAGCGCGACGTCGGTGACGCCGAGGGCGTCGAGGGCCTTGCGGGCCGCCGCGACCTGGGGCGCGCCGCCGTCGACGACGACGAGGTTGGGCGGGTAGGCGAACCGGCGTGGTCGGCCGGTCTGCGGGTCGATCCGCCGGGACGTCTCGCGCTCGCCGTCCGGGTCGCTCTCGGCCACCTCGCGGGCGGTGGCCTCGTCGTCCAGGTGGCGGCGGAACCGGCGGGTGATGACCTCCTCGATCGAGGCGGTGTCACCCCGACCCGCGTAGCCCCGGACGACGAAGCGGCGGTATTCCGACTTCCTGGCCAGCCCGTCCTCGAAGACCACCATCGAGGCCACGATGTCGCTCTCCTGCAAGTGGGAGACGTCGTAGCACTCGAGCCGCAACGGGGCGGCGACCAGCCCGAGCGCCTCCTGGATCTGCTGCAGGGCGAGGCTGCGGGTGGTGAGGTCGCTGCCGCGGCGGGTCTTGTGCAGCACCAGGGACTGCTCGGCGTTTCGCGCCACGGTCTCCATCAGCGACCGCTTCTCGCCCCGGCGCGGGACGCGCAGGTCGACCATGCTGCCGCGCAGCGTGGACAGCCACTCGGTCACGGCGCCGGCGTCCTCGGGCAGCACGGGCACCAGCACCTCGCGGGGGACGCTGTCGCCGGACTCGCCGCCGTAGACCTGGAGCAGGAAGTCCTCGACCAGGTCGGCGGTCCTCACGTCTTCGACCTTGTCCACGACCCATCCGCGCTGCCCCCGGACCCGGCCACCACGCACGTAGAACACCTGCACGGCCGCCTCGAGCGGGTCCTCGGCGAACGCGACGACGTCGGCGTCGGTGCCATCGCCGAGCACCACCGCCTGCTTCTCGACGGCGCGCTCGAGCGCCTTGATGTCGTCCCGCAGGCGGGCCGCCTTCTCGTATTCCTGGTTGGCGGCCGCGACCTGCATCTCCTTGTCCAGCCGGCGCAGGTAGGGCCCGGTCTGGCCGGCCATGAAGTCGCAGAAGTCCTCGACGATCTGGCGGTGGGTCGCCTGGTCGACGCGCCCCACGCACGGCGCGGAGCACTTCCCGATGTAGCCGAGCAGGCAGGGTCGCCCGACCTGGCCGGCGCGGGTGAAGACGCCGCTGGAGCAGGTGCGCGCCGGGAACACCCGCAGCAGCAGGTCGAGCGTCTCGCGGATCGCCCAGGCGTGGGAATAGGGCCCGAAGTAGCGCACCCCGCGCCGTTTGGCGCCGCGCATCACCTGCAGCCGCGGGAAGTCCTCGTTCAGGGTGACGGCCAGGCTCGGATAGCTCTTGTCGTCGCGGTAGCGGACGTTGAAGCGGGGGTCGAACTCCTTGATCCAGTTGTATTCCAGTTGCAGCGCCTCGACCTCCGTGGACACCACGGTCCACTCCACGCTGGCCGCGGTGGTAACCATCGACTGGGTGCGCGGGTGCAGGTTGGCGAGATCCTGGAAGTAGGACGAGAGCCGGGGGCGCAGGCTGCGAGCCTTGCCGACGTAGATGACCCGGCGGTGCTCGTCCCGAAACCGGTAGACGCCGGGGGCGTCGGGGATGGACCCGGGCGAGGGTCGGTAGGACGCCGGATCAGCCACCGCCCCACTGTAGGACCGCGCGCGAGGATCGGCGTACCGGCGGCTGGAAGTTGACCACGCGCTGCTGGAAGTTGACCACGCCGGGCTGGAAGTTGACCACGCAAGGTACGCGTGAGGTAGCCGGCAGAGGCGTCGGCGCCTCAGCCGGGTGGTCCTGACGTACCTTGCGTGGTCAACTTTGCGAACGACCGGACGGGCCATGCCGTACGTCGGGTACCGCCCGTGGCCGGTCGGGCCCGTCCGGGTCAGGCCTGTGCAGCATCAGGTCTTGAGCGGTGTCGGCTGTGAGCGGTGTCCTGTGTGAGCGGTGTGTGAGCAGTGTGAGCGGTGTGAGCAGTGTCAGGCCTTGACGATCGAGTCGCCCTCGACCTTGACCGCGATCTTGGCCAGCGGCTTCGGTGCCGGGCCACCCTTGACCGTGCCGTCGGTCGCGCTGAACTGGCTGCCGTGGCACGGGCACGAGATGATGTTCTTCTCCACCTTGGCCACCGTGCAGCCCAAGTGGGTGCAGACAGCCGTGAACCCCTCATAGGTCCCGGCCGTGGGCTGGGTCACGACGATCTTGTCGGCCTTGTCGACGAATCCGCCACCGACGGGCACGTCGGCGACCTTGGCGATGGCCGCACCGCCGGTCGCCGGGGCCGACGAGCTCGCCGGGGTCGAGGGCGCGGCGGACGAGGCTGCTGTTGTCTTCGTGGCGGTGGCGGTGTCGCTGTCGGAACTGCCACCGCACGCGGCAACGACGCCGAGCGCTCCGGTGCCGGCAGCCACACCGAGGACTCGGCGGCGGCTCAGGCCGGTGAGAAGGTCTTGGGACGGGGGGCGGGTGGATTCAGTCATGCAGGCATGATGCCAACGAACCAACGAAACTGGGCTGAATTGTCGCTAACGGTTTGATCACTGGACGAGATGTAACCCGCCGTTCACATGATCAGGCCGTGCGACGGTCCCGTGCGGTCGCCTTCTTCGCAGCCGACGTAGCGGCCTTCGGCGCGCGAGTTGGGGTGGCCCGGGTGCGAGGCGCGGTCGCCGTTGCCGACGTGGCCGGCGCCTTCCTTCTCCCGGATGTGGGAGGCTGGGCCACGATGCGATCGCCGAGCGCCGCGCGCAGGAAGTGGCCGGTGTGGCTTCCCTCGGCCACGGCCACCTCTTCGGGGGTCCCCTGCGCCACCACGAGACCGCCGCCCGAGCCGCCCTCGGGCCCCATGTCCACGATCCAGTCGGCCGTCTTGATGACGTCCAGGTTGTGCTCGATGACGATCACCGTGTTGGCCTTGTCGGCCAGTCTGTGCAGCACGTCGAGCAACTTGCGGATGTCGTCGAAGTGCAGTCCTGTGGTCGGCTCGTCGAGCACGTAGACGGTGCGCCCGGTCGAGCGCTTCTGCAGTTCGGAGGCGAGCTTGACCCGCTGGGCTTCTCCCCCCGACAGGGTCGGCGCCGGCTGGCCGAGCCGGACATAGCCCAGCCCCACGTCGTTGAGCGTCGTCAGGTGGCGCGCGATGGCCGGCACCGCGCTGAAGAACTCGGCGGCCTCCTCGATCGGCATGTCGAGGATCTCCGCGATCGTCTTGCCCTTAAAGTGCACCTCGAGTGTCTCGCGGTTGTAGCGGGCGCCGTGGCAGACCTCGCAGGGGACATAGACGTCGGGCAGAAAGTTCATCTCGATCTTGATCGTCCCGTCGCCGGAGCACGCGTCGCATCGCCCGCCCTTGACATTGAAGGAGAACCGGCCCGGAAGGTAGCCACGGATCTTGGCTTCGGTCGTCTCGGCGAACAGCCGCCGCATGTGGTCGAAGACCCCGGTGTAGGTGGCCGGGTTGGACCGCGGCGTGCGCCCGATCGGGCTCTGGTCGACGTGGACGACCTTGTCCACGTGTTCCAGGCCCTTGATCGCCTTGTGCCGGCCCGGCACGGTGCGGGCCCCGTGCAGTCGCTGGGCCAGGGTGGTGTAGAGGATGTCGTTGACCAGCGTCGACTTGCCCGACCCCGAGACGCCCGTCACCGCGACGAAGCAGCCGAGCGGGAATGACACGTCGATCGTGCGCAGATTGTGCTCGCGGGCGCCCACGACGGTCAGGTCGCGTCCCTTGGTGCGGGGCCGGCGGATGTCAGGCGTCGGGATGACCATGCGGCGGGAGAGATAGGCCCCCGTCAGCGAGTCGGGACTGGTCAGCAGGTCATCGATCCGCCCGGACACCACGACCTGGCCGCCGTGCTCACCGGCGCCGGGGCCGATGTCGACGATCCAGTCAGCGGCCCTGATCGTGTCCTCGTCGTGCTCGACCACGATCAGCGTGTTGCCCAGGTCGCGCAACCGGGTCAGCGTCTCGATGAGGCGACGGTTGTCCCGCTGGTGCAGCCCGATCGACGGCTCATCGAGGACGTAGAGCACGCCGACCAGCCCCGCTCCGATCTGGGTGGCCAGCCGGATGCGCTGCGCCTCGCCCCCGGAAAGAGTGCCCGACGGGCGCTCCAAGGACAGGTAGTCGAGCCCGACGTCGAGCAGAAAACCCAACCGGGCATGGATCTCCTTGATCACCCGTTCGGCGATCGCCCGCTCCCGGTCGGTGAGCTCGACGTCACGCAGGAACGCGTCGCACTCGCGGATCGGCAACCCGCAGATCTCGGCGATGTTGCGCCCCCCGACCAGCACCGCCAGCGACTCGGGCTTGAGCCGCGACCCGCCGCACACGGGACACGGCACCTCGCGCATGTAGCCCTCGTAGCGATCGCGACTCCAGTCCGAGTCGGTCTCGGAGTGACGCCGCTGGATGAACGGGATCGCGCCCTCGAAACCGGTGTGATAGCTGCGCATCCGGCCATAGCGGTTGCGGTACTTCACGTGCACCTGGTAGTCGAGGCCGTGCAGCACGGCCTCCGTGACCCGTGCGGGCAGGCTGCGCCAGGGCGTGTCCATCCGGAAGCGCAGGTCCTCGGACAGCGCCTCCAGCAGCCGGAGGAAGTATTCGCTCGTCGTACCCCCGGCCCACGGCGCGACCGCACCATCGGCCAGCGAGAGCTCGTCGTTGGGGATCACCAGCTCCGGGTCGACCTCGAGCCGGGTGCCGATGCCGGTGCACTCGGGGCACGCCCCGAAGGGTGAGTTGAACGAGAACGAGCGCGGCTCGAGCTCGTCCATCGACAGAGGGTGCTCGTTGGGACAGGCGAGCCGCTCGGAGAACTTGCGCTCCCGAAGCGGGTCGCCCGCCGGCAGGTCGACGAAGTCGAGCACGACGACGCCGCTGGTGAGACCCAGCGCCGTCTCGACCGAGTCGGTCAGTCGCCGCTTGGCCGTGGCCTTGACCGCCAGCCGGTCGACGACCACATCGATCGAATGTTTGAGCTTCTTGTTCAACGCGGGGGGCTCGGCCAACGACACGACCGCACCGTCGACCCGGGCCCGCGAGAACCCCTTGGTCTGCAACTCCCGGAACAGCTCGGCAAACTCGCCCTTGCGACCGCGCACGACGGGGGCCAGCACCTGGAACCGGGCGCCGTCCTCGAGCGAGAGCACGCGGTCGACGATCTGCTGCGGGGTCTGGCTGCTGACCGGCTCGCCGCAGACCGGGCAGTGCGGGCGACCGGCGCGAGCGAACAACAGTCGCAGGTAGTCATAGACCTCGGTGATCGTGCCGACGGTCGACCGGGGGTTGCGGCTGGTGGACTTCTGGTCGATGGAGACCGCGGGAGACAGCCCCTCGATGAAGTCGACGTCGGGCTTGTCCATCTGGCCCAGGAACTGGCGGGCGTAGGCCGACAACGACTCCACGTAACGGCGCTGGCCCTCGGCGAAGATCGTGTCGAAGGCCAAGCTCGACTTGCCCGAGCCAGAAAGCCCGGTGAACACGATGAGCGCGTCCCGGGGCAGGTCGAGAGAGACGTCCTTGAGGTTGTGCTCACGCGCGCCTCGGACGATCAGTCGGTCCACGATGTCCCTTCGGGGGGTCGGCAGGGGGTCCAGCGGGCTTGGGTAAAGGTCCGCCACCATGCTAGGTGCCGGCACCGACAGTCCTCCGTTGTCGCTCTCGTCTGGTGGACCGTCGGCGGCGGTGCGTAGGGTGCTGCCGTGACCGAGCCCGCGCTGCCCGCCGACCCGCAAGCCCGACCGGCACCATCGACGTCGGTGTCAGGGGTGACGTCCGTGCCCGATGCTCTCAGCGACGCCCTCGACGAGGTGGCGGCGTGCACGGACCGGATGCTGGCAACCCTCGACGGGCTCGATGACGCGGCGTTGCGAGCGCCGTCACTGCTCCCCGGGTGGACCCGGGCGCACGTGTTGACCCACATCGCGCGCAACGCCGACGGCATGGTCAACCTGGTCACGTGGGCGCGCACCGGCGAGGAGACCCCGATGTACGTCGGGGGCCGCCCGGCTCGCGACGCCCAGATCGAGGAGGGCGCGCAGAGGCACATCGGCGACATCCGCCTGGACCTCGCTGAGTCGGCCGAACGGCTGCTCGGCGCCTTTGCGGGGTTCCCCGACGAGGGCCTGGACCGCCAGGTCACCCTCGCCGGCCGGAACGCGTCGGGGGCCGACCTGCCGCTGCTGCGCGTGCGCGAGGTGGAGATCCACCACGTCGACGTCTCCGCCGGCTACTCTCCCGCACACTGGACCCCGGCGTTCGTGAGCCGCACCCTCGACCAGCTCACCCAGTTCTTTCGCGACGAGCGGGACAGCCCGGTGGCCATCCTGGCCGCGACCGACACCGCCTCGACCTGGCGGGTCGCCGAGAACGGCCCCACCCTGACCGGCCCCCAGAGCGCCCTGCTGGCCTGGCTCACCGGCCGATCAACCGGCGACGGCCTGGAGTTCGACTCCCCCGGTCCGGTGCCGGCCGCCCCAACCTGGGTCTGACCGGCCATGACATCCTGACCGGCCATGACACCTGCCACCTACACCGGCGCCGGCCGCTCGGGCGGCCCCGCCGAGGTCCACGATCTGGCCGGCCTGACCATCTCCAAGGTCTCGGTCGGCCCGATGGACAACAACGCCTACCTGCTCGAGTGCCGGGCCACGGGAGAGTTGTGCCTCGTCGACGCGGCGAACGACCTGAAAACCCTGCTCGCGCTGATCGGCGGCCGACCCCTGGGCGTCGTCGTCACCACGCACCGGCACCACGACCATTGGCAGGCGTTGAGCGGCGTCATGGAAGCGACCGGGGCGCGCACGGCAGCAGGGCGAGACGACGCAGCCGGCATCCCGGTTCACACCGACGAGCTCCTCGACGACGGCGACGAGGTGCGGGTCGGCGAGGCCGTGCTGCGGGTCATCACCCTGGTCGGCCACACACCGGGCTCGGTCGCCCTGGCCTACGACGATCCGACCGGGCACCCGCACGTGTTCACCGGCGACTCACTGTTCCCCGGCGGCGTTGGCAAGACGCCCGACGCCGCCGCCTTCGGGTCGCTGGTCGACGATGTCGAACGCAAGCTGTTCGGCGGCTTCCCGGACCAGACCTGGGTCTATCCCGGCCACGGCAGCGACACGACGCTGGGTGCCGAGCGACCGGCGCTGCCGGACTGGCGCGCGCGGGGGTGGTGACGGCTGGGGCTGGTGACGGTCTGGGCATCCTGCTGAGCAGCCGTTGAGCCTGTTGACGGCCCCTGGGGAACAACGGTGCTCGTTGTTGGCTGGGGGTGCCCGAATGCCGGCCAGCGCGACGTGTCCTTACCCAAGGGCCAGAGTAAGGATTGCGGGATGGACACTGTTGCCGGGTGAGCTCCAAGGGCCAGGTGACCGTGCCAAAGATCGTGCGGGACGCGTTGGGCGTCAAGGAGGGCGACGTGATCGTCTTTCGGATCGACGGCGACCGGGCACTGCTCGCCAGAACCCCGAATTTCCTCGATCTCGCCGGGACGATCGCCGTGCCCGCGGCGAAACGAAACGTCGCCTGGGACGACGTGATCGCTCGGACACGCGCGGCGCGTGCGCGCAGGCGCCGGTGAGCGCGTTCGTCGACACGAATGTCCTCGTTCGACATCTCACCGGCGATCCGCCGGCGATGGCGGCGCGCGCCTCGGCCTAGTCTACGAGACCGACCGGCTCGACTTTGCGGAGGCGTACCTGGTTGCGTGCGCCGAGAGCACCGGTGTCGAACGGATAGCCTCGTTCGGCCGCTCCATCGACCACGTCTCCACCGTCGAACGGATCGAGCCGGTCCGGCCCGCAAGGTAGAAGGCGTTCACTGGCCGACGCGATCCATGCTGCCCGACCATCTGCGTACTCCAGGGAAACCGCGCGCCGCTACGCCCCACCCAACGCCGGGCCAGACGAACGAGGCCGCGTGGCCAGACGAACGAGGCCGCGTGGCCAGACGAACGACGTGGGTGTGGCAGTCGTGACACCTGTGATCCCTGGCCCCATCTGTGACACCTGTGCCTCGCCGCCGTACGTCCGGCGTGCGAAGTTTCGCCCTTCCCGGCGCGTCGACTCCGGGTTTGCGCGCGACTGCGCGAACCATGGCAGCCATGCTGGAGAAACCGGCACACGAGAACCTGAGCCCGAGAAACCGGAGAAGGAGAACATGACCAACGAGAACCCGACGAACCAGAGCCTGGCGGACGACGAAGAGGTCATCAAGCGGGTGCGCACATGTCGCGCCGAGGGCGCGTCACCGAAGCGGATCGCTCGGGCGCTGGGCCTGTCGCCGGCGGCGGTTGCCCAGATCCTTCAGTCTGCTCAGTTCGAAGTCGACTGGGCCTCGCCCGAGCTGTCCCCCGGCGAGAAGGCTGTCCTCGGGTGCTGGGTCAGCCCCGGCTGGAGCGACGGGCTCGGGGTGCCGGGCCATCCGGAGTGGCTCGCCGGCGAATCCCGGAACCCGGGCAGCGCCGGGCTGGCGGGCGTGGTCGTGGCGCGAGAGCACCGGCGGGGCACGGTCAGCGTCTGCAGCTACCTGATCGATGTCTACTGCCTCGGGGTCAAGGACGTGATCGGGCCGAAGATCATCAACGACGGGCTGGAGCTACTCACGCTGACCAGGCGGTTCTTCTCGGCGTTCGACGCTGCGCCGGTGCCGGCCCCGCTCGAGCTGGCGCGCCACCTCGTGCTCGGCGCCGTGGACTACGCCCTCGACCTCGGCTTCCAGCCACACCCGGACTTCGCCAGCGCCGCAGCGCACCTCGGTCCCTGGACGGGCCCGAGCGCGATCACGTTCGGTCGGGACGGCAAGCCGTTCTACGTCCAGGGTCCGAACGACAACCCCGCCGAAGTGATGCGGGCGCTGCAACGAAGCGCCGGAACCGAACCGGACAGCTTCCACTTCCTGACTGGCGTGCCCGCCTAACTGACACGAGCGAAGTGGACCGGCTGCGCGCGCCGAGCCATCACCCACGCGACCACGGTTCCGAGCCGGGCATACCCCCAACGAGGTACGTCGTCCTGCCGCCGTGCCGGCCGATGCCGCCACCCGTGCGCGCGACCGCCGGCATGGTTGGCTGGCGCCGTGCCCCTGGACCCGGACCGGTTCGCCGTACTCCTCGGGGTGGGTGTGCTCGCCGGCGTGGTGGGCGTTGTTGTCAGCCTTGGGTCGCTGCTGTCCTACCCCGCCCTCCTCGCGCTCGGCCTACCGCCGGTCGCGGCGAACGTCACGAACACCGTGGCGCTGACCTTCACCGGGCTCGGCGCGGTGCTGGGCTCCCGCCGGGAGCTTGTCGGCACCGGCGGCACGGTGCTGCGCCTCGCCGCGACGGTTGCCGTGGGCGCCGCCGCGGGTGCGGCGCTGCTGCTGCTCGCCCCGGCGGCTTCTTTCGAGCAGGTCGCCCCGGTGCTCGTCATCGGCGCCTGCCTGCTGCTGCTGGCCCAGCCGCGCCTCCAGGCGCAGACAGGCTTCCACCCGCGCGGCATGACGCCGCTGAGCCTGAGCGCGCTGGGCAGCGTCGCGGTCTACACCGGCTACTTCGGCGCGGCGGCCGGGGTGCTCACCCTGGCCGCGCTCGGCTGGATCCTCGACCTCGCCCTCGTGCGGCTCAACGCGGTGAAGAACGCGCTGGCCGGCGTCGCCAACGGGGTGGCCGCGCTGGCGTTCATGGCGTTCGGCCCCGTCGACTGGTCCGCGGTGCTGCCACTGGCACTGGGCTTCCTGACCGGCGGCTACCTGGGTCCCCGGGTGGCCCGTCGACTGCCGGCCCGGACCCTGCGGATGGCCGTCGTCGGCTGCGGACTCTCGGTTGGTGCCGTGCTCGCCGCCCGCACCTACTGACCCGGCGTCAGGCCCCGCCGGCGGCCTGCATGCCGCGCAACTCCTTCTTCAGCTCGCTGATCTCGTCGCGCAACCGTGCGGCGATCTCGAACTGGAGCTCGCCCGCCGCGACGTGCATCTGGTCGGTGAGCCCCCCGATGATCCCGGCCAGCTCGGCGGCGGGGAGACCGCCCAGCGCCGGTGCGTGCCGGCCTGCCTCGCCACGGGAGGACAGACCGGGGACGGGCGCCTTGCCGCGGGACTGCTGCCTGCCGGACCCGCCGATGAGCTGCTCGGTGTCGGCGTCCTCACGGGCGATCAGGTCGGTGATGTCGGCGATCTTCTTGCGCAGCGGCTGCGGGTCGACCCCCCGCTCGAGGTTGTAGGCCACCTGCTTGGCCCGGCGGCGGTTGGTCTCGTCGATCGCCTTCGCCATCGAGTCGGTGATCCGGTCGGCGTACATATGCACCTGGCCGGACACGTTGCGGGCGGCCCGCCCGATGGTCTGGATCAGCGAGGTCCCCGAACGCAGGAACCCCTCCTTGTCGGCGTCCAGGATCGACACAAGGGACACCTCGGGCAGGTCGAGGCCCTCGCGCAGCAGGTTGATGCCGACGAGGACGTCGAAGTGACCCAGCCGCAGCTCGCGCAGCAACTCGACCCGGCGACGCGTGTCGACCTCGGAGTGCAGGTAACGCACTCGGACCCCGAGCTCGAGAAGGTAGTCGGTGAGGTCCTCGGACATCTTCTTGGTCAGCGTGGTGACCAGGACCCGCTCGTTGCGCTCGGCCCGCACCGCGATCTCGTGCACGAGATCGTCGATCTGGCCTTTGGTCGGCTTGACCACCACCTCGGGGTCCACCAGCCCGGTGGGCCGGATGATCTGCTCGACCACCCCCTTGCCGCGGGACAGCTCGTAGGGACCGGGCGTGGCCGAGAGGTAGACCGTCTGGCCGATCCGGCCCAGGAACTCCTCCCACCGCAGCGGACGGTTGTCCATGGCCGACGGCAGCCGGAAGCCGTGGTCGACGAGGGTGCGCTTGCGGCTCATGTCGCCTTCGTACATCCCCCCGATCTGCGGGACCGTGACGTGGGACTCGTCGATGACCAGCAGGAAGTCCTCCGGGAAGTAGTCGATCAGGCAGTGCGGCGCCGAGCCCGGAGCCCGGCCGTCGATGTGCCGGGAGTAGTTCTCGATGCCGGAGCAGAAGCCGACCTGACGCATCATCTCCACGTCGTAGGTCGTGCGCATGCGCAGCCGCTGGGCCTCGAGCAGCTTGCCCTGTCGCTCCATCTCGGCAAGCCGCTCGGTCAGCTCCAGCTCGATCCCGGTGATGGCCTTCTCCATCCGCTCGGGGCCGGCGACGTAGTGGGAAGCCGGGAAGACATAGAGGTGTTCGTCCTCGGTGACGATCTCGCCGGTGAGGGGGTGCAGGGTCATCAACCGCTCGATCTCGTCGCCGAACATCTCGATGCGCACGGCGAGCTCCTCGTAGACCGGGAAGATCTCGACCGTGTCACCGCGGACCCGGAACGTCCCGCGGGTGAACGCCAGATCGTTCCGGGTGTATTGCACCTCGACGAACCGGCGCAGCAGCTGGTCGCGCTCGATCGTGTCGCCCACCTTGAGCCGCACCATGCGGTCGACGTACTCCTGCGGGGTGCCCAGGCCGTAGATGCAGGACACCGACGCGACCACGATGACGTCGCGCCGGGTCAGCAGCGAGTTGGTCGCAGAGTGGCGCAGCCGCTCGACCTCGTCGTTGACCGAGGAGTCCTTCTCGATGTAGGTGTCGGTCTGCGGGATGTAGGCCTCGGGCTGGTAGTAGTCGTAGTAGGACACGAAGTATTCGACCGCGTTGTTGGGCAGCAGCTCGCGGAACTCGTTGGCGAGCTGGGCGGCCAGCGTCTTGTTGGGGGCCATCACCAGGGTGGGCCGCTGCAGCCGCTCCACCAGCCACGCCGTCGTGGCGGACTTGCCGGTGCCGGTGGCGCCCAGGAGCACGACGTCGTGCTCGCCGGCGCGCACCCGGCGCTCGAGATCGTCGATCGCGGCCGGCTGGTCGCCGGATGGCTGGAAGTCGCTGACGACGCGAAAGGGCGCCACGCGGCGCTCGAGGTCGGTGGTTGGTCTCACTCCTCAACCGTACGTCGAGCCTCCGACACGGCGTTTGTCGAGCCGGCAGAGCGGCTCGCGTAAGCGCGTGGCAGCGGCTGCCCGCGGGTCAGATCAGAAGATGCGCGCGTACGCCGCTGCTGCGGACGGCTGCTGGCTGGCCGGGTACAGCTGGAACTGACCGCTGCCGAAGGAACCGATGTTGAACAAGATCTCGTATGGCACCTGCCCGGCGCCGGTACCGGCGTGGGCGCTCACCCAGGAGTGGAACTGCCCGACGAACACCGCGGAATCGCCCATGCTGGCGTTGCTGGACCATTCCGCGACGGCCATCGGCAGTCCCACCGACGCGGCGAACTGGCGGTGCTTTTCGATGCCCAGGGGCGCGCCGCGGGAGTCCAGCTGGTTGATCTTGATCCCGAATTGCGTGGCTGTCGCCACGTAGGGGTACTGGTTGTAGGAGTCCACGGCCATCTCGTCCACGTACGACGCACCCGGGAAGGCCGCCCGCCAATCCAGCCCCAGACTGCCAGCGGTCCCGTCGTTGGGGCAGAACACCAACTTGTGGACCGGAAGGATCTCCCTCTGTAGCGCCCGGAACCGCTTCCATGTTGCCACGAACTGCGGCGCCGCGGACCCCGTCACCGGCCACGGCACCCAGTCGCCGTTGAACTCATGTGCGAACCGGATGTGCATCGTGCCTGTCCGCGATCCCCACGCGGTCTTCATGCTGGTGAGCGCGATCCTCCAGCGGGCGTCGTATGCGCCGGTGGCCGCGGCCGCCCACGTCTCACCCCGGTCCTTGAAGATCGCACCGACCGCGACGTCGATGTCCCTGTCCCAGGACCCGTATTCTGCGCCCCGTTGGATGCTCCATTGCTGAGTCTGCGCCTCGAAGCCGTCGTTCCAGGTGCCGGCGATCGTTACCGGTGCACCCCTCCAGGCGCCGAACGACCCAGAGGCGACGCCGTCACCGGCCGCACCGGACAGCACCCCGACAGGCGTGGTTAACGTCGCGCGGGAAACCCGGGGCGCCACTTTGTTCACGAGCCTCAGGATGTACGGCGTCCTGCACCCGCGCCCCAAGATATGCACGGACAACCTCCCGCCAGCGACGAGAGCCTTGGACCGGATTGGGCTCGACCCGGAGGACGAGGCGACCTGGACCCCAGCCTGGGTCAGGCGCACGCGCATCGGACCACAACGGTTGGCGAACGTCAGGCTCCCGACGATCTTGCCACCGACCACGTTCGCTGTCGTGGTCGACGCCCCCGAATAGGTCTTGGCCGCCCGCGCAGCGACGCGGCCACGACCAACTACGCCCGCCTTGCCCCGAATCGTTACGATGCGTACTGTGCTAGTCGTCTGGACGGCGACGGCCCGCCCGCGATTCGGGCTTGCCACCGGCGCGGCCACCGCTGAGGGGGCGGCGACGACGAGCCCACCGAGGACAGCAGCCGCACTGATGAGGGTCGAAGCGGAGAGCAGAGCCTTGTACGCCATGAGTTCTGTCTCGGCACGCGAAAACTGGACTTGAGGCCGAGTACCTCACACCCGGACGCCGATCACTCCGCTGTGCCCGTCCGGTTCCATCCGGTTCCATCGGGTTCCATCTGGAGCCTCGATGGCCCTGGATCAGATCACGCCTGGTCCGGCGGGCGCGCGCGGACTTCAGTTCTCCGCAAGCCTGCGGTCGCCGTCGCGTGCACCGCCGTGCCGTGCGGCGACGGGATCGGGCCTCCGATCGGTTTCGCCACCATCGGCCGCCGAGGACGAGAGCGCGCCCTGCTCTGTCGGGCGTGCTCTGTCGGGGCGTGCAGCGCTCGAGCGCGTTCGCAGGACGGGGC
>JBBRHF010000059.1:0-22592 GCA_038223055.1 Actinomycetes bacterium | reverse complement strand
CGCTCGACCATCCGCTTCGCCGACTTGATGTTCTGCGCGTGGTTGAGGTCCACCAGGCGCTTCATCACGAACGGCTTGAACAGCTCCAGCGCCATCTGCTTCGGCAGGCCGCACTGGTGCAACTTGAGCCGGGGGCCGACGACGATGACCGAACGGCCGGAGTAGTCGACGCGCTTGCCGAGCAGGTTCTGGCGGAACCGGCCCTGCTTGCCCTTGAGCATGGCGGAGAGCGACTTCAGCGGCCGGTTGCCCGGGCCGGTGACCGGACGACCGCGGCGGCCGTTGTCGAACAGCGCGTCGACGGCCTCCTGCAGCATCCGCTTCTCGTTGTTGACGATGATCTCGGGCGCGCCCAGGTCGAGCAGGCGCTTGAGCCGGTTGTTGCGGTTGATCACCCGGCGGTAGAGGTCGTTCAGGTCGGAGGTCGCGAACCGGCCGCCGTCGAGCTGCACCATGGGCCGCAGGTCCGGCGGGATGACCGGCACGCAGTCCAGCACCATGCCCATCGGGGAGTTGCGGGTGTTGAGGAACGCGGAGACGACCTTGAGCCGCTTGAGCGACCGGGTCTTCTTCTGGCCCTTGCCGGTGCGGATGATCTCGCGCAGCGACTCGGCCTCGGCCTCGAGGTCGAAGGACTCGAGCCGGCGTTGCAGCGCCGCGGCACCCATGCCGCCCTGGAAGTACATGCCGAAGCGGTCGCGCATCTCGCGGTAGAGGATCTCGTCGCCCTCGAGGTCTTGCACCTTGAGGTTCTTGAACCGGTCCCAGACCGAGTCGAGGCGCTCGACCTCGGCGTCGGCCCGCTTGCGGATCTGGTTCATCTCCCGCTCGGCGGACTCCTTCACCTTGCGCTTGGCGTCGGACTTGGCGCCCTCCGCCTCGAGCTCGGCGATGTCGCCCTCGAGTCGCTTCTGGCGGGCCTCGACGTCGGCGTCTCGGCGGTTTTCGATCTCCTTGCGCTCGACGCCGATCTTGGCCTCGAGCGACGGAAGGTCACGGTGGCGCTCATCCTCGTCGACCGAGGTGATCATGTAGGCCGCGAAGTAGATGACCTTCTCGAGATCCTTCGGCGCGAGGTCGAGCAGGTAGCCCAGCCGGCTCGGGACACCCTTGAAGTACCAGATGTGGGTGACGGGGGCGGCGAGCTCGATGTGACCCATCCGCTCGCGGCGGACCTTGGCGCGGGTCACCTCGACGCCGCAGCGCTCGCAGATGATGCCCTTGAAGCGGACCCGCTTGTATTTGCCGCAGTAGCACTCCCAGTCCCGAGTGGGACCGAAGATCGTCTCGCAGAAGAGCCCGTCCTTCTCCGGCTTCAGGGTGCGGTAGTTGATGGTCTCCGGCTTCTTGACCTCGCCGTAGGACCACTGACGGATGTCGTCAGCGGTGGCGAGACCAATGCGCAGCTCGTCGAAGAAGTTGACGTCGAGCAAGATTTCCTTCTTTCAGATTTCCCAATAAGTGCCTGGTGGTCGGGCTGGTCAGACCTCTTCGACGCTGTTGGGCTCCCGCCGCGACAGGTCGATGCCCAGCTCCTCGGCGGCGCGAAAGACGTCCTCGTCGGTCTCACGCATCTCGATCGACATCCCGTCGCTGGAGAGCACCTCAACGTTGAGGCACAGCGACTGCATCTCCTTGATCAGCACCTTGAACGACTCAGGGATGCCGGGTTCGGGGATGTTCTCGCCCTTGACGATGGCCTCGTAGACCTTGACCCGGCCCAGCACGTCGTCGGACTTGATGGTGAGCAGCTCCTGCAGAGCATAGGAAGCGCCGTAGGCCTCGAGGGCCCACACCTCCATCTCGCCGAACCGCTGACCACCGAACTGCGCCTTTCCGCCCAGCGGCTGCTGGGTGATCATGGAGTAGGGGCCGGTGGAGCGGGCGTGGATCTTGTCATCCACCAGGTGCAGCAGCTTGAGGATGTAGATGTAGCCGACGGAGACCGGCGCCGTGAACGGCTCGCCCGAGCGGCCGTCGTAAAGCACGGCCTTGCCCGACTCGCCGATCATCTGGACCCCGTCACGGTTGGGCAGGGTGGAACCGAGCAGGCCGGTGATTTCTTCCTCGCGGGCGCCGTCGAAGACCGGCGTCGCCACGTTGGTGCCGGGCTCACCCATGTCGGCACCGATGGTGTAGAGGCTCTTCTTCCATCCCGGGGCACCCGGGGCGTCGCCGCCACTGGCGTCCCAGCCGGTCTTCGCGACCCAGCCAAGGTGGGTCTCGAGCACCTGCCCGACATTCATCCGGCCCGGCACGCCGAGCGGGTTGAGCACGACGTCGACGGGGGTGCCGTCCTCCAGGAACGGCATGTCCTCGACCGGGAGGATCTTGGAGATGACGCCCTTGTTGCCGTGGCGGCCGGCGAGCTTGTCTCCATCGGTGATCTTGCGCTTCTGGGCGACGTAGACGCGGACGAGTTGGTTCACGCCGGGGGGCAGCTCGTAACCCTCGTCACGGTCGAACACCTTGACCGCGATGACCTTGCCCGACTCGCCGTGCGGCACCTTCAGCGACGTGTCGCGCACCTCGCGCGCCTTCTCGCCGAAGATCGCGCGGAGCAATCGCTCCTCCGGCGTGAGCTCGGTCTCACCCTTGGGCGTCACCTTGCCGACGAGGATGTCGCCGGTCACCACGTCGGCACCGATCCGGATGATGCCACGGTCGTCGAGGTCGGCCAGGACCTCCTCGGCGACGTTGGGGATGTCCCGGGTGATCTCTTCGGCACCCAACTTGGTGTCGCGGGCGTCGACCTCGTGCTCCTCGATGTGGATCGAGGACAGGACGTCGTCCTGCACGAGGCGCTGGGACAGGATGATCGCGTCCTCGTAGTTGTGACCTTCCCAGGACATGAACGCCACCAGCAGGTTGCGCCCGAGCGCCATCTCGCCGTTCTGCGTGCAGGGGCCGTCGGCGATGACTTGGCCGGCCTCGACCCGGTCACCCTCGTTGACGATCGGCTTCTGGTTGAACGAGGTGCCCTGGTTGGAGCGGCGGAACTTCGCGACCCGGTAGGTGGTGTAGGTCGTGTCGTCGTTCATCACCGTGATGAGGTCGGCCGACAGCTCGTGCACGACTCCGGATTTCACGGCGGTGATCACGTCGCCGGCGTCCTTGGCGGCGCGGTATTCCATGCCGGTGCCGACGAACGGGGACTCCGAGCGCAGCAACGGCACCGACTGGCGCTGCATGTTAGAGCCCATCAGGGCACGGTTGGCGTCGTCGTGCTCCAGGAACGGGATCATCGCGGTCGCGACCGACACCATCTGGCGCGGCGAGACGTCCATGTAGTCAACGTCGTCGGCCGGGATGAACTCGACCTCACCGCCCTTGCGACGCACCAGGACGCGCGCCTCGGCGAACCGGTCGTCGTCGGTGAGCGGCGCGTTGGCCTGGGCGATGACGTGCTCGTCCTCCTCGTCGGCGGTCAGGTAGTCGACCTTGTCGCTGACCTGGCCCATCAGCACCTTGCGGTAGGGCGTCTCGACGAAGCCGAACGCGTTGATGCGGCCGTAGGTCGCGAGCGAACCGATCAGCCCGATGTTGGGGCCTTCCGGCGTCTCGATCGGGCACATCCGGCCGTAATGGCTGGTGTGGACGTCGCGGACCTCGAACCCGGCCCGCTCCCGGGACAGCCCGCCCGGCCCCAGCGCGGAGAGGCGACGCTTGTGGGTCAGGCCGGCCAGCGGGTTGGTCTGGTCCATGAACTGGGACAGCTGGCTGGTGCCGAAGAACTCCTTGATGGAGGCGACAACCGGCCGGATGTTGATCAGGGTCTGCGGCGTGATGGCCTCGACGTCCTGGGTGGTCATGCGCTCGCGGACCACCCGCTCCATCCGGGACAGACCGGTGCGGACCTGGTTCTGGATCAGCTCGCCGACCGTGCGCAAGCGGCGGTTGCCGAAGTGGTCGATGTCGTCGACCTCCACCCGGACCGGCCCGCGCTTGCTGTCCATCGAGGTCTCGCCGGCGTGCAGCTTCACGATGAATCGGATCGTCTCGACGATGTCGTCGATGGTCAGCACGCTGGAGGCCAGCGGCAGGTCCACCCCGAGCTTCTTGTTGATCTTGTAGCGACCGACCTTGGCCAGGTCGTAGCGCTTGGGGTTGAAGTAGAGGTTGTCCAACAGGGTCTGGGCTGCCTCGCGGGTGGGCGGCTCGCCGGGGCGCAACTTGCGATAGATGTCGAGCAGCGCGTCGTCCTGGCCGGTCGTGTGGTCCTTCTCCAGGGTGGCGCGGATCGAGTCGTAGTCCCCGAACTCCTCGAGGATCTTGGCGTCGTCCCAGCCGAGGGCCTTGAGCAGGACCGTGACCGACTGCTTGCGCTTGCGGTCAACGCGAACGCCGACCTGGTCGCGCTTGTCGATCTCGAACTCGAGCCAGGCACCCCGCGACGGGATGATCTTGGCGCCGAAGAGGTCCTTGTCCGAGGTCTTGTCGACCGACTTGTCGAAGTAGACGCCCGGGGACCGGACCAGTTGGGAGACAACGACCCGCTCGGTGCCGTTGATGATGAATGTGCCCTTGTCGGTCATCAACGGGAAGTCACCCATGAACACCGTCTGGCTCTTGATCTCGCCGGTGGTGTTATTCATGAACTCCGCCGTCACGAACAACGGCGCCGAGTAGGTGATGTCCCGCTCTTTGCAGTCTTCGATGGAGTATTTGGGTGGCTCGAACCGGTGATCGCGAAACGACAGGGACATGGTCCCCTGGAAGTCCTCGATCGGGCTGATCTCCTCGAAGATCTCTTCGAGACCGGACTTGTCGGGCACGTCGTACTTGTTGATCTGTTGGGCCTGCTCGACCCGGCCACGCCAGGCGTCGTTGCCGAGCAGCCAGTCGAAGCTGTCGGTCTGCAAGGCCAGCAGGTTGGGGACCTCAAGTGGTTCGCGGATCTTTGCGAACGAGATGCGGCGCGGTGCGGTGCTGTTGCGGGTGGTTGGGACGGCAATGCGCGCGGCGGCCAAGAGTGGGGGTCCTTCCGAGGGCTCGCGGTTACTTTCGCGCATGCCAGACATCCCACGGCTTATCCGCAGGAGCAGTCAGCAGGCAGCGCAAAGCGTGAGCATACCTCGGACGCGCACGAAGGTAAAGCCGCCCCAATGGAGCGCCTTGCGCAGTCGGTCACCTTTGCGGTTGTCACAGCGGATGCAGGATGGACCCGATCGCGGCTCGAGTCAAGGCCTGACCGTGGCGGCGGGCCCATCGGTGGCCGTTCGTGCTGCTCAGACGGCAGTTTGGCGAGGACATGTGCAGTGCGGCGCAAGGGCGTCGGGTACGCCGGACGGGGCGGGCCGGGAAGGCCGAAAGGGGGGCCGGGAAGGCCGAAAGGCGGCCACCCGGCTGCCCGGGTGACCACCCGTCGTACGAGATGAAGTCCTTGACCTACTTGACGGTGACCTTGGCGCCAGCACCCTCGAGGGCGGCCTTTGCCTTCTCGGCGGCGGCCTTGTCGACCTTCTCCAGAACCGCCTTGGGTGCGCCGTCGACCAGGTCCTTGGCCTCCTTGAGGCCCAGGCTGGTGAGCGAGCGCACCTCCTTGATGGCCTGGATCTTCTTCTCCCCGGCGGCCTCGAGGATGACGTCGAACTCGTCCTGCTCCTCGGCGACCTCGACCGCGGCGGCGGCGCCACCCGCGGGCGCGGCGGCGACGGGCGCGGCGGCGGTGACCCCGAAGGTCTCCTCGAACTGCTTCACGAACTCGGAGAGCTCGATCAGGGTCATTTCCTTGAACGACTCGAGGAGCTCGTCAGTGCTGAGCTTCGCCATGGTGGCGGTCCTTCCTTCTGTGGTCTGTGAGTTTCTTTGCTATGGAGTTCGGGGTGCGCTCGGCGGTGGTCAGTCAGCCCTCGGCTGGCTCCGGGGATGCGGCCGGGGCCTCGACCGTCGGGGCCTCGACCGTCGGGGTCTCGGCCGTCGGGGTCTCGACCGTCGGGGCCTCGGCCGTCGGGGTCTCGACCGTCGGGGTCTCGACCGTCGGGGCCTCGGCTTGCGGCCCGGCCTGCTCCACCTTGGCCCGCAGCGCCTCGATGAGGCGAGCGGTCTGCGCCAGCGGTGCGGCGAACAGGGAGACTGCGTTCTGCAAGGACGCATTCATGGCGCCGGCGAGCTTGGCCAGGAGCACCTCGCGCGACTCAAGGTCGGCGATCTTGCTGAGCTCCGCAGGCGAGATGGCCCGGCCGTCCAGGATGCCGCCCTTGATGATCAACAGCGGATGGGCCTTGGCGAAGTCACGCAGCCCCTTGGCGGCCTCGACCGGGTCGCCCTTGACGAAGGCAATGGCCGACGGACCCTGGAGCAGATCGTCGAAGGCCGAGACACCAGCCTCTTTCGCGGCGATCTTGGTCAGCGTGTTCTTGACCACGGCGTAGGTCGTGTCGGTCCCTAGCGAGCGACGCAGCTCCTTGAGCTGTGCCACGCTGAGGCCGCGATACTCGGTGAGAACAGCGGCACTGGAGCGACGAAACTCGTTGGTGAGTTCGGCGACCGCCGCTGTCTTGTCAGCCCTAGCCATGGGCCTCCTTCCGGTCCGTGCGCCGGTCGGGTGAGGCTTGGACACGCAAAACGCCCCGGCGCAGGTGCGCGCGGGGCGTTGAGGCGGTTCTCCCGGTCAGGGTCGAGCCGCGACGGCCGTCACGTTCACCTACGCAGGTCGTCCGACGATGTCGGAGCCTTCGGTCACCCCGAGTGGGGCAACGACCGGCGGTCTGTGGCAGCCAGCAGGCTACGTGGCTGGCGCCGACACAGGCAAATCGGCGACGAGACGGGTGGCTGGTCCGGTTGGCGGGCCGCGGCCTTGGGGCGAGCCGAAGCCGGTGGGCGAGCCGAAGCCGGTGGGCGAGCCGACCCGATGGGCGGGGCCGAGCCCGTAGCGGGCCGACCGGTTGGTAGGACCGAGCCGAACCCGTTGGCGGGTCGAGCCAGGAGCGGCGTCAGACCCGCCCAAGGTGTCCGACCAACCGACCGCTGCCATCAGGCGAGACGGAACGGTCCACCATGTGGGACTCCCTGCAACCCCCGAGGTCAAAGTTAGCCGGCATAGGCGTCGACGCCTCGCCCGGCTGACTTTTGCCTCGGGAGGCAGGCGACGTGCGGACGTCTGGCTCCGCATCGGCCGCAGATGTGCCGACAGATCGAGGCTTTGCAACGGTTTTGCGTGGAATACCCCCGCCGCAGGCAACGGGCATGTTTCCCGATCGACCGGCGGATTTTTGACCAACGGCGGTCACTCAAGCCGACGGCGCCGTTCGACCGGCGCGCCCCAACACTTGTCACAACACACGGCCAACTTCGCCAGCATCCGTCCCACCTGTCCCTCACGTGATGGGGCGAGGAGGCAGGGGTCGGCCCCGCGGGCCTCGCCGACAGCAAGTGGACCGGACTCTCGTACTTCTTGTGCTGCAGCCCCGTGGACGCTACCGCGGCCTTGGCGAGGTCGATCGTCGAGTGGCGGTGGCGGGTGGTGGTGCTGATGCCGGCGAGAGCGCACGCTGGCGGACCCACGCACGGTGGCGGGCCACCGGCTGACAGAGCCTAGGTCAGCTCGCGACGTCGGCGTCCTCGGTCAGCCGGCGAGTCCTGTTCGGGTCCAGCGGGATGCCGGGACCCATGCTCGTTGCCATGGTGGCCTTGCGGATGTAGCGCCCCTTGGAGGCCGACGGCTTGAGCCGCAGGATCTCCTCGATCGCCGAGCCGTAGTTCTCCGCCAGCGCCGTGTCCGCGAACGATGCCTTGCCGATGACAAAGCACAAGTTGGCGTTGCGGTCGACCCGGAACTCGATCTTGCCGCCCTTGATCTCGGACACGGCCTTGGCCACGTCGTTGGTCACGGTGCCGGTCTTGGGGTTGGGCATCAGGCCACGGGGACCGAGGACCCGGCCCAGGCGACCGACCTTGCCCATCAGGTCGGGTGTCGCGACGACGGCATCGAAGTCGAGCCGGCCCTTGGTCACCTCGTCGATCAGGGCGTCATCGCCGACGATGTCGGCTCCGGCAGCCTTCGCCTGCTCGGCGCGCTCACCGGTGGCAAAGACCAGGACGCGGGCAGTCTTGCCGGTGCCGTGGGGAAGGTTGACCGTGCCGCGGACCATCTGGTCGGCCTTGCGCGGATCGACGCCCAGGCGCAACGCGACCTCGATGGTCGCGTCCCAGGAGGTGGTCGCGGTCGCCTTCGCCAGCCGGATGGCCTGCAGCGGTGTGTAGACCGTGTCGGCGTCGATTTTCTCGGCGGCCGCGCGGTAGGCCTTGCTGCGCTTCATGGTCTGCTCCTCGGTGGTGATTCCGGAGTCGTGGTACGACGGGCCAGCGCGGCCCTCCCACGGTGCTGCTCGTGCGGTGCTCGGTGCTGCACGTGCTGCTGCTAGCCCTTGATGGTGATGCCCATCTGCCGGGCGGTGCCGGCGATGATCTTCTCGGCCGCATCGAGGTCGTTGGCGTTGAGGTCGGGCATCTTCTGCTCGGCGATGGCGCGCAACTGGGTGCGGGTCAGCGAGGCGACCTTGGTCTTGTGCGGCTCGCCGGAGCCCTTCTCGATGCCGGCGGCGGCGAGGATCAGCCGGGCCGCGGGCGGTGTCTTGGTGATGAAGGTGAAGGAGCGGTCCTCGAACACCGAGATCTCGACCGGCACGACCTGGCCGCGCTGCGACTCGGTCGCGGCGTTGTAGGCCTTGCAGAACTCCATGATGTTGACACCGTGCTGGCCCAGCGCCGGGCCGACCGGCGGTGCCGGGGTGGCCGCACCGGCCTTGATCTGCAGCTTGATGATCGCTGCGAGCTTTTTGGCTTTGGGGGGCATCTGTCGTGTTCCTTTTCCTTCGTGAATAGCGGTGCCGGGCGGGCGCCGGGCGGCGATCTTGCCCGGTGACGACGACCGGTCAGATCTTCTGAACCTGGCTGAACGACAGTTCGACCGGCGTCTCGCGACCGAAGATCGAGACCAGGACCTTGAGCTTCTGGGAGTCGGCGTGAATCTCGTTGATGGAGGCGGGGAGCGTCGCGAACGGGCCGTCCATCACGGTGACGGACTCACCGACCTCGAAGTCGGCGGCCTTGGTCTCGACGACCTTCTCGCGCTTCTCCTCCTCCGGTGCGAGGAACTGCATGACCTCGTCGATCGTGAGCGGCGAGGGACGGTGGGTGTGACCCACGAAGCCGGTGACACCCGGGGTGTTGCGCACCGCTGACCAGGACTCGTCGGTGAGGTCCATGCGCACGAGCACATAGCCGGGGAGGACGTTCTGCTTCACCAGCTTGCGCTGGCCGTTCTTGATGACGGTCTCTTCCCGCTGGGGGACCTCGACCTGGTAGATGAACTCCTCCATGTTCAGCGAGGAGGTGCGGGTCTCCAGGTTGGACTTCACCCGGTTCTCATAGCCGGCGTAGGAATGCACGACGTACCAGTCCCCCGGGGCCCGGCGCAGCGCCTCGCGGATCTCGGCAGCCTCATCGACCGGCTCGATTTCCTCGACCGGCTCGACAACCTCCACCTGCTCGGCGGGCGGGACCTCGGCGAGATTGGCAGCCACAGCGGCATCAGCCGGCGCATCTGCATCAACCGGCGCATCTGCATCAACCGGCGCATCTGCATCGAGGGCCTCGGGAGACACCGCCGACGAATCGGTCTGCTCGTCGGAACTCAGGGTCTCGGACACGGTGGGGGCTACTTCCTTGTCATCGCTCATCGGGTCGTCCATCAGGCTGATCGCTTCGCTGATCCTGGCTCATCCGGCATGAGTTCAGCCGAAGACGCCGAGCACGGCCTTGCCGAAGCCGTAGTCGAGCACCGTGACGTAGAGGATGACCACTATGACGAAGGCGATCACCACCGTTGTGTAGGTCACCAGCTCCTTACGCGTGGGCCAGATGACCTTGCGCAACTCGGCGATCACCTGGCGGTAGAACAGGGAGATCCGCGCGGGTAACGGCTTCTTGGCCGCGCGCCCGCCGTCGGGAGCCGCGGTGGTGCCGCGTGTCTCCGCCATGGCTGCTCACCCGTCCTCACTTGTTCGGTGCTGCTTCCGTCTGTGCTGCCCTTGGTTCTGTGCTGCCTTTGGTTCTGTGCTGCCTTTGGTCCTGTGCTGCTTCGGTCACCCTCGCGGAACGCGCGGCTGACCGTGGTGCCGAGACCCCCGGGTAGGAGGCCTCGTCTCGCAGGGCCGGAGGGACTCGAACCCCCAACCACCGGTTTTGGAGACCGGGACTCTACCAATTGAGCTACGACCCTTCGGCGGGCCGACTCGTCCTGGCTCCCGCCCACCCGGTCCGGGGCGCGCTGACGCAGGGGCAAGAGGCCACCAAGCACAGGAGTCTACGCGGCGAACGCGATTGAGTCGAACCCAATCGCTGAGTCGCACCAGGCACTCGAACCCAGCCGCTCCGAACCCAGCCGCTCCGAACCCACGGCGGCGAACCAAGCCCTGGCGCTCAGGTGGCGGACGGGCAGGTCGATCCTGTGGCGGGCCGGCGGGCACCTCTGGGACGATGCTGGCATGACTGCCCGGGTCTCCGACCGCATTTCCGCCATCCACGAGTCCGCCACGCTCGCCGTCGACGCCAAGGCCAAGGCACTCAAGGCCGCCGGCCACCCGGTGATCGGCTTCGGCGCCGGCGAGCCCGACTTCCCCACCCCCGACTACATCGTCGAGGCGGCGGCGGCGGCGTGCCGCGACCCCCGCTTCCACCACTACACCCCCGCGGCCGGGCTCCCGGAACTGCGGGAGGCCATCGCCGCCAAGACCGCGCGGGACACGGGCTACCAGGTCAGCGCCGGACAGGTCCTGGTGACCAACGGCGGCAAGCAGGCGCTCTACGAGGCGTTCGCCGCGCTGCTGGACCCGGGCGACGAGGTGCTGCTGCCCGCCCCCTACTGGACGACCTACCCCGAGTCCATCCGGCTGGCAGGCGGCGTCCCGGTGGAGGTGCACACCGAGGACACCGGCTACCTGGCCTCGGTCGAACAGCTCGAGGCGGCCGTGACCTCGCGCACCAAGCTGCTGGTGTTCGTCTCGCCGTCCAACCCCACTGGCGCCGTCTACTCCCCCGCCCAGGTCGAGGAGATCGGCCGCTGGGCCGTGTCACGCGGGCTGTGGGTCGTGACCGACGAGATCTACGAACACCTGGTCTACGACGACGCGGCGTTCTCGTCGATGCCGGCCCTGGTCCCGGAGCTCGCCGACAAGTGTGTCGTCGTCAACGGTGTCGCCAAGACCTACGCGATGACCGGCTGGCGGGTGGGCTGGCTGATCGGGCCGCCCGACGTCGTCAAGGCCGCGGGAAACATGCAGTCCCATGCCACCTCCAACGTGGCCAACGTCAGCCAGGCGGCGGCCCTGGCCGCGGTGCGCGGAGACCTCTCGGCCGTTGCGGGCATGCGGGTGGCCTTGGACCGCCGTCGGCGCCTCATGGTCGCCATGCTGCGGGAGATCCCCGGCGTCACCTGCCCCGAGCCGATGGGAGCCTTCTACGCCTACCCGTCGGTCAATGACGTGCTCGGTCGGGAACTGCGCGGGCGGCGGCCGGCAACCAGCGACGAGCTGTGCCAGCTGGTGCTCGAGGAGGTCCAGGTGGCGATGGTGCCGGGCGAGGCCTTCGGCACGCCGGGCTACGTCCGGCTGTCCTACGCGCTCAGCGACGAGGACCTGGTCGAGGGCGTCACCCGGTTGCACAAGCTGATCGCCGAAGCCCGCTGACCCCACCCGCTGCGCCCGGTCGCCGTGATCTTGCCGCGCTGCCGAAGGCCCATCTGCATCTGCACTTCACCGGCTCGTTGCGCCGCGAGACCTTGCTCGAGCTCGCCGCGTCCCATGGCGTGCGGCTGCCCGACGTGCTGCGTTCTGGCGGGGTTCCGGAGCTGCGGGCGACCGACGAGCGCGGCTGGTTCCGGTTCCAGCGCCTCTACGACGCCGCCCGGACGGCGGTGCGCACCGAGACCGACGTACGACGGTTGCTGCGCGAGGCCGCCGAGGACGATCGGGCCGACGGATCGGGCTGGCTCGAGATCCAGGTCGACCCGACGTCATACGCGCCTGGGCTGGGTGGTCTCACCCCTGCCGTCGAGATCGTGCTGGACGCCGCCCGCGAAGCGGAGGCATCGACCGGCGTGGGGGTGGGCGTCGTCCTGGCCGCCAACCGCACCCGGCACCCGCTGGACGCGCGGACCCTGGCGCGGCTGGCCGCGCGGCACGCCGGCGCGGGCGTCGTGGGCTTCGGGCTGTCCAACGACGAACGCCGCGGCCGGGCCGAGGACTTCGCCAAGGCGTTCGGGATCGCTGCCCGGGCCGGGCTGCTGTCGGTCCCGCACGGCGGCGAGCTCGCCGGCCCGGCGAGCGTGGCGGCCTGCCTCGACGCCCTGAACGCCGACCGGATCGGGCATGGGATCCGGGTCGTGGAGGATCCGGCGCTGCTGGAGCGGGTGGCCGCGTCCGGGGTCACGCTGGAGGTCTGCCCGGTGTCGAACGTGCGCCTGGGAGTGGCCGGGAGCCTCGCCGAGGTGCCGCTGCGGGCGCTGCGGGCGGCGGGTGTGCCGGTGGCGCTGGGCGCCGATGATCCGTTGCTGTTCGGCGCCCGATTGGTCGAGCAGTACGCCGCGGCGCGCGACGTCCACGGGATGGACGACGCCGCGCTGGCCGAGCTCGCCCGGTGCTCGGTGCGGGCCAGCGCCGCCCCGCCCGACCGCCGGGCCAGCCTGCTGCGGGGGATCGACGGGTGGCTCGCGACGCCCGCGTGACGGCCCTCGGGGACCTACAGGGCGCAGCCGACCAGGACCGGCTCGGGCACCAGCGAGACACCGAACCGGGTGAGCACGCCGTCGCGGATCTCCCGGGCGAGAGCCAGCAGGTCCTCGGTCGTGGCGGACCCGCGGTTGGTCAGGGCCAGGGTGTGCTTGCTGGACAGACGCACCCGGCCCGCGCCGTAGCCCTTGGTGAAGCCAGAGTGCTCGATCAGCCAGGCGGCCGAGACCTTGACCCGCCCGTCCGGCTCCGGCCAGCGCGGAGCGTCGTCGGGCAGTAGCCGGGCCGCCCGCTCGGCGGCGAGGATCGGGTTGGTGAAGAACGAGCCGGCACTCCAGGTGTCGTGGTCCACGGCGTCCAGCACCATGCCCTTGGCCCGGCGCAACGACAGGACCGCGGCCCGGATCTCACCGACCGGAGCGGTCTCGCCCGCGGCTCGGCCGAGGGTGCGGGCCAGTTCGGCGTAGCGGACGGCGGACTGCCCCGGCCCGGCCTTCGTGGCGCGATGGAGCAGGAAGGAGACCGAGAGCACCACGTGGCGATCGGCGCCCTTGAACACGCTGCGCCGGTAGGCGAAACCGCACTCCTCGGGGCTCATCACGGTGACCTCGCTGGAGCCTCGGTGAAGGACCGTGACCGCGGCGATCGTCTGGGCCACGTCCTGGCCGTAGGCCCCGACATTCTGGAGGGGTGTCGCACCTACCAGGCCGGGGATGCCTGACAGGGCCTCGACCCCGGCGAGTCCCTCGGCAACCACCGCGGCGACCAGGTCGTCCCAGGTCTCGCCGGCCTGCGCAGTGACGAGCACCCGATCCTCGCCGCTGCCCCCCGTCGAGAGCGCGGCATGGGTGCCATTCGGCCGGGCGAAGGCGACGCCGCGGGTGGCGATCTGCACCACCAACCCGTCGAAGCCGCGGTCGGCAACCACGAGGTTGCTGCCGCCGCCGAGCACGAGTAGGGGCTCGGCGCCGGCATCGGCCGCGACGACCGCATCGACCAGGCCGCCGGCGTCCGCTGCGACGATGAACCGCGCTGCCCGGCCGCCGAGGCGCAGCGTGGTGCGTTCGGACAGCAGTGGGCCGGTCGCCTCGGTCATGGCCGGAGAATCGCGGGTCAGCCGAGACGGACGACGGCGCGAGCCCGCCCCAGGACGGTCTTGCCCGAGCAGGTGGCCACGACGTCGACGCGCACCAACTGGTCGCCGAGCAGTTGGGCGATGGTGGCGCTGACCTCCAGGAGGGCGCCCGTGCCGTCGTCGGGGACCGGGACCGGACGGGTGAAGCGCACGCCGTAGTCGATCACGGCGGCGGGGTCGCCGACCCAGTCGGTGACCACGCGGGCAGCCAGCGCCATGGTGAGCATGCCGTGGGCGATCACGTCGGGCAGCCCGACGGACCTGGCGACACGCTCATTCCAGTGGATGACGTTGAAGTCGCCCGACGCACCGGCGTAGCGGAGCAGGTCGAGCCGGCGGACCGGGAAGGTTTGCGCAGGCAGCACCGTGCCCACCTGGACGTCGGCATAGCGAGGAAGGTTGGTCACTGCTCCGCCGCCCGGACGACGAGGGTGGAGAAGGCAGTGGCGACCTGCTCGCCGTCGACGCTGATGATCTCGGCGCGACTGGTGAGTATGTCGTGACCGCCGACCGTCTTGATCGAGTCGATCGTGACCGTGGTGGTCAGGGCGTCGCCGGCATGGATAGGGCGGTGGCTGACGAACCGCTGATCGCCGTGGACCACGCGACCATAGTCGATGCCCAGCGCGGGGTCCTCGATGATCTGGCGGGAGGCCGCGAAGGTCAGCACGATCGGGAAGGTCGGGGGTGCCACGACGTCAGGCAGACCCATGGCCCGGGCAGCTTCGATATCGTGAAAGGCAGGGTTGGAGTCACCGATCGCGGCGGCGAACTCGCGGATCTTCTCCACCCCGACTTCGTAGGGCGCCGTCGGCGGATAGGTGCGACCGGCAAAGGTCGGGTCGATCGCCATGTCAGAGCACCGCCTCATCGCCGGTGTCGCCGGTGTCACGGCCGGTGTCACGGCCGGTGTCACGGCCGGTGTCACGGCCGGTGTCACGGCCGGTGTCACGGCCGGTGTCACGGCCGGTGTCACGGCCGGTGTCGTCGCCGCGCGAGGTGCGGTCGAAGGGCCGATCCGGATCGTCCGGGTCGTCAGAATCGACGGCGCGGCGGAACCTGGTGCCGATCGTGACCAGCAGGTGCAGCACGCCCACGGCGATGAAGAGGGCGGTCGGCGCAGTCTCGTGGCGGAAGCCCAGGACGAATGGCAGCGCCACCAGCACGCCGGCCAGAACGACGTCGGCCGTCACATGGACCCCGACGGCGACGTTCTTGACCAGAGCGGTCGGCAGGTCCGACATCGCCGTGAAGGCGAGGATCGCCAGGCCGATCACCAGGGAGGCGGCGACGGCCGCGCTGGAGTCGAACGGGAACAGGAACGGGGCGACGATGAACAGCGCCCCCACGAGGTATTCGACCGCGCCGTGGACGAACGCGGGAACGGGACCTTGGTTCAGCACCAGAGAACCGTATCGCTCAGCATTGGGACGAGACCGGGCGCCGCGCCAGTCGCCGGCTCCCGGAGCAACTAGCGGGTCTCGCGGTGCACGGTGTGGCGACGCTCCCGCGGGCAGAACTTCTTCAGCTCGAGCCGGTCGGGGTCGTTGCGGCGGTTCTTCTTGGTGATGTAGTTGCGCTCCTTGCACTCCGTGCACGCCAGGGTGATCTTGGGGCGAACATCCGTCTTGCCGGCCACGGCGGTGCCTTCCTGTCGTCTGCTTCGGTCGTGCGCAACATCGGTCTCGTGCTTGACGTGCGGTCGTAGCGGAGGCCGGACTTGAACCGGCGACACAGCGATTATGAGCCGCTTGCTCTACCAAGCTGAGCTACTCCGCCGGGTTGGGCCACCTGCCGCGGGCGGGTGCCTGCGACCGACGAACCATCCAGAGCCCCCTTACGGAATCGAACCGTAGACCTTCTCCTTACCATGGAGACGCTCTGCCGACTGAGCTAAGGGGGCAAGCGAGGTCCGAGAATACACGCCTCGGTCTCACAACCAGACATCGCAGGTGGGCCGCCACCCCGGCCGGGGGTGGTGGCCCACCTGTGCGGTGGCAGGTGTTGGGTTCGAACCAACGTAGGCTGAGCCGGCGGATTTACAGTCCGCTCCCTTTGGCCACTCGGGCAACCTGCCGTGCCACCCGCGACTCCGGGTTTCCCAGCCGCTGGCGCCGCAGCAGGATAGCGTGCCCGGGCGCCCGGCTGACACCGGTCAGCCCTGCTCGTCGTCCCCGCCGTCGGCCATTCCCCGCTCCGTCGACGCATCGCGGCCGGACAGGACCGTGCCGAGCAGGCCGGCCAGCCCCAGACCGACGAGCAGCACCGGGACCACCCAGGCCGCGTCGAAGGAGAGGTCGGTCGCCTCCGCGAGCAACCGCCCGACGCCCAGCACGAGGAAGGCCAGCCCGGCCATCAGCGAGAAGACGTTCAGCTCATGACGTTCAGATGCCAGCACGACGTACCTCCAGGTTTCCCACGCCGACCCACAGCTTGAGGGCGATCGGGCCGCCGGCGCCCTGACTGGAGCTGTAGCTCGCGTTGTTGTCCACGCCGTCGGGCCCGGTGCTGTCGGGGAGGACTATCTGGCCCAAGCCGACGTGCGCCTCGACCTCGATCGGCACACCCTCCGGTGCGAGCACCCGAAGCTGGCCGACACCGATGTGCGCCGTGATCCGAAGCGGCCCGCTGCTGGCAAGATCGAGGTCGCGCAAGTCGAGCACGGCGTCACCCGCCCCGATCTCGTAGGGCGAGGCCACCTCCGCAACTGTTTGCGGGTCCCAGGTGCGGGTGCCCACGCCGCCCGAGACGTCACCGTGGTCGACGCTCGCACCGGCCGTCGCGATCGCCAGCAGGACGCCGACGACCACCAGCCAGCGTGAGCGACCGTAGACGGCTCCGGCCAGCAGGCCGGCGCCGACCACGGACAGGGCGGCAGCGAACACGACCACGGCCGGGACGCTGATCGATGTCGCCGAACCCACCGCGGCGAGGATGCCGGCCACCAGCAGCGCCGCGCTCAGCGTGAGCCGACCCAGCGCCGATTTTCGGCGCGGGGGCTGGGGTGGGGGCAGATAGACGCCTGACCCGGACGGGACGTAGGGCAACTGCTCGGTGGTCGCGGTGCTGGGATTCATGGCGTACGCCGTGCCCGGGGTCTGGCCGTAAGCGCCCGACGCGGGTGCTGCCGGCGCTGCGGGCCAGCCGGACGCCGGTGGGGCACCCAGGTGGTAGCGGTCGCGGGACCGCTGCGCGAGGTAGGCGGCCAGGGCTATGGCGGCGACGGCGACCGTGGCGCTCGGTGCACCCAGGCCCTCGAAGACGTAGACGCCGGCGACGGCCAGCACGACGATCAGTATGATCGTTCCCAAGGCACCCCGCCCACGGATGAGCAATTGCGCCTCGGTCTGGGTCGCACCCTCGTCCGGCATGAACAGCCACCCCAGCGCGTAGATCAGCAGCCCCGACCCGCCGAAGAGCGCGAGGACGACGAGCCCGATCCGCACGACCAGCGGGTCGATGCCGACATAGTGGGCGAGTCCCCCGGCGACCCCGGCCACCTTGCGGTCGCTACGGCTGCGGACCAGCGGAGGCCGGGGCGACGCGGCGGCAAAGCCAGGGGGGTCGGCAAATGGTGTCCCTGGGGTGCCCTGTGGTGGGGTGCCCTGTGGTGGTGGGGCCTGTGGCGGTGTGGGGGGTGAGCCGGGTTCGTTCATAACTCGATCGTTGCCCGGATCGGGCCGGGCGCCCATCCGGTATCGCCCGGTCCCGACCCTGAGTGGTCCCTGAGACCGGTGCCCGGAGGACGCCTGATGCGCCGGGTCTCGTGCGCGTGTGACGATCAACGGGTGAGCAGCCCCTTGGCCCCCGACCTCCCGGCGCGACGGCTCTACCGCCGCTCGGACGGCCGGCTCCTGGCGGGCGTGGCGGGGGGCCTCGCCGACCACCTGCACCTCGACGTACGCCTGGTTCGGGTGGTGTTCGTCCTGCTCGCCTTCGCCGGCGGATCCGGGATCGTGATGTACGCACTGTTCTGGGTCTTCGCGCCGCTTCGGGTCGAGCCGTCCGAAGACGAGCTCGGTCCGGGCTCGGCGTCGCGGGACCTTGCCCCGCTGATGGCCCTCGGAGCGCTCACCCTGGGCGCCCTGCTGCTGCTGTCCCAGGCGGGGTTCGGGCTGAATCCCGGCGCGGTCCTGCCGCTGTTCGCGGTGGGTTTCGGGGTGGTCATCCTGTGGCGTCAGGCCGACGACACGCAGCGCGAGCGGCTGCGGGCGGCGGCAGGCACCCGCCGCCACGCGGGCCTGGCCCGGGCTGCCGGTGGCGCGATCCTGGTGGTGCTCGGCGGCGGGGCGCTGCTGCTCGGTCAGGTCAACCGGGGCGGGACCGGCCGGACCTTGATCGCGGTGCTGGTCGTCGTTGCCGGGCTGGGGCTGGTCAGCGGGCCGTGGTGGCTGCGGATGGCACGCGACCTGTCCGCGGAGCGGGCGGCCCGGATCAGGGAGCAGGAGCGGGCCGAGCTCGCCGCGCACGTGCACGACTCGGTGTTGCACACGCTCACCCTGATCCAGCGACATGTGGGCGACCCCCGGGAGGTCACCCGGCTGGCCCGCGCCCAGGAGCGCGAGCTGCGAGGCTGGCTCTACCGGCCGCGCACGGAGACCGCGAGCACCGTGCAGTCCGCCCTCGAGCGCGCCGCGGGCGAGGTCGAGGACGACCATGGCGTCGCGATCGAGGTGGTGGTCGTCGGGGACTGCCCGGTCGACCCGTCGCTCTCGGCGATGGTCCTCGCGGCGCGTGAGGCCCTGGTCAACGCCGCAAAGTACGCCGAGGGCTCGCCGATCTCGGTGTTCGGGGAGGTCGAGCCGACCCAGGTCACGGTCTTCGTGCGCGACCGGGGACCGGGCTTCGACCCGGCCTCCGTGCCGGCCGACCGGCTGGGCCTGCGCCAGTCGGTGGTCGGGCGGATGGCGCGCCACGGCGGCACGGCGACGGTTCGCACCGGCAACGGGGACGGCACCGAGGTGCAGCTTGAGATGCCCCGGGCGACGACGCGGGAGACTAGGGACCGCGCGCCAAGGGACCAGGCAAACAGCGACCAGGCAACCAGGGATGAACCGAGGGACGACATGCCGAGCAGCGCGATGCCGAGGAGTGAGCCGTGAGCGATTCGGGACCGGGCGGCGGTCGCCCGCCCGAGGGTGCGCGAGCGGGACCGCCGGCGCCGAAAATCCGGGTCGTCCTGGTCGATGACCACCGGATGTTCCGCAGCGGCGTCCGAGCCGACCTCGGGCCGGCGGTCGAGGTCGTGGGCGAGGCCGAGGACGTTGAGAGTGCGGTGGCGGTGATCACCCGCATGGAGCCCGATGTGGTGCTGCTCGACGTACACCTGCCTGGGGGTGGTGGGCGGGCGATTCTGGCCGCACTCGTGCCTCGGCTGCCTGCGGTGCGGGTCCTCGCGCTGTCGGTGTCCGACGCGCCCGAGGACGTGATCAGCGTCATCCGGGCGGGCGCGCGGGGCTACGTCACCAAGTCCATCACCGGGCCGGAACTGACCCGGGCCATCCGGCGGATCGCCGACGGCGACGCGGTCTTCTCGCCACGGCTGGCGGGGTTCGTGCTCGACGCGTTCGCCGCGAGCACCGACGTGGCCGCGATCGACGAGGATCTCGACCGGCTGACCCACCGGGAGCGGGAGGTGCTGCGCCTGATCGCGCGCGGCTACACGTACAAGGAGGTGGCCCGCCAGCTGTTCATCTCGGTGAAGACCGTGGAGACACACGTTTCGGCCGTGCTGCGCAAGCTGCAGCTGTCCAATCGCCACGAGCTCAGCCGGTGGGCCACCGACCGGCGCCTGATCTGATTGCCCATCTGCGCGGCCTCGCCGTACGTCGGATAGTTTGCGCCCTATGGCTGACTCCTCGATGGACATCGTGAGCAAGGTCGACCACCAGGAGGTCGACAACGCGCTGAACCAGACCGCGAAAGAGGTCTCCCAGCGGTTCGACTTCAAGAACGTGGGCGCCTCGATCGCGTGGTCGGGGGAGAAGATCGAGATGAGGGCCAACTCCGAGGAGCGAGTGAACGCGATCCTCGACGTGCTGCAGACCAAGCTGATCAAGCGCGGCATCTCGCTGAAGTCGCTCAAGCCCGGCGAGCCGGCGCTCTCGGGCAAGGAATACCGGCTCAGCTGCGACATCGAGGAAGGCATCTCCCAGGAGAATGCCAAGAAGGTCACGAAGATCATCCGGGACGAGGGGCCGAAGTCGGTCAAGGCCCAGATTCAGGGCGACGAACTGCGGGTCAGCTCGAAGAGCCGGGACGACCTGCAGGCCGTGCAGGCGCTGCTCAAGGGCAAGGAGTTCGACTTCGCGGTGCAGTTCACGAACTACCGCTGATTCACGCTCACGAACCGGCCCCAGTCCGCACAGAGTCCGCAGGAGTGGCCCAGGGCGTTCTGCACGGTCACGACGTCGCAGCCGTCGGCGTTCAAGCCCGACCCGAAGTAGTGTCGCACGTCGTGCAGGTCGAACGCTCCCATGCCCACCTTCGCCCGCAGGCTCCGCCATTGGTTCCCGGCGCTGTTCCGGTTGTACACGTAGCCGTTGAGCGAGAACGGCCACCGTTGCTCCCCCATCGGAGGGTGCTTCTCGACGTGAGCGGCCAGCACCCTCACGAGCTCGTCGGGTAGGTAGACCGTCCGGGCCGACTCGTACTTCGGCGAGACCTCGACCGTCTTCGAGTTGACCTGGCTCTGGCTCTGACGCCTCATCGACATGGTTCGCGCGACGGATCGGCCTTCAGATCGTCGTACGCCGAGGCGGCCGCGGTGTGCAGCCATTCCTCGGCGGCCCAGTCGAAAGCCTCAGACCATCGCCTACTCGCGCCTGGTGAGCGCGGCCTGCGGCCAGCGGATCTCGGTCGACGACCGACGCTGGCGAGCCGGCTGAGGGCTGTCGCCTGAGGCGTCGCGGGCTAACTGTGGCGGTACGCGCCCGATGGCCGACATCGTCGTCACCTCCCAATGGCGCGGTACCTCGAACTCCGCCGCGAGCCCTACGCGGTCAAAAGCCCGGAACTGGCGCACGTACAACCCCAACGACTGCGCCTGGAACGACATGTGCGCGACGGCCTGCCCCAGGTCGTAGACGGAGAACTCCGAGTACCCCCAGTCGGTGTCTTCGACCAAACGGTGCGCGAGGTTGCCGACGAGCAACGCGGCTGCCGGTGCCCATCTAGCCGAGCTCCTCGCCAGATGCCGGACCAGACGGTCGTGCTCGGGCTCGCCACGACGGCCGACGATGAAGGCCCAGGGTTGGGAGTTTCCCGCCGATGGTGCCCATCGCGCCGCCTCCAACAGCGACTCCAACTCCGCCGTAGTGACGCCCGCCGCGGGTTCAAACGTCGTCGGACTCCACCGCGAAGCCAACAGTGGATGCAGAGGAGGGTCGCCCGATTCGCCCACAGCCTCAGCCTTGCCAAGCCCACCCAGCGGGTCGCGGCTGGCTGGGATGCCCCACGATGCCATCTCGTCCGGCATCAGGTTACCGACCCAGGGTTGGTGGTGAGGTGCAGAGCGCATCTTCCGCGGTGGCCGCCAGTGCGGTGGCTGCGTCGTCCACCGTCATGCCGCGCCCGGTGTGCAGAAGATCGAAGGCTTCGAAGCTGCACAGCATCCAGAGCAGGTCCGTCGCGTAGCCGGGGGTGACGTCGTCCCGGAGCGCTCCTTGGTCGGAGAGTCGTCCCACCAGGTGCGCCATGCCTCCACTGCGGTTGCGTTCCTTCTCGGCCACGGCGCCGGCGAGCGCGTCGGGATCGAGGCGCGACATGGAGAAGAGCACGCGGTAGATCGCCAGGTTGCCTGCGTACATTCGGCAAGCAGCGCGAATTCCTCCCCGCAGGTGTGTCCGGGCATCGGGAACCTCGACCGCTGTGGTCAGTTCGGCGAGGCCGCTGCGCTCCCACAGGTCGCTGGTGAAGGCGTCGAACAGTCCGGCTCGTGAGGCGAAGACCGTGTAGATCGTGGACCTGGCCACCTCCGCGATCTCGGCCACCTTGTCCAGGCTGAGTGGCTCCGTGGGCGCCGAGTCCAGTCGTTCGGCCATGGCATCCAGGATCCGTCGTTTGGTGTCGAGGGCCGCCTTGGCCCTGAGCTTTTGCTCGTACTTGCGCGTCGTCATGGCAGTACTGTTTCATATTTCACTTGACAAGGCGACCGATAGAAAACATGCTGTAGCACCAATACAGTGTGTCTGATGAAATGAGCAGCGGATGAGCGAGTACCCCGTGGTGGTGGTCGGTGCCGGGCCGGCCGGCCTGGCAGCGACGATCGAGCTGGCGCGAGCCGGGGTCGAGGTGCTGCTCCTGGAGCGTCGGGCCTCCGGGTCGCCTCTGCCCCGCGCGACGGTGCTGAGCCTGCGGTCCATGGAGTTGCTTCGCTCGTGGGGTCTGGAGGATCAGGTGGGCGCGGTAGCCGACGACGTCGAGATGACGATGCTGGCGATGCCCAGCGCGGCTCGCGCCTCTGAAGGAGTGGTGATCGACGTCGGCTACCCGACGGAAGCCCAGAGCGAGGTGCTCAGTCCGAGCCGGGCGGTCTGCCTGGCCCAAGACCTCCTCGAGGCAGTGCTGCTGGAGCACGTCGCCGCGCTCGCGCACGTCACCGTCCTGCGTGACTTCGAGGTCATCGACGTGACCGCCGGCAGTTCCTCGACGTCGGTCGTCGTACGCGCCGCGACCGGGCAGGTGCAGACGTTCGACGCGCACTACGTCGTGGGCGCTGACGGCGC
>JBBRHF010000058.1:0-22874 GCA_038223055.1 Actinomycetes bacterium | reverse complement strand
TGTATGATACATGTGGCGGCCCGTTCCTGGAGTATTGAGTCTGGTAACCCAATTCTCTCAATGAGCGGGTCGTCGCTCAGTTAGGCACGCCGAGCGGCGTCACGGTTTTTATGCTATTTTTCGGCATTGTGAATAAGCCTCATGGTCGGCCGCCGAGGTCACATCTGGACTACTGGCTTCCGAATCTTCAACGAAATCGGCAGCGGGACGCGGTCGTCGACGCGGCGCTCAGAGACCAAGGGTGGAGTGTTGTACGCCGGTGGGCTCATACCCCGGTGTCGGAGATCCTTGCTGATGTCGCCCACGCCATGGAAGAGCGCAAGCCAAGACTAAGTTGATGGCCGAGCGGACATTCTCGGCTCACGTGAGCCCCGCGATAATGGCTGCGACGACGAGGACCGACGCCGCGAGCAGAACCCAGTCGTGGGGCCGCATCGGTTGCGGGCGGGCGACGGTGCGCGGGGTGTGGCTGTCGAAGCCGCGGGCTTCCATGGCGCGGGCCAGCCGCACGCCTCGCCGGATCGCGGCCACGAGCACCGCGAACACCTGCCCCGTGAACAGCCGACCCGCCGCGACCGGTGAGCGGCCCGCGTCGACGCCGCGGGCCCGGCGGGCGCGCGCGATCTGAGCCCAGTCCGCGGACAGCAGCGGCAGCAGGCGCAGGGCCGCCAAGGCCCCGTAGGCGAACCGGGCCGGCACGTGCAGCCGTTGTACCAGCGCGTCCGCGAGATCCAGCGGCTCGGTTGTGGCGAGGACCAGGATGCCGGGTACCGCGACCGCCAGCAGGCGCAGGCAGACCGTGAGCGCCGAGTGCGCGGCGCCGACGGTGACGTCAATCGGTCCGAGGGCCAGCAGGCGACGCGGGTCGCCGGTGCTGACGACGAGCAGGTTGGTGAGCGCCACGCCCCCGACGCTGAGCGCCAGCGGCCACGACCGGCGGGCGAACGTGCCCGCACGCACCCCCGTCAACGGGATGACCGCCAGTTCGAGCCCCAGCAGTACGGCGAGCGGCAGCGGCTCCCGCATCGCGAACGCGCCCACCAGCACGACCACCGCGACCCCGAGCTTGGCGACCGGGTTGCGCCGGAACAGCGTGGAGGAGCGGTCGGGGGCGAGGGGGGTCAGCACGCTCATGGTTGCTCGTCCGAGCCGGCGCGAGTCGCTCCGCCGTTGCTGTCCCTACTGCCCTTGCCGTCACGGTGGTCGCCGGCCAGCGTCAACCTGAGTTCGACGTCCACGATCGCCCGGAGGAGCGACTCGTCATGGGTGACCAGCGCCAGTGCACAGCCCTCGTCGCGCAGGTCGGCGAGCAGGTCGGCGAGCTCGGCCCAGGTCCGCGCGTCCTGCCCGAACGTCGGCTCGTCCGCGACCAGGACCGGCGGCGCGGTCGCGATGGCGGTGGCCACGGACAGGCGACGCTTTTCCCCACCGGACAAGGTGAACGGGTTGGCCCGCTCCAGCCCGGCGAGGCCCAGGCGGTGCATCAGCTCGTCGGCCCGCTGTGCCGCCTTGCGCTCCCCGTCGCCGGCGCGTCGCGGCCCCAGCATCAGCTCGGCGCGGACCGACCCGGTGAGGAACTGATGCTCCGGGTCCTGGAAGACGGTGCCGACGGCGCGCACCAGGTCGCGCGCGCGCCACTTCCACAGCGGTCGCGTGGTGCCGCCTGACGGCAGGTCGGGACCCGGGACGACGACCCCTGTCGTCGGTCGCAGCAGGCCGGCGAGGATCAGGGCCAGGGTCGACTTGCCCGAGCCGTTGGGGCCGGTGACGGCCAGCGCCCGGCCGGCGACAAGGGTGGCGTCGGTGCGGACCAGTGCGGGAGACCTGCTCGCCGGATAGCGGAAGCCGACGGACTCTGCGGCGAGCAAGGTCGGCCCGGGAGTCACAGAGCCCTTCCGACGTACGGCGGGGTGGTGGCCCGGCACCCACACGCCCTGGGCGGCGAGCGCGTCGCCCCGGCGGGCGAACACGTCGCCGGGTTCGCCGTCGGCCACGACCTCGCCGCTGGGGGACAGGACCACCGCGCGGCCGACGAGGTCGAGGACCTGCTCGACGCGATGTTCGACGACGACGGCCGTCGCGCCCGTCGAGGCGAGCACGAGCTCCAGCACGTCGTGCACGAGGCGTACGCCGGCGGGGTCGACGTTGGCGGTCACCTCGTCCAGCAGCAGCAGGCCGGGGCGCAGGGCGAGAATCCCTGCCAGGGCAAGGCGTTGTTGCTCACCGCCGGAGAGTGCGCCGGTCGCGTGGTCGCGGCCGTGGCGAAAGCCGACGGCATCGAGGGCGCCGTCGACCCGCCCCCAGATCTCCTCGGCTGGCACGCCGCGGTTCTCCAGGCCGAACGCGACGTCGTCACCGGCGCGGCCCATGACCAGGGCGGCCTCGGGGTCCTGCAGCACCAGCCCCGCCCGGGTCCGCGCTTCGCGGGACGGCTGCCCGTCCAGGCGCACCCGCCCCTCGTGCTCGCCCGCGTCGGCGGGATCGAGCAACCCGGCGAGCGCGGCCAGCAGCGTGCTCTTGCCCGCCCCTGACGGCCCGAGCAGCAGGACACGCTCACCCGGCTCGATCCGCAGGGTGACACCGCGCAACGCCCAGGCGCGGCGTCCGGCGTGGCGCCAGCCCCAACCGTCGATCTCGACGCGGACGGGGCGGGTCACTCGCCTGCCCGTCCGAGGCGGGTCACTCGCCCGCCCCTGCCGCACGGGTCACTCGTCCGCCCTAGTCATCGGCGGGAAAGCGTGCTCAGACGGCGGTCTGGTGGCGCCCCGACGCGAACGGCGCCAGGACCCCGGTCCTCGCCAGCGAGCGCACCACCATCCAGGCACCCAGTCCTGCGACCGCTGCGGAGCTCACCACCAGCAGCGCGGTGTAGGTCAGCTGCCACGCCCCGGACCAGTCGGGGTAGTAGAACACGATGTCCAGCAACGCGGCGGCGGCACCGGCTGCGGCCCCGGCGAGCACGGCGACGGCCATCTTCCAGACGCGGTAGCCGAGGAAGGCGAAGACCAGTTCCGGCGCCGCCCCCTCGATCAGGCCGTAGACGACGACCGAGAGCCCCCACGCAGTGCCGAGCAGCGCCGAGACGATGGCGGCGACCAGTTCGGTGTAGAGCGCGGCGCCGGGTTTGCGGATCACCAGGGCGCCGAGGACGCCGGGCAGCAGCCACACGCCGTACATGAACCCCTGGGCGGGCGGGAAGGCGGTGAAGGCGCCGCCGACCGCGTTCCACAGGTTGCCCCAGGCCCAGAAGACGACGCCGAACGCCACGGCGATCGCGGAGGCGACGACGATGTCGACGGTGCGCCAGCGGCTGTCCATCGCGACCTCGGCCGAAGGCTGCGGCGTCTGGTCGGTGCGGACTGAGCTGGATGCGTCGGTGCGCGCCGTGCTGGACGGGTCGATGCGCGCCGTGCTGGACGCGTCGGCGTGCGCCGCGCGGTCAGATCGAGCTGTCATGGTGATCCACTCCCTACGCTGGCATTACCCAGATCAGGTTCGAGGGTCTGCGGACGGTGTCCGCACTCTCAGCGCTCGCGCGCTCCCCTGTGCTTGATGTTGTGGTGCTTGATGTTGTGGTGCTTGATGTTGTGGTGCCGACCGTAACACGGCCGCCCCCGCCCCCGCCCTCTCGCGGTCGCCGCGTCCCTCCTGTTGCGCTGATTCCTCCCCTCGGGCGACTCGATAGCCGGAAGTGGACCGGCTTCGCACGGCGATTCGCGCCATCCAGCCGGTCCGCTTGCTGGACCAGCACGTCGCGGCACAGCGAGCCGTTCGCGTCCAGCGCGTCGAGCAGCAGGCGGGTCTTCTCCGACGAGCCGGACCCGAGTTCGACCAGCGCGCTCGCGCCGGTGCGCGCTGCGATCTGCGCGGCGCGGGACCAGCCGGGTGATCTGCTCGAACAGCTCGCTCCCGACAGCGTCGTAGAACCACTTGGGGGGCAACGACTTCGGTGTCGAGGTCAGCCCCCGAGGACGTCGTGCGCCAGTGCCGCGACGGCGTCGCGATCGGAGTGCTGCCGTTGGATCGGGATGAGGGCTATCGAGTGATCGAGAGAGCGATCGAGCGCGGTGCGATCGCGCGCCCCGAGGGGAACACTGCTGGTCATGGTCGGCCTCCGGTTGGTGCGGGGAGCGGGCGTACGTCGACGCAGCCACGGCCAGCTGGCACCGGGCAAAGCGGTGCCCGCCGCCGCGACACGCTGCAGGCGGGCGAGGGCGACGGTGCGAGTCGGATCTGCTCTTTCGGCGCGATCATGGACAAACCACTCTGACTCCAGGCCGACGTGGCCGGGTGGGCCGGTCTTGAAGCAGGTGCTGACGATGTAGCCGTATACGTCGTCCTCGCTGCACACGACCTCGAGCAACTCGACGGGACTGGTCACGGTCACCTCTGTGCGGCTCGGTCTTTCCGAGTCGCCGAGTGTTACACACCCGCCCTGGCCGTCCCGGCCACGATCAAGCAAAAATGGTAGGCACGGTGTGCCGGAGATGTGGCCGGGACGAGGCGACGGGTCAGCCGGTGACGCGGTAGCGGGTCTGCATGCCGGCCACGATGTGGTCGTTGACGTGGCAGTGGAACAGCCAGGTGCCCACGGCGTCCGGGCGCATGTCGGCGACCTTCATGCTCCCGGGCAGCAGTTCGGCCATGTCGGTGCGCATCCCCATCATGGAGACCGTGTTGCCGTGCCAGTGCGGCGTGTGCAGGTCGACCTCGGTGCCCAGCGAGAGGACATACCACCGCACCCGCTGGCCCTTGCGCATCGTCGGCATCGGTCCGTTGCCGTAGACATACCCGTTGATCGAGTGCATCAGGTTGCTCTCCTCGAACCCCTCTTCGTCCCCGGCCGGGACCGAGTGGGGCGCGTCGGCAAGCTCCTGCAGGTTCTTGTCCAGATAGGGGCTCGCGTTCTCGTTCTCCACGGTGAAGTAGGAGAAGATCTCCCGGTCCACGTCCAGCGGGGTCGCGGTAGCCGCGTCGGCCCGGCCCTGGCCGGTGATGACCATGGGTCCGATGAGGCCGGCGTTGGTGTCGGCGACCTCGTCGGTGTGCGAGTGGTACATCCACACGACCGACGAGCCGTCCATCGACGAGGGGCCGGCGCGCTCGGGGACCTTCCAGTTGTAGACATGGGTGCCGGCGGGCGGCACGGCGTCGTCGGCCTTGTCGTTGCCAGCGGTGCCGTCGTCGTACGGCGCGCCCTCGGAGTCCTTCTGGTAGAGCACGCCGTGGGGGTGCACCGAGGCGGGGTGGGGGGTGTTGTTGCGGAATACCACCTTGATCGTGTCCCCGACCACGGCCCGGATAACCGGGCCCAACATGCCCAGGGTGTCGTCGCAGGCCCTGACTGCCGGCGCGCAGGACGTGGGGCGGGGGATGCGGTGCCGGAAGGAGGCGTCGGTGTAGCCGCGGTAGAGCGACTTCCAGTAGCGGTGCCCTACCCGGGTGGGTCCCTGCTTGGTGAACACGTCCTCCTCGGGGGTGAACGGCTGGCCGGTGATGTCGTTGGTGCCGTCGGGCGCGTAGTCCCAGAGCACCTGGTCGGCGGCGATGTAGTAGGTCCGCAGTTGCGGAGCCACGGCCACAGCAGCCGCGGCCGCGGTGGCGCCGGCACCCGGTGGCGCGGCGGCCGGCGGGCCTTGCGTCCCGCATCCGGCGAGCAGGGCCGTAGCGAGGACCACTGTCCCCACGAGCATGCGTCGTACGGTCATGACGTTCCCTCCCGATGTCAGCACCGTCGTCGGGAGGCCATGCGTCATCTGTCCAACCCAGCAGCCGGCCGACCAGGCGATACGAGCACTCTGCCGGGCATGCACCGGTTGCCGAGGTGGCGCGTGGTTCCCCCCACGAGCCCGACGCCGTACGGCGTCAGCGGCACGAGTGTCGACCCGGCACCTCGCGAAAACCTTCCGCCGCCCTGATCTTCCCGACCGCCCTGATCCCACTCCCCCGCCACGATCAAGCAAATATCGCCACGTGACGCTCGTCACCCATGCGCGACCGTGACGCTCGCGGGCCGCCGACGGTCCCTCGTGTCACGCCTCCGTTCACCTTCCGTTCACCGTGGTAGCAGAGTCCGTTTACTGTCTCTGCCTACTTTGCCCCTGGCGGCGGGTCTCGCCGCCAAGCGGATTCTTTTCCGCGCATCGACTCAGGGGCCCCGACCATCGGACCCCAACGTTTTCGGAGGAGCTAGGTGAAGCTCAAGCGATCAGGAGCAGCCGTCAGTCTGCTTGCAGCCGGCACGCTGCTGCTGTCGGCCTGTGGCAGCGACAACAACACCGGGACCGACAAGGCCAGCGACAGCGCAAAGCCGTCGGGCTCGAGTTCGAGCTCAGCGTCGGCCGCCGACGCGAAGTGCTCGGGAAAGAAGACCCTGCGCGCCAGCGGAGCCACGGCGCAGGCCAACGCCATGACGCGGTTCATCGCCGCCTACCAGGCGGCGTGCCCGGGCTTCTCGTTGGACTACACGTCCAACGGCTCCGGTGCTGGGGTGAAGGAGTTCACCGGCGCCCAGACCGACTTCGGCGGCTCCGACTCCCCCCTCAGCGCGGACAAGGGTGAGCCGGCGGCAGCCAAGACGCGGTGCAAGGGAGCCGACGCGTGGAACCTCCCGGTCGTGTTCGGACCCATCGCGGTCACCTACAACGTGAAGGGCGTCGACAAGCTGGTGCTGGACGGCCCCACACTGGGCAAGATCTTCAACGGCGGCGTCAAGACGTGGAACGACAAGGCCATCGCCGCCCTCAACAAGGGCGCGACGCTGCCGTCGGAGAAGATTAACGTGATCTTCCGCAGCGACGAGTCGGGCACAACCGACAACTTCCAGAAGTACCTCGACGCGGCGTCCGACGGGAGCTGGGGCAAGGGTGCCGGCAAGGTTTTCGCCGGTGGTGTCGGTGAGGGCGCCAAGGGCAACGAGGGCACCTCCGCGGCGATCAAGACGACCGAAGGTTCGATCACCTACAACGAGTGGTCCTTCGCGACCGCCCAGAAGCTCGCGATCGCCTCGATCGTCACGTCCGCCGGGCCCGACCCGGTGGAGATCACCTCGGAGACCGTGGGCAAGACCATCGAGGGCGCGAAGGTCAAGGGCGCGGGCAACGACCTGGTGCTCGACACGACCACGTTCTACAAGCCGACGGCTGCCGGGTCCTACCCGATCGTGCTCGCGACGTATGAGATCGTCTGCTCGAAGTACCCCGACGCCGAGACCGGCGCCGCGGTCAAGTCCTTCCTGACCTCGACCATCGGGGCCGGCCAGGACGGCCTCGCCGACAACGGCTACATCCCGCTGCCGGAGACGTTCAAGGCCAAGCTCGCGACCGCGGTCGCGGCGATCTCCTAGCGCGCCAAGCGACCATGTCCATGCACTCCCGAGACGTCCGCAGTCCGGACCGGCCGCCCATCGCGGCCGGCCCGGACTCGGGCAAGATTGCAGGCGTGGTGAACGCCAACGACACCGGCCAGAAGCCGACCCAGATGGCTGCCGCGCCTAAGCGGCACGGAGACTCGATCTTCAGTGGGCTGGCGACCGCCTCCGGCGTGATGATGATCGTGTTCATCGCGCTGATCGCCATCTTCTTGCTCACCCAGGCGATCCCCTCGCTGCGGGTCAACAACGCCAACTTCCTCACCAGCACGAAGTTCGACACCGGCGATGTCAAAGACCTGCAGTTCGGCATCCGGGACCTGCTCGTCGTGACCGTCATGAGTTCGCTGTTCGCGCTGCTGCTGGCTGTCCCGGTGGCGGTCTCCATCGCGATATTCCTGACCAACTACGCGCCCCGCCGACTGTCCCGCGTCTTCGGCGCCGTGGTCGACCTGCTGGCTGCGGTGCCGTCGATCGTGTTCGGCCTGTGGGGCATCTTCGTGCTGGCCCCCAGGTTGGAGCCGATCGCGACCTTTCTCAACAGCAACCTCAGCTGGATCCCCATCTTCGCGGACGGCAACGTCTCGCTGTCGGGGGGCGGCAACATCCTCACGGCCTCCCTCGTGCTGGCCGTCATGATCCTGCCGATCATCACCGCCATCACCCGCGAGGTCTATCGCCAGACCCCGTCGGGTCACATCGAGGCGGCTCAGGCCCTGGGCGCGACCAAGTGGGAGGTGGTGCGGATGACCGTCATCCCCTTCGGTCGCAGCGGCACCATCGCCGCGTCCATGTTGGGTCTCGGCCGTGCGCTGGGCGAGACGGTTGCCGTCCTCATCGTGCTGCGCACGTCATCCTCCGCCGCGAGCGGGACCCTCTTCGACGGCGGCTACACGTTCGCGTCGAAGATCGCCTCCGCGGCGGCCGAGTTCAGTCAGCCACTGCCGACCGGCGCCTACATTGCGGCCGGGTTCGTGCTCTTCGCCCTCACCTTCGTGGTCAACGCGGCGGCTCGGGCCGTCGCCGGCGGAAAGGTGAACGGATGAGCACCGTCGCCGACCAGCGGCGCCCTGCCGGTGCGTTCACCGAGATCAGCAACCGCCGGCGGGTCACGAACACCGTCGCGGCGACATTGGTCACCGGCGCGTTCGCGCTGGCGTTGGTGCCGCTGCTGTGGATCCTCTACGACGTCATCGCCAAGGGCTTCACCGCCCTGACAAGGGCCGATTGGTGGACGCGTTCCCAGCAGGGGGTCTTGCCCGAGCAGGCCGCCGGCGGCGTCTACCACGCCCTCTACGGCACGATCATCCAGTCGCTGTTCGCGGCCGTCATCGCCGTCCCACTGGGGATCATGGTCGCCATCTACCTCGTCGAGTTCGCCCGCGGCAGGCTCGGTCAGACCACGACCTTCATGGTCGACATCCTTTCCGGCGTCCCCTCGATCGTGGCCGCGCTGTTCATTTTCTCGGTGTGGATCAGCCGGTTCGGGTTCGAGCAGAGCGCCTTCGCGGTCTCCCTCGCGCTCGTCCTGCTGATGCTGCCGGTCGTGGTGCGCTCGACGGAGGAGATGCTGCGGCTGGTGCCCGACGAGCTGCGCGAAGCCGCCTACGCGCTGGGCGTGCCGAAGTGGATAACCATCGTGCGGGTGGTCTTGCCGACCGCGCTGTCCGGCATCATCAGCGGCATCCTGCTGGCCATCGCCCGGGTGATGGGCGAAACCGCCCCCGTCCTGGTGCTGGTCGGTTACAGCAGCTCGATCAACTTCAGCGTGTTCCACGGCAACATGGCCTCGCTGCCGTTGACGATCTACACCCAGCTGATCAACCCGACACCCGCCGGCGCCGAGCGGGTGTGGGGGGCCGCGCTGACCCTCATCCTGCTCATCGCCGTGCTAGCCGCCTTCGCGGCCCTGATCTCCCGCCTGGTCGCCCCGAAGCGGTCATGACTATGAAGGACAGCTGATGGCCAAGCGCATCGACCTGGAAAACCTCGACGTTTACTACGGCGCCTTTCTCGCCGTCAAGGGCGTCAACCTCGCGATTGCCCCGCGCAGCGTCACGGCCTTCATCGGGCCGAGCGGTTGCGGCAAGTCCACCCTGCTGCGGACGCTCAACCGCATGCACGAGGTGCTCCCCGGTGCGCGGGCCGAGGGGACCGTGCTCCTCGACGGCGAGGACATCTACGGCGCCGGTGTGGACCCGGTGTCCGTGCGTCGCACGATCGGGATGGTCTTCCAGCGGCCCAACCCGTTTCCCACGATGTCCATCAAGGACAACGTGGTCGCCGGGTTGAAGTTGCAGGGCGTCCGGGACAAGGACCAGCTCAACGAGGTCGCGGAACGCTCCTTGAAGGCGGCGAACCTCTGGGACGAGGTGAGCAACCGTCTGGACAAGCCGGGCGGAGGCCTTTCCGGTGGGCAGCAGCAGCGACTGTGCATCGCGAGGGCCGTGGCGGTCCAGCCCGACGTACTGCTGATGGACGAGCCCTGCTCGGCGCTCGACCCGATCTCGACCCTGGCGATCGAGGACCTCATCCACGAGCTCAAGGAGAAATACACGATCGTCATCGTCACCCACAACATGCAGCAGGCTGCCCGCGTGAGCGAAACGACGGCGTTCTTCACCATCGACGGGGTCGGGCAACCGGGCCAGCTCATCGAGGTCAACGACACCGTGAAGATGTTCTCCAACCCCACCGAGACGAAGACCGAGGATTACATCACCGGCCGGTTCGGGTGACCGCGGCCGGTCCTGCGGCCGGCCACAGAAGGGCCACCGACCTGCCAGCGGCGCGCCTCGCAGGCCTGCGCCAGCAGGACGACCCGTTGTGCCTACTGGTGTGCGAGCCCGACGTGGATGTGCTGCGCACCCTCGTCGCTGACCTCGAGCAGGTCAATGTCCGGGTCGTCGCCTCCAGCGACGGGGCCCGGGCACTGCTCGACGCGGGACGCACCCAGCCCGAGCTGATGCTGCTCGGCGCTGCGCTCCCCCTGCTGGATGCCGCGCAGGTGATCCGCACGCTGCGGCAGGTGTCGGACAGCATCGTCATCGTCGGGGCGGGGGAGGGTCAGGCCGACCTGGTCTCCGCCGCCATCGCGGCCGGTGCCGACCGGGTGATGGACCGGCCCTACCGCGCCGCCGAACTGCGCGACGTCATGCTCGGCCTCCGGACCGGGCAGGAGCTGGACAGCGTCGTGCTTCGCGCCGGAAGTCTCACGGTGGACCCGTTGGCCTACGACGTGCGGTTGCGCGGTCGACACCTGCCGATGTCGGCCCGCGAGCTGGAGGTCCTGGTCTACCTCATCCGCAACCAGGGCCGGGTTGTCTCGGTGGATGAGTTGCGCGACGCTGTGTGGGCCGGCGACCAGTTGTCGCCGAAGTCGAACGCGGTGGCCGTCACGGTCCACCATCTGCGCGCCCGACTCGAGGACGCGGGCGGGCCGCCCATCGTCCGCACCATCCGCCGCCGCGGCTACCGCTTCTACCCACCGCCACTCGAGGCCACCCCGAGGTCTGACCTTGTCCCCACCGGCCCCTGATCGCGGCTAGACGAGGGTGAGGTCGCACACGCCGGCGTGGGCGAGGACCTGCTCGTACGCCGCGCGCTGGTCCGCCGTCGATTCCAACCACCCACGGGCGGCGGCGCGTACGCCGTGTGCCCGGAAGCCGATCACCTTCACCCGCAGATCAGGGTCGACGTCGAGCAGCCACTGCGCCGTCCGCTGCAGCTGATCGGTGGAGTCGTTGACACCGGGCACGAGCAGCAGGCGCACCTCGTAGAGCTTTCCCGCCGCCGCAAGGTGGCGGATCGAGGTGAGGACCTCGGCGTTGTCGTGGCCGGTGAGCCACAGATGCACCTCGGGGTCGAGCGCCTTCAGGTCCACCATCGTCGCGTCCACGACCGGCAGCAGGCGGTCCCAGACCTCGCGGGTGGCGGCGCCGTTGGTGTCGAGGAACGTGCTCAGGTGGCGCAGCTCAGGGTCGGCCTTGACCGCACCAAACAGGGCGGCGACGAACTCCGGTTGCCCCGTGGCCTCACCGCCGGACACAGTGATCCCGGACAAGAACCGGTGCACCGGGCGCACCTCGGCCAGGACCGTCGCGACGTCGACGACGCGCGCCCGGGGTGTGGACCGCGGGATCGTGTGCGGGTTGTGACAGGCCAGGCAGTTGATGTTGCAGCCCTGCAGGAAGACGACGAAGCGGTTGCCGGGGCCGTCCACCCAGGAGAAGGGGACGACGTCAGCCACCAGTCCCCGGGGAGGACTCACTGCTGATCACCCGCTTCACCCTGCGCTCGGTCACGTGCGAGTTCGCGACCGAGCCGGCCCCGAGCGCCGTGCTGGCATGCCGCGCGCCCTGCGTCGCGACCTTGTCCAGGTCGGACTTGCGCACGAGGTAGCCGGTGATCCGCACGAAGTCGTTGCTGTCCAGGTTGAAGGTCACGTCGCGCATGCCCGCGGCGAAGCCGCCGCGGATGATATCGACCACAGCCTGCGGGTTGCGCACCGCCGTGTCGTCGAAGTGCAGCACGTCGCTGACCCCGGCCGGGAACAGCTCGTGCAGCGGGGCGACCGCGATGAGGTGCTCGTACAGGGGCGGCTCGGTGCCGACCGGGACCCGGGTGCCGGCCGTGACGCCGACATCGGAGTCCAGCCCCGCCTGAGCGTGCAGGAAGGCCCGCCCCTCGTTTCCCTCGCAATAGGGCAGCGGGATCGCGGCGACCAACTCGTCGACCCGGGCGACGACCGCCAGGCCGAGGGAGTTGGTGGCGGGGTCATGGCCATAGGTGCCCGTGGCCGCCTCACGCTCCTGCAGCAGGTCGACCGCCTCGGCCAGCCCGAACACGCCGAACATCGCGGTGAACCGGTCCAGCTCGATCAGCCCCTCGTCCACCAGCCAGGAGTGGTCGAAGAACTTCGCGTCCTCGACGAGGTAGCGGATGCGGGCCGCCGCCAGCTCGGCCGCTAGCGCGACGTACGTCGGGAGGGTTTCGGCCAGGAAGCTCGCGACCCCGCCCTGATGGCGCAGCACGACCTCGCGCAGGTTGAGGCGCACGAGGGTGTGCGCGCCGCCGCCGACGAGCAGCGCGTTGTAGCAGCTGACCACGCCGTAGCGGTCCCCGAGGTCGGCAGTCATCATCGGGTGGTTGACGAAGTGCGGCTTGCCGCAGGCGAAGACGGTCTGCACCGCGTCGAGAACGTAGCCGTCCGGTGTCCGCGCCTCGTCGACGCGCAGGGTCAGGTTGGGCACGACCTGGAGCAGTTCGCGCTCGAGGGACAGGATCGTGCGGCCGACCCGGCTGTCGTCGGGGCCGAGATTGGCGTGGGTGAAGGCGTCGGGCAGGATCCGGTCGACGGCTACCCAGAACCGCCGCAGGGACGCCATCAGCTCGGCGTCGGTGCGCCCGGCGCAGAACGGCTCCAGCAGGGCGTCCATGTCGCCGAGCCACACGGGGTATCCGGTGATCGAGGGCACCTGGGTGAACATCGCCAGCAGGAAGGTGACGGCCTCATCGAGGTCGTTCGGCGGCGCGAGCTCGAGGAAATCGGAGCCGTTGCGCAGCGCCCGGGCGTAGTCGGGCAGCAGGTAGCGCGGCCGGTAGGGCGCGTTGCCCTCGAACATGTCGCAGATAACCCGCTTGTCCAGCGCCTCCCGGCAGGCCGCACTGACCGGCGGCGGCTCGAGCGCGTTCTCAGCCAGCGTCGCCAGCCGCTGGATGCGCTGGCGGTAGGTTAACGTCGGGTCCCGAAGGGCCGACCGCACGTCGTGGCGCAACTCCGTCATATCCACCCTTCCGACGCTAGCCGCCGGCCGTCCTCGGCAGCAGAGCCAAAGGTCCCGACGCGGTGCCGTTGGAACCTCAAGGAACGTCGCGTTCCTGCCGATAGATGATCTGATCTGGTCTGCCGCGATGTCGGTCGGCCACCACCCCTTGCTGACCTGGAGGGTCTGTGATCGGCTCGCCCTCGCTCGCCGCGGGCTCCCGGGTCCGGGAAGCCGCGGCGAGGCTGAGCCTTGCCCTCGTCGTCTTCGGGCTCGGGGTGACCTCGGTGGCCCTCGCACCGCAGGGTTCCGATGTCGCCGCCTGGTGGCCCGCGGCCGGAGTGGCCGTCGGCGCCGTCGCCCTGTCCGCGGACGATCGCCGCTGGCGCGTGCTGGCCGCCGTGGCGGCGGGGAGCTTCCTGGCCAACCTGCTGGGTGGCCGCTCGCTGGTCCTGGCCGGGTGCTTCACGGCGGGCAACACGCTGGAGGCGGCGGTGGCCGGTTTCTGGCTGGGGCGTGCCGGGCGACCCGCCCTGGTCACCTTGCGCGACGGCTGCCGGTTGCTGGCCGCCGCCGCGGTCGGTGCCACGCTCGCCGGCGGGATTGCCGCCCTCTCGGTCTGGAGCCTGCAGGGCGGGTCGCTGTGGCTGAACTGGTTCTCGGTCCTGGCTGCGCACAGCGCCGCGGTCCTGGTGCTCGTGCCGCTGGTGATGCGCGTGGCACCCAGCGTGGTCCAGATCCGGCGCTGGGAGACGCCCGTGCAGTGGACCATGGCGATGGCGACCGTGGCCGTGGTGTTCGCGCCGGGGCAGCGGCTGCCGGTGGCGTTCGTCGCCATCCCGGTCCTGGTCTGGGCGGGTCTGCGCCTGGGGGTGCGGGCGGCGTCGGCGCAGCTGCTGTCCGTCGCGGTGCTCGCCACCGTCCTGACGGCCGGCGGCGGCGGGCCGTTCGCGCAGGCGGCGCGGGCGGGCGCACCGAACACGGCGGCTATTATGCTGCAGCTGTTCCTGCTGACCTGCGCCCTGGTCGTGCTGGCGCTGGCCGTCACGTTGAGCCAGCGCGAGGTCGCGCTGGCCGCCCTCGCCGACAGTGTTGCCTTCCACGACGCCGTCCTCGCGGCCAGCCCCGACCTCATCTACGTCGTGGACGTGGTCACCGGCGCGAGCGTCTGGGCGTCGCGCAACGTGGCGGCCACGCTCGGCTACAGCGTCGAGCAGATCCAGGACCTGGGCAGCGACCTCGTCGCGACGATCGTGCACCCCGAGGACGCCAGCGGATTGCGGGCCGCCAACGACTCGGCCCGCGAGCTTGCCGACGGCGAGGTGGTGCAGGTGCGCTACCGGGCCAGGGACAGCGCGGGTGGCTACGCCTGGCTGTCTCGGCACGCGACCCCGTTCGCCCGGGACGCGCGGGGCAGGGTGAGCCAGCTGCTCGCGGTCGCCCGCGACATCACCGACACCGTCGAGCTCGAGCAGCAGCTGCTCCAGGCCGCGCTGCACGACCCGCTGACCGGCTTGCCGAACCGGCGTCTCCTCGCCGACCGGCTGGACGCCGCCATCAAGCGCACGGCCCGCAGCGGCGGGCAGGTGGCCGTGCTGTTCTGCGACCTCGACGGGTTCAAGCAGGTCAACGACACCGGGGGCCACGCGGCGGGCGACGCCGTTCTCACGGTCACGGCGACCCGGCTGCAGGCTCTGCTGCGCCCGCCGGACACGGTCGCCCGGGTGGGCGGCGACGAGTTCGTCGTGGTCCTCGATCCGCCCCAGTTCGGGTTCGTCGTCGAGGGCGATGCCGGTGTCCCGATCGCTGGCCTGGATGCCCTGTCGGCCGCCGAAGCCGTGGCCCGGCGCATCGCCGTCGCGTTGCGCGAACCGGTCGTGGTGGCTGGTGTCTCGCACGTGGTCACGGTCAGCATGGGACTGGTCCTGGCCGATGCGGGGGACGATCCTGATGCGACGCTGCGATCCGCCGACACCGCGTTGTACCGCGCCAAGGCGCTCGGCAAGGACCGGCTGCAAATCTTCGCTCAGCCGGACAGGAGCCAGTCCAGCGCGTTGCCGGCGGTCCATCCGGCCGGGTAGGCATCCGCGAGTCGGCGCGCCCCGTCCAGGTCGGCGCCGAGCGTGACCATGGGCTCCTCCGCATAGCCGTCGGACCGGGTCTGTCCCAGGTCGACATTGGCCGTCAGGGCGTTGCACAGGCAGGCCCGCCCGACGGTGTCCTCGATGGCGCCACCCTTACGGACAAAGGTGTTCACAGGTTCGGCCGGGCATCGGTAGCCCACCGCGTCGCCCTCGCGCAGATAGGGGGTCCGCAGGTAGCCCAGGTCGCACAACCGGTCGCGGTCGGCCCGGGCGTCCAGGTCGGACAGGGTGCCGGGTAGCTGGGCGACCTTGAAGGGGAACCCGGTCGGCGACGCGGCCGCGTCGGTGCGGACCTCCAGCGTGCCGGCGCGCAGCCGCGTCGTCAGGTCCGCGCGCAGGTCCGGGGTCAGTCCGGAGTCCTCGGACAGGGCGAACAGGGTCCCCACCTGCACCCCGACGGCCCCCGCGTCCCGCGCCGCCGCGAGCCGTTCCGGGGTTCCGTAGGTGCCGGCCAGCCAGAACGGAAGGCCCAGCGCTGCGACCTTGGCGAGGTCCGCGTCGTCGCGCGCCCCGAAGACCGGCTGACCGAAATCGTCGAGGGTGAGCCGGCCCCGTGGCGGCGCGTTGTGGCCACCGGCGCGGGGGCCCTCGATGACGAACCCGTCCGGGCGGATGTGCTCGTCACGGGCGAGGTAGGACGCGAGGACGTGCGCGGACACGATGGCCAGCAACATCGGGCGGGCCATCGGCGCCAGGTCGGCGCCCTTCGGGTCGCCGCCGTCCAGCTCGCCGCCGTCCAGCTCGCCGCCGAGCAGTCCCCGTGGGTCCAGGTCCACGGTGTGGCCACCATCGGGGGAGCCGGCGACATCGATCGGTAGCCGCACCGGCTCATGGCGGGCCAGCAGGTCCAGCAGGTGCGGCAGGTCGCGCGGGATGCCCGCCCCGACCAGCACGTAGTCCACCCCGGCGAGCATGGCGCCGTAGGCCGCGGCGGGGGTGGCCATCTGGGTCTTCTCCAGATAGTTCACGCCGACCAGGCCGTCGTGCCCTTCCTTTGCCAGCCACACCTCGACGAAGTTGCCGACCACTGCTAGTTCCTGGGCCGCCGCGCCCTGCTTGAGGGCAAGGCGAGGCACCGGCCGGTACGGCGTGCCCGGCGGCCGACCGTCCTTGCGGAAGTAGCGCGCCAGCACCCGCTGCGCCATCGCCGGCACCGGAAAGGCGTCCATTGCCCGACGTACGTCGCCGTGGGGGTCGCCGTCCTGCAGCCGGCGGGCGCACACGGCGTCCAGCGCGATGCCCGAGACCACCCCGAGCTGGCCGGCCCGGGCCACCGCCGACGCGAGCTTCCACGACGACACGGCCACCCCCATGCCGCCTTGGATCACCACGGGGAGCGGCCGGCGTCCGTGGGGTGTCGCCTGACGGGTCGCGGGGGAGGGATCAGTCACAGGAGGACCTCTCGAGGTTACGGATGCGTAGGTTACGCAACCGTAGGTTCGCAGAGTACCCGGTTATGGTGCTAGGGCACAAAGTCCCCCATATACCCGTGCCGTCTGACCCGATGCCGTCTGACCCGATGCCGTCTGACCCGATGCCGCTCGACACTGCCACCGAGAGCGGCCCCCGCCCCGGTGAGGGGTGCGGGGGCCGCGGGAGTGATGCTGCGCCAGTCCTGCTGAGCTAGTCCAGCCGGGTCATTCCTGCCGGGTCAGCCCTTCGCGGCGAACGGCGCGGACGTGGGGTCGGGAATGATCTCGTAGGTCACGTTGTCCCCGTGCTGCTGGGTCCAGAACACCCGCCAGCCCTTCCGGAATGGGAGGGGTGTCTTGGCCCCCAACAGGCCGGCCGCACTCGGGTCGCCGTCGGAGACGTGGATGCCGGTGATCTCGTTGTCGCCGTCGTTGACGAACCCCGGGACCTTGGCGTCACTGAGCGCCGAGTCGATCGTGGCGGAGGGGTCCCGGCCCTCGGCCAGGAACCGCAGCGGCGCCTGCCCTGCCGACTGGTCCTTGCGCACGTCGTAGACGTAGCCGGAGTCGAGCGCGTTGCGCGCGGTGTGGACGCCATCGCTCGCGTCCTCGACGACCAGCAGGTCGTTGGCCGTCGCGAAGGCGAGGTTGTCAAAGCCGGTGTGGGCCGCGTCGCCCAGGGCGAACAGCCGCAGGGTGCCGGTCGACGCGGACGGGCCGTCCTGGGTCAGGCGGAAGAGTGCGCCGAAACCGCCGGCCTCGGCGTTGGCGGTGCTGTTGACGTTGGTGTCCCCGGTCTCGGTGAAGAAGAATTCGCCGAACTCGGTGCCGGGACGGAACACGCCGTTCTCGGGCCGCTTGAACGCCGTGGCCTTCGCGGCCTTGGCTGCGGCCAGTGCGGAGAACGTCTGGGCCGTGTTGGCTGCCGTGGTTTCGTGCACGGTGACCCACTTGGTCGTGAAGGAGGTGCCGAAGCGGTGCAGGTCGATGATGTCCGGGGAGAGCAGCGTCGCCGCGGTGTCCATCGGCTGGCCCGAGGCGCGCAGCACCTGCAACGCCTGCAGTGTCCCCGTCGTCAGGTCACCCTTGTGCGCCGGGACGAAGCGATAAACGAAGCTGTTGGGAAGCCGGCCGTTCGTTCCCGCGACGGTGGCGCCGCCGACGTCCTCGACGATCCAGATGCTGCCGTCCGACGCGGTCTGGATGCCCTCGTAGCCGCCCTTGCCGAGAGCCGGCACCTCGGCGAAGGTCGAGCTGGCGCCGTACGTCGCGTCGCCGGCCCACACTCCCCCGTTGCTGCCCAGCTCCGCGGTCATCAGCAGCTTCTTGGCGAACGGGTCCCAGGTGGAACCGTCGAAGGTGGGCAGCGGCTTGCCCGCGCTGTCGCGGGTGGCCAGGATCGTGACTCGGTGGGCGGCGTCCGCGTCGAGGTTGACCCGCGTGACATAGCCGGGGGCGCCGGTCTCGTGGCCCTGGAACAGGAAGTGGCTGCCGTAGTCGTAGGCAGCGTCGGGTCCGCGCTGGTTGCGCAGCACGAGGTAGGTGTTCTTGTCCGGCTCGGTCTTGTGCGCCTCGGCCAGCGACGCGCCGGGAGCGCCGAGGACCGGCAGCAGCGGCGGGGCGTTGTTCACCGAGTCGTAGCCGTAGTAGCCGACGCCATCCTGCGGGTTCTCCACCACGTGCGAGCCCTGCGCGCGCACGACCTCGGCGAGCTCGGGGGAGAGGTTGTTGGGGCTGGTCAGGCCCGGCGCCTTGAGGTTCGCCGTGGCGACCCCGGTCAGGGCCGGGTGGTCGCTGGCGCCGGCGACGCTCGCTCCCGCGAGTGATGCAAGGGCAAGACCACCGGCCGCGAGCGCGGCGATGCTCTTTCCCCGCTTTGTCGTCACGATCATTCGTCCTCCATCGTTGCCGGCCCGATCGGCCGGTCGCTGCCCGCGTCCAGCGGGGTCGCCTCACACCCAACGATGCCGGGCGGAAGGGCGTGGAATGGCAAGGTGTACGAACAGGATCGGGAGGGTGAACAAACCCCCGGCGGGCCGGGACGTGGAAGGCGGGCGCTGGATGACCTTCGCCGTGCTGGCGCTGATCTCCGCGGCTGCGCTCGCCGGCCCGCTGCTCGCGGTGTCGCACCGGTGGGGGCTGCCGGTCGTCATCGGAGAGCTGCTGGCCGGCATCGCTCTGGGCCCGATGGGCGCCGGGGCGCTGAACTCGGCGGAGCCGACGTTCGCGTTCCTGGCCGACGTCGGTTTCGCGCTGGTGATGTTCGTCGCCGGGTCGCACGTGCCGGTGGGTGACCCGCGGCTGCGGGCGGCCCTCCCGGTTGGCCTGGTGCGCGCGGCGGTGGTCGGGGTGGCATCGGTGCCGGTCGCGCTCGCCGTCGCCCGGTGGTTCGGCACCGGCCACGGCGCGCTGTACGCCGTCCTGCTGTCCTCGTCGTCGGCGGCGCTGATCCTGCCGATCGTCGGCGCCCTGCACCTGGCCGGCACCGACGTGCTCCAGTTGCTGCCCCAGGTCGCGGTCGCCGACGCCGCGTGCATCGTGGCCCTCCCGCTGGCGATCGACCCGGCCCGGGCGGGTCGCGCCGCACTCGGAGCAGTGCTCGTGCTCGCCTGCGCCGCCGTACTCTTCATCGCCTTGCGGGTAGCCGAGCGCCGCGGGTGGCGCAAAAAACTGCATCACCTGTCCCAGCGGCGCAAGTACGCCCTCGAGCTGCGCTTCAACCTGGCCATCCTGTTCGGCCTCGCCGCCATCGCCCAGACGGCCCACGTCTCGATCTTGCTCGCCGGCTTCTCCTTCGGCCTGGTCGTTGCGGCGATCGGGGAGCCCCGCCGGTTGGCCCGCCAGCTGTTCGCCGTCACCGAAGGGTTCTTCGGCCCGGTCTTCTTCGTCTGGCTAGGCGCCTCGCTCGAGCTGCGGGCGCTGGGTCAACGGCCCGGGCTGATCGGGCTCGGGGTCGTCCTCGGTCTGGGCGCTGTCGCGACCCACCTGGTCCCCCGCGCCCTGGGGCAACCCGCCCCGCTGGCAGCGCTGGCGGCAGCGCAGCTCGGCGTGCCGGTGGCGGCGGCGACCCTCGGGGCACAGTCGAAGGTGCTCGTCGCCGGCGAACCGGCGGCGCTGATCCTCGGCGCGCTGGTGACAATCTCGGTGGCCTCAGTCGCGGCCGCCGTGGCGGCGCGGCCGGGCTCGGGTCAGCCGGCGCGGTAGAACCGACCCAGCCGAGACCGCGTCAGCGGGGGGACAGGGGAGGAACTGACGGTCAACCGCCGCATCGAGCAGGCTCTCGGCGGCGGCGGCCAGCGTGGAACACTGGGCTCGCCCCAGGGGCCCGCCAGCGGGCCCGACGGGGACTCTGTGGGCGTATCGTGGGCGGACTCGCTGGGCGACGAGGCCTCAGAACGTAAAACCGCAGGTCAGGAGGGCTCGCATAGTGGCCTAGTGCGGCGGTCTTGAAATGAGAACCAGCGGTTGCTCGAGCAGTCGCGGCTAGAACCTTCTGAGCAGCGGAAATAGCCCTTGACCTGCGAGAACGCTGCGAACGCGGACTCTGGATGTGTCTCAGAGAGTCCGGCTCGATCCGGCTGCTGCTCGCTGTCCACGGGCAGATCACGGGCAGATTGCCCGCACTGACATCGACCGACGTCAGGCCGACGGGAACGCCGTCGCGAGCTGCTGGTGGAGCGCCGGAACTGGTGCTCGCCCAGCGGGCCGGGCTTGAGAAGCAGCTCCGCCGCCTTCTTCGGCCACAGCACGTGTACGCCCGCGACGGCGAAGGCGCCACCGATCAGTTGCCAGTCGGTCTCGACCAAGCCGACGACCGGAAAGCCGAGGGATACGTCACCGGCCAGGTCTAGAGCGGTCCGCACGAGTCCGAGATGCTTCTTCACACCGACAGCCGCTTTCGTTCAGTCGCGTGCCCCTACGAACAGGCGCTCCGGTAATGCCGGAGCAATCCGCCCTCGACCCGCAGCTGGTGTCGTCCTCTGTACCGTTGGGCGTCGATGACGTAGATGCCGCTCGGAGCACAGCGACGTCGTCGATGTTTGCCCGGCTTCCCGGGATGCCGATCGTGAAGGAATCAGGACGCCCTTCCCGGTGAGTCAGTAGCACCGGGGACTCGTGCCCTGGCCCTCAGCCCGACATGGCTGCGGCCCCTGTCCGTCGTGCGCGGAGTGCTCGAGTGCCGACCCGCACAACTGTTCCGGCGCGTAGCCGGCAGTGCCCAGGTTGAAGTCAGATCGACGACGCGCCGGACCGTGACGGCTGATGATCACCGGGGCCATCTGTGCAGGTCAATGGGCATGCCGCGCGCCGGGCAGTGCCGACGAATGTCGACCGATGCCAGTCAGTCGGGCCCATCCCGGTCCCATAGTCTTGCAGCTGGCCCGGGCATGGCTTCTCGCCGGCGGAACGCTGACCGGCCCGAACATCTACGGCGTCGACGCGCGCGAGAAACGTACGGCCCTTTGCCGCGGGCGACGCGGTCGTGATGAGGCGCAACAATTACCGCGACGGGCCAGTCAACTCGTCTCGTTGGTGCGGAGAATCGCCGAGCGAGGTCAGGAGCCACAACTAGGCTGGAATACGTACAAGGCCCGCCTCCGGTCCAGCCGACGGCTGCTCTGGTCAAGGCGATGAAGGCTGGGCCGCGGCTGACGAAGGGTCTACGCGGAGGAGCCAATGCCGACAGAGGACGCAGTTTTGCGCGAACGCGAGGTCGTGGACATCGTGGTCGATTCGATTCGATTCGATTCGATTCGATTCGATTCGGAGCGCGTCGCGGGTCAAGGTGGAGTACCTCGGCTCGCCTGATGAGGAGCGAGACAAGGCGCGGTTCCCGGCTGGCCTCACGGTCGATGCACTCCTGCGACTGTCCAACGACTCGGCCCGGTGCACCTGGGCGCTCGATGTCATGAACCTGTCATGGAACCCGCGGTTGATCCCCGCCATCCACAGCTTCAAGGACAGACTCCATGAGAGGCTGCTGCAGCTGGCGGGTGCCAGCCACGTCGGCCTCACGGTGATGTACCGGCCGCCGGTTGGTCACGAGGATCGGGGCGATGCGTACCTGGAACAGATCGTCGACCTCGCACGACGGCTCATCGATGGCGAACAGCACGATCCACACCAGTCGACGCACCCGCTCGCGGCTGACGCCGCCACCGGAATCGAAGTCAATCGGCAGCCACGTGAGCCTGGGAGCGTGGATCTGCTGACCGGACTGACAGACACGGCCGACGTCGGGGCGCAGCTCGAGACGACGTTGGTAATTCCACTCGAGAAGAGGATGAACAAGCAACTGCTGCGGACGCACGAGCACGGCTACCCGACGATCCTCGCGATCGAAGGCCAGCACTGGGCAAACCCAGCGGCAGGCGCGTAATCGCATCACGAACGGGCCGACGAGCCGTACGAATCCTTAGGCTGGATCGAGCCCGCGGAGGTCGGGGGCCCGGCCCCTGTCGTCTGCAGGGCGATCTCGGCCGATGCCGCCGGCCGGCAGCCCTTTGCGCGCTCGTCGAGCCGATCAGCCTTCCAGCTGCTCGCTGCCGAGGCGGGCCAACGGCTTGGTCGAGAGAACCACCTCGACCGGCACCAGCATGCCGAAGTACTGCGCGATCACGAGCGCGACAAAGAGGCTGTACTCGCCCCGCTCCAGGTAGCCGATGGTCTGGTAGTGGACGTCGAGCGTCTCGCTGAACTCGCGACGCGCGACTCCCCGCTCGGCGCGCAGCATGGGATGCGGTTGTAGACCTTGTCGCTCAACGGATCCATTGGCTCACAGCCGCAGAGTCAGTCGGGTGCGGGTGCGTCTGACGCAGAGGCGAACTGCCAGTCGTTGGAGCCGTCCCAGCCGGTGGTGTCCCACGGAGCGCCGATCGGTTGCCCGCTGAGCTGGGCTGCTCATTCTCGAGCCTTTGGAATCGCTCGGGCGACTCGACGTCCCAACAGGGTCACTTCACTTGGCGTGTTGATCAGCGTGTGTTTCCAGCGGTTCGATTGCCCAGGCTGGCGGGGTGTCCGTTCCAGCCGTCTCGTCGCTTTTGGCGTCGTGAGCGGTGTGTTGGACCTTGCCGGCGGCGTGGTGAACGGGTGCGTAGATCGCATAGAGCTGCATGGGCTGATCACCTGTGTTGGTGATGTCGTGCCACGTCCCGGCGGGGACGAGGACGCACCATCCGTCACT
>JBBRHF010000057.1:0-22909 GCA_038223055.1 Actinomycetes bacterium | reverse complement strand
GGTGGCCAAACGTACGGAGTTCACGAACTCCGATACGCTCCGTGTCGGTGACTGTAGCACCGTTGATGCTACATCGTGTTGGTCCCGGCGATCGATCCCTGGCGCCTATCCATCGGTTCGTCAGCCGGGTGAACGCCAGGTGAACACTGACGGAGCCACCCGGACATTAGTGCCCCGTTAGGCATCGCCCGCCCAGCCTGATCCCTGCCGCCACGCCGCGTGGCGCACCCGCCTGACCGGACTGCGAATGCCGCCGGATCGCCCACTGGGAGACGTCATGACCATGACCCGCACGCCGCTTCGTACCAGTTCTGCGCTGGACCTCTCGCCTCGGTATGTGCCGGTGACGCCGTCCCGGCTGCGGCAGGCCAAGGCCGCCTACACCACGCGTCACGTCTACCTGCAGGCCGCGACGCAGTTGCTGACCGGGGTCGCCCCGCGGGTCGGGGATCTCGTCCTGGCCCGCGTCGCCGTGATCGGCCAGCACGCCAAGATCGAGCTCGAGCACGGCCGTCGCGCGTCGATGTTCCTGGGCGACGAGATCGTCGTGGTCTACGGCACCCGCTATGCCCCCGACCAGTTCGAGGCGGTGCTGCCCGATGACCTCGGCCCGTGCGAACTCGTCGCCGCCGGCGGCATCGCCGGCCGGGTGACCTCGGCGCACGCCAAGATGCAGGCGGCGACCGGCCTGGAGCCGATCGGGCTGCTGGCCGACGCCGCCGGGAACCGGGTGAACCTGCAGTCCGGTGCTCTCCCCTCGACGCCGATCGCCGGCCTGGACCGGCCGGTGACCATCGCGGTGGTTGGCGCGAGCATGAACAGCGGCAAGACCACCACCGCCGCACACCTGGTTCGCGGGCTGAGCCGAGCTGGGATCAATGTCGGCGCAGCCAAGACAACCGGGACCGGCGCAGGCGGGGACGTGTGGCTGCTGTCCGACGCCGGCGCCTACCCGGTCTATGACTTCACCAACGCCGGGCACCCCAGCACCCACCTCCTCGGGTCCGACGCGGTCCGCGACGTCTTCACCGGCCTGACCGACCGGCTGGCCGCCGACGGCTGCCAGGTCGTCGTGCTCGAAATCGCCGACGGGGTGTTCCAGAAGGAGACTGCGGGCCTGCTCGTCGATCCCGTGTTCGCCGAGCGGGTCGACGCGATCCTGTTCGCCTCCTGCGATGCCCTGGGTGCGAGTGCAGGTGTCACCTGGCTGCGCGATCGGGACCTGGCTCCGATCGCGGTGTCCGGAGTGCTGTCGTCCTCGCCGCTGGCGGCACGTGAAGCCGAGGTGGCCACCGGGAGCGCGGTCTGGGGCCTGGAGCGGCTGTCGGACCCCCACGCCGCGGGCGCGCTCTACCGAAGCCTGCTGGCCAGCCGCACCCCTTCGGCTGTCGGGAATACTGCATGACCATGGTGCTCCAGCGACGTCTCGAGGCATCCCCGCAGGAGTCCCCCACCCCGCTTGCCCCGGTCCTGACCCGCGCCAGGCTGCCACTGCTCGCCTGGCTTGTCGCCGTCGGTGTCGGGCAGGCAGTTGGGTCGATCGGCACCGCACTGCTGGTCCGATCCGCCTATCACACGCTGGTCAGGAGCACGGCACCTGCCGGAGCAGGGCTCATCGCGACGTACGCGGTCGGTCTGGTCGGCGCCGTCTCCCTGGCAGCTGGAATGCGGGCCGCCGAGCGGGTGGCGGCCGAGCGATTGGGCCAGCACTACGTCACCCAGGTCCGCGCCGATCTGTTCGACCACCTCACCAAGGTGCCGGCGCGCCTGCTGGGACAGCGCAACCGCGGCAACATGCTGCTCAAGTTCGTCGGTGACCTCACGGCCCTGCGCAGCTGGGTGAGCCTCGGCCTGGCCCAGCTGATCGTCGCCGGCATCGCCCTCACCCTCGCGGTCGCCGCGTTGACCGTCATGGACGCGGGGATCGGTCTGGCGGTGGCGGCGATCCTCGCGCTGGGGGCCCTCGCGACCTGGCGGACCAGCCCCCGCCTCACGGCGTCCTCGCGGCTGGCCCGCAACCGGCGCGCGAAGCTCACCGGTGAGGTCACCGAGCGCCTCACTCACATCGGGGTGCTGCAGGCCGCGGGACAGGAACGACGCGAGCACCGCCGCATCGGCAAGCTCAGCCAGAAGGTCTCCGAAGCCATGATCGACCGGGCCCGGGCCTCCGGACTGACCCGTGCGGTCGCCGAGGGAACGGCCGGGATGACCACGGTCGCGGTCGTGCTCGTCGGCGCCCTCCAGGTCCAGGCGGGGCGCACCTCCACGGGAACCGTGGTCGGGGCCGTCGCCGTCGTGGGAATGCTCACCGGTCACCTGCGTGACCTGGGACGGGTGGCGGAGTACGCCGCCGGAGCCAAGGTCGCCCGCGACGCGGCCCGCCGGTTCCTGGCCCTGCCGAAGCTGCCCGACGAGCCCGGACTCCCTGAGCTGACCGTCGGACCGGGACGCCTGGAGCTCGACGGCCTCGGCCTGGGCGACGCGCTGGCCGGGGTCACCCTTGCGGCCGAACCCGGCCAGACGGTCGCCATCGTGGGTGGAAACGGCGCCGGCAAGAGCACCCTGGTCGCGCTCGCCGCCCGGCTGCTGGACCCCGAGCAGGGCCGGGTCCGCCTGGACGGCCAGGATCTGCGCGAGCACAAGCTTGCCTCGGTGCGCGCCGCGATCGGCATCGCCGGACCCGACCTGCCCTTGCTGCGCGGCACCATTGAACGCAACGTGCTCTATCGCCAGCCCCGCGCCAGCAAGGCGGAGCTCGCCCGCGTCACGGCACTGTGCGGGCTGGACGAACTCGTCGCCGCGCTGCCCAAGGGGTGGCAGACCGAGGTCGGCGACGGGGGCTCGCGGCTCTCCGCCGGCCAACGGGCCCGGCTCACCGTTGCTCGCGCGGCCCTCGGCAATCCGGGGCTGCTGATCCTGGATGAGGCGGAGGCCCACCTGGACCGCGCCGCCGCCGACATGGTCGACCGGGTGATCGCCGACCACCCCGGAACCGCCCTGGTCGTCACCCACCGCCGCGAACTGGTCGAACGCGCCGACGTCGTCTGGTGCCTGCACAAGGGCCGCGTCGTCGAGGTCGGCTCGCCGTGGTCGCTGCTGTCCGGCGACGGCCCGACCGCCCGGCTGTTCGAGACCGGGGACCCCGCCGTACGCCGGGCACGGGGGCAGTCGGTGCGCCGTGCGGAGACCGGGTGATCGGTCACGCCGATCGAACGGGTGTCCGCTGGCTCCGTCGGTGATCGCGAAACAAATGCGTGCGCCTATCGCTCGAAAGTTTCACGATCATTGAGGCGGGCGGGTTGGGGCGTGACCGATTGGGCCGCGGCTCGGTAAAGGAGGGTGACAGCGACAACACGGCGAGGACTCGGTGCTGAACCCAGATCTGGGCGGCGGGTCACCTTCGCCCGTTGGCCGGTCCCGCGCACGAGCCTACGTCCCAGAAGATCGGGAGGTGGGCTCGTGCGCGATGCCGGTTAGCGGACGCTGATCGCGTCCACGCCGACGTAGCCGCCGTGGGACTTCTTCGCCTTGCTGGGCAGGACCACGAGGAGCAATGTGCTGAGCGTTGGACAGCGTCTTCGAGTTCTTCCAGACCGTGCCGCAGCCGCTGTAGGACCGGTAGAGGTCCAGGACCTCAGAGTCTGGCAAAGGGCACTGGAGCCGCCGGTGTGGCCGGGTGACTGGTCAGCGCACGCCGATCCCGTCCAGGTTGAGGTCATAGCCCTTTGCCTTGGCGCGCTTGGACTTCATCGTCTGGACGGTCACCGTGTGGGCCTTGCTCGCGAGCGCCTTCGGGCTCTTCCAGACCAGTCCGCAACTGCTGTAGGTGCGGTAGAGGTCGACCACACCCACCAGCTTGTGGTCAACGACGATCGCGGCCCGGCCCGAGCGTGGGCTCTTGCAGGCGTAGACATCGACGTACCGGCCCATGACCTTGGTGGTCGCGCGGGAGACGCGGGCCGTCTTCGGCTTGTCGGAGGTCCGGACGAACGACCGGTTCGACGCGTCTGAGGCGGACTTGGTGGCCCACGCGTAGTCACCCTTGGTCTTGACGAGTTGGGCGCTCCCGCTGTCGACGAACTGGGAAACCTTGACCCGGTCGGGGATGACCCGCACGCCACGCCCAGTCTTGTCGGTGACACCGGACAGACTGAGGTGGTAGGACTCGCCCGCGAGCCAGCCCTTGGTCGCGGCGAACGTCCACGTAGTCGTGTTCTGCTGGTCGAAGGTCCCCGAAACGCGATGCCCGGCCGAGTCCAGGATCGACGCTCCGGATTCGACGCCCTTCACCGGGCTGGTGAACGTCACCGTGACCGGAGACCCGAGGCCGAGGCCGTCCGCCGACGTGACCCGGCCAAAGGGCGCCGAGTAGGCCCATGCCCAGCCACGACCGCTCTCGTCGAGCGCCCGGACGCGCCACACGTAGCGGTCCGGCAGGCTGGTAGTGGCGATCCGCGAGTAGGTCGAGACGGGGTCCGATCCCAGGTTGTCGACCTTGATGTCCACGGGCGGAGCGCTCCAGTCACCGGTCAAGGTGTCCACCTGGAGCTGGTAGGACGAGGCCTGGTCGTCGGACGGCACCGGCGATGCTGGGCTGGGTCCTGCCGGAATCCACTGTGTGAACCAGTTGAGCGTCGTCTCGTTCCCAGCGGTGGTCACGGCGCCGGTCCGGACCTTATTGGTCGATGCCTTCGTGAAGATGCGGGATGGCGCCGCTGGGCTGCATCGCAGAGCGCCGCAGGCTTGGACCGTCCAGTAGGTCGGTCCGCTGCGGTCCGCGAAGGACGACGCCGGGCTCAGGCTGGTTGCGTGGGTCTCGTAGACGATGTCGCTGTCGGTGAAGTCCGAGGTCCGCGACAGGTGGACGCGGTAGTAAGCGCTGCCCAGGACCGGGCGCCAGCGCAGGACCGGCGTGCCGGTCAGTGCGACCCGTGCCGCGGCAGGGTCACCCGCCGTGGGCTGTGCGAGCAGGCTGCCCGGAGGGGTGGCGACGGCCGGCGAGGCGACCGCGGTGACCCCGAAGGACCCGCCGTTGCTCCACTGGCTGCACTCGGGGGCGTCGCGGAACTTCGGCGGCGTCGAGGGGATCTTGAAGGTGACGCCGAGTTCGGTCCCCGTGCCGCCGGTGGTCGGCCAGACGCCGGTGCAGGACAGGGCAGGGGCGGTGAACGGCGTGGTGCCCGGCGTGGCGCTGCCGTCCCGGCCGCGGACCCGCCAGTAGTAGGTGACGCCGTTGTGGTACTGGTCGCCGATCTTGTTGTCGGCCGGCGGCTCGTCACCGCTCATCGTCAGGCTGCACTTGGCCTCGTCACCCGGGGCGTCCGAGACGCCGGCCACGACGCCGTAGGGCGCGAACCAGGTGCGCTGGGTGTAGCAGGTGAAGCGGAAGTCGTCCGCAGTGCCGCTGTAGGCCGGGTCGCTGCTGGTGAAGGGAACCGAGCTGACCTCGAGCTCGTAGAACGAGGCACCCAGCATCGGGTTCCAGGTGAAGGCGGGGAGTTCGCCGCCGGGCAGCATCACGAAGGAGGAGTCCGTCGTCGAGCCGGCCGAGGTGACCAGGTGCGGGTTGCCCGGAGCCGTCGACCGGTCCCAGCCTCGGGTGAAGTTGCCGGTCTCGCTCCACGACCCGGCTCCGTCGGCGGTCTGCGCACGAACTCGCCAGACGTAGCTGTTGCGCGGCAGGCTGACGGGAAGGGCCCAGTGCGTCGTCGGGGTGCTGGTGGAGAGCAGGGTGCCCTCGAACGACTCGTCCTCGGTGACCTGGACGTCGTACGACGTCGCGCCGACGACACCACTCCACCCCAGCTCCAGGTTCTTGAGCATGGCGCCGCTGACGTCGTTGGGCGCGAGGCCGGTGGGCGGCGCGATCGACGCCTGTGCGCCGGTGGGCGACAGGGTCAGGGCAAGCGCCGCCGCGGCGGCGGTAGCGAGGTAGCGCCAAGCAGCGGGTCGTCGCAGGTTCTTCACGTGATCCTCCATGAGTCGCAGGCGCCGCATGGCACTCGCGTCTTGTGGGCCATCGGTGCCCGTGGGCCACCCCTTGAGGCGGCGCGGGAGGGTTGGGCCGAATGGGCTAACAAGCCTTGTCGGATCGGCCCGGATAGCCTCGCCGGCATGGTCGAGATTCACGACGTACGTCGTGCGGGGTTGCGGACTCTGGTGGCCGGCCTGCCGGCCGACGCGGCGCTGGTCACCCGGCTGGTCAACGTGCGCTACCTCACCGGCTTCACCGGGTCCAACGCGGCGCTGCTGCTGACGGCGCAGGGTGCGGTCCTGGCGACCGACGGGCGCTACGTCATGCAGTCCGAGGCCGAGGCACCCGATGTCGAGCGGCTGATCGAGCGCGAGTGCGCCCAGGCGCTGGTCGGCGCCGCGGTCGAGCGCGGTGTGCGGCGGATGGCCTTCGAGGCCCACGACGTCACTGTCGAGCTGCACGAGACCCTCGCGACGACGGCCGGCGAGTCCGTCGAGCTGATGCCGCTCGGGCGGGCGGTCGAGGGGCTGCGCAGCGTCAAGGACGAGGACGAGATCGCCCTGCTGCGCGAGGCCTGCGCGATCGGCGACCGGGCGCTGACCGAGCTGACCGCCACCATCGCGCCCGGGCGCACCGAGCGGGCCATCGCCCGCGAGCTGGAGAGCCGGCTGCTCGACCACGGCGCGTCGGGCCTCTCCTTCGAGACGATCGTGGCGACCGGGGCCAACAGCGCGATCCCGCACCACCAGCCCACCGACGCGGTGGTGGTGCGGGGGGACCTGCTCAAGATCGACTTCGGCGCCCTGTACGACGGCTACCACGCCGACTGCACCCGCACCTTCGTGGTCGGGGCGCAGCCCGTCGCCTGGCAGCGGGAGCTGCACGCCGTGGTCCGGGAAGCTCAGCGGGCCGGGCGGCACGCGCTCGCGCCCGGTGCCGACGTCCGCGAGGTCGATGCGGCGGCCCGGGACGTGATCGTGGCCGCGGGTTTCGGCGACCGGTTCACCCACGGCCTGGGCCACGGGGTGGGGCTGGAGATCCACGAGGCTCCGCTGATGGGCTACACCGCGACCGGTAGGCTGGCACACCGCACGCCGGTCACCGTCGAGCCCGGGGTCTACCTGCCGGGACGCGGTGGCGTCCGCATCGAGGACACTCTCGTGGTCAGGGACGGCGGACCTGAGCTGCTCACGACGACACCCAAGGACCTGCTGGTCCTGTGACCGGACCGGCATCGAGGATAGGAACTGCACAGTGGCCACGACGAACGACCTGAAGAACGGCATGGTCCTCAAGATCGAAAACCAGCTCTGGTCGGTCGTGGAGTTCCAGCACGTGAAGCCGGGCAAGGGTGGCGCGTTCGTGCGCACCAAGCTCAAGAACGTGCTCTCCGGCAAGGTCGTGGACCGCACCCTCAACGCGGGCACCAAGGTGGAGACGGCCAGCGTCGACAAGCGCGACATGGCCTACCTCTACAAGGAGGGCGAGGACTACGTGTTCATGGACACCTCGACCTACGACCAGATCCACGTGTCGGGCGAGACGCTGGGCAAGGGGTCGGAATACCTGCTGGAGAACCAAGACACGGTCGTCGCGCTCTACGAGGGCAACCCGTTGTACGTCGAGCTGCCGGCCGCGGTCGAGTTGACCATCTCCTACACCGAGCCGGGCATGCAGGGTGACCGTTCGACCGGCGGCACCAAGCCGGCCACCCTCGAGACCGGGGCCGAGATCGCCGTCCCGCTGTTCATCGTCACCGGCGAGAAGATCAAGGTCGACACGCGGGACGGAAGCTATCTGGGGCGCGTGACCGGCTAGTGGGCTCTCGGTCCAAGGCGCGCAAGCGTGCAGTCGACGTGCTGTTCGAGGCCGACCAGCGCGGCACCGACGCGCTCGAGACGCTCTCCGCCCGGCACGCCCAGGCCGACCCGCCGATCGGTGACTATGCCGTCGAGTTGGTCGAGGGTGTGGTCGCCCACCGGGAGCGCATCGACGAGATGCTCTCGACGTACAGCCAGGGTTGGACGCTGGACCGGATGCCGGGCGTGGACCTGGCGGTGCTGCGGCTGGGGACGTTCGAGCTGTTGTGGCGTGACGATGTGCCAGACGCCGTGGTGATCAACGAGGCCGTCGAGCTGGCCCGCCTGCTGTCGACCGACGACTCGCCGGGCTTCGTCAACGGGTTGCTGGGGCGGCTGCTCGACCTGAAGCCGAGCCTGAGCGGATAGGTGCGGCACCACGTCCCCGGTGCCACACTCGGCCGATGCCCACCAAGCTGCCGCGGCACACGATCACCGAGACCGATGACCGGCGCAGGGGTGCTCGACCGGGCGACTGCGCTTCTTCATGAGCTCGGCGTTCGCTCCGTGCCGCTCGGCGTCGACGCTCACACCGGCCTCGCCACGCTTCGCGCCGGGACGGGTCTCACACTGCCTGACTGCTGCGTGCTGCTCGCTGCCGATCAACTGGCTGCTGCTGTGGCGACGTTCGATGACCGGCTTGGCGCCGCGGGCAGGGATCGCGGGCACCTCGTCCTTGGTGCCTGACGGACCTGGGTCAGTCGAGGGCGGTGCGGGCCTCGGGGTTGAGAACCTCCCAGGTGATCAGCTGCTCGGTGAGGGCGCTGGGCGACTCGTCGTAGATGACGGCCAGGGTGCGCAGGTCGTCCTGGCGGATTGAGAGGACCCGGCCGTTGTAGTCGCCGCGCTGGGCCTGGATCGTCGCGGCGTAGCGCGCCAGGGGCCCGGCGCGCTCGGCGGGGACGGTCTGCAGCCTCTCCAGGTCGAGGATCAGCCGGGGCGGCGGCTCGGCGGCGCCGCTGGGTGAGGAGTCGGGCAACAGCTCGGACACAGGCACGCCGTAGAAGTCGGCCAGCTCCGCCAGCCGCTGCACGGTCACCGCCCGGTCGCCGCGCTCGTAGGAGCCGACCACGACGGCCTTCCAGCGGCCATTCGACTTCTCCTCGACGCCGTGCAGGGAGAGTCCCTGCTGCGTCCGGATGCCTCTCAGTTTCATGCCCAGTGCACGCGCGTAGTCGCTCGGCATCGCTGCTATCCTTTCCCGCCGGTCACACGATGTGACCCAAATCCTGTCGCTCTGCGTCATGGAATGCAGCGTTTCGACATGTTCACCAGCAAGTGGTGACGGAGAGTTACGCTACGGACAGGTCAAGACTTGGTCAAGTCGAACGATGCCCATTCACCCGTTCGGCGCTGCTACGGTGGGCGGACACCCACGACACAGAACCTGTGACGTCCTTTAACGACCCGTCCCGTGAGGCGGGGAAGGAGGTCGGTCGGCTCATGCCTGCCCGCAACACGGCGCGTTCGGTCCTCGACGCCAGCGACGTCGCCCGGGCGTTGACCCGCATCGCGCACGAGCTCCTCGAACGCAACAAGGGACCCGAGGGCCTGGTGCTGCTCGGGATCCCGACCCGCGGCGTCCCCCTGGCCCGCCGTCTCGGTGACCGGATCGCCGCCGTCGAAGGCTCCCGCGTGCCGGTCGGGTCCCTCGACGTCACGATGTACCGCGACGACCTGCGGCTGCGCCCCGCCCGCGCGCTCGAGCACACCGACCTGCCGCCCGAGGGCATCGACGGGCGCACCGTGGTGCTGGTGGACGACGTGCTCTTCTCCGGGCGCACCATCCGGGCCGCCCTGGACTCCCTCGCCGACCTCGGCCGGCCCCGCGCCGTCCAACTTGCGGTCCTCGTGGACCGCGGCCACCGGGAATTGCCGATCCGCGCCGACTACGTCGGCAAGAACCTGCCGACCTCCACCGCGGAGCGGGTGCGGGTGCTGCTGACCGAGTACGACGACGCCGACGGAGTCTTCATCGACGGGCCGACCCCCGTCCCGGCCCGGGAGGCCCGCTCATGATCAAGCACCTGCTCTCCAGTGCGGATCTCAGCCGCGAGGACGCCCTGCTGGTTCTCGACACGGCAGAGGAGCTCGCCGCCGTCGCCGACCGGCCGATCAAGAAGCTGCCGACCCTGCGTGGGCGCACCGTGGTCAACCTGTTCTTCGAGGACTCCACCCGGACCCGGATCTCGTTCGAGGCCGCAGCCAAGCGGCTGTCCGCCGACGTCATCAACTTCTCCGCCAAGGGCTCCAGCGTCGCCAAGGGCGAGAGCCTCAAGGACACCGCGCTGACCCTGGAGGCGATGGGCGCGGACGCCGTCGTCGTACGCCACGGGTCCTCGGGGGCGCCGCACCGGCTGGCTCACTCGGGGTGGATCCGAGGCGCGGTCGTCAACGCCGGCGACGGCACCCACGAGCACCCGACCCAGGCGTTGCTGGACGCGTTCACGATGCGCCGCCGGCTCAACGGGAGCGCGGCCGGCTCCGATCTGGCCGGCCGGCGGGTCACCATCGTGGGCGACGTCTTGCACTCGCGGGTGGCCCGGTCCAACGTGCTGCTGCTGCGCACCCTCGGCGCCCAGGTCACCCTCGTGGCGCCGCCCACCCTGCTCCCGCTCGGCGTGGAGGGCTGGCCGTGCGCCACGTCCTACGACCTCGACGGGGAGCTGGCCAAGAGCGACGTCGTGATGATGCTGCGGGTGCAGCGGGAGCGGATGCAGGACGCGTTCTTCCCGTCCGCGCGGGAGTACTCCCGGCGCTACGGCCTCGACGCCCGCCGCGTCGCCCAGCTGCCCGAGCACGCGATCGTGATGCACCCCGGCCCGATGAATCGCGGCATGGAGATCGCCGCCGAGGTGGCCGACTCGGCCCGCTCGACCGTCGTTGAGCAGGTCACCAACGGGGTGAGCGTGCGGATGGCCGTGCTCTACCTGCTGCTGTCCGGGGCCGGCGCGGGAAGGCCGAGCGCATGACGAGCCCCACGTGCGTCGTCCGAGGCGCCCGCCTGCTGGGCGGCGAGCCCGCCGACATGGTGCTTTCCGCCGGGGTCATCAGCGAGATCGGCGCCGGGTGCTCGGCGGCCGGAGCGGAGGTCCTCGACGCCGACGGGCTGGTCGCCCTGCCCGGGCTGGTGGACCTGCACACCCACCTGCGCGAGCCCGGCCGCGAGGACGCGGAGACGGTCGAGTCGGGCACCGCGGCGGCCGCGCTGGGCGGGTTCACCGCCGTGCACGCGATGGCCAACACCGACCCGGTCGCCGACACCGCCGGGGTCGTGGAGCAGGTGTGGCGGCTGGGTCGCGAGGCCGGTCACTGCGACGTACGCCCGGTCGGCGCGGTGACCGTGGGTCTGCTGGGCGAGCGGCTCGCCGAGCTCGGCGCGATGGCCGACTCCGCGGCCCGGGTGCGGGTGTTCTCCGACGACGGGACCTGCGTGTCCGACGCGGTGCTGATGCGCCGGGCGCTGGAGTACGTCAAGGCGTTCGGCGGCGTTGTCGCCCAGCACGCGCAGGAGCCCCGGCTCACCGAGGGCGCGCAGATGAACGAAGGCGAGCTGTCCGGAGTCCTCGGGCTGGCGGGCTGGCCAGCGGTCGCCGAGGAGGCGATCATCGCGCGTGACGTGCTGCTGACTGCGCATGTCGGCTCGCGACTGCACATCTGCCATGTGTCCACGGCCGGGTCGGTCGAGATCTTGCGCTGGGCCAAGTCCAAGGGCTGGAAGGTCACCGCCGAGGTCACCCCCCACCACCTGCTGCTGACCGACGCGATGGCGACGTCCTACGATCCGCTGTTCAAGGTCAACCCCCCGCTGCGCACGGCGGCGGACGTCGAGGCGCTGCGCGAGGCGCTGGCCGACGGGACCATCGACGCCGTCGCGACCGACCACGCGCCGCACGCGCTCGAGGACAAGGACTGCGAGTGGTCCGCGGCGGCGTTCGGGATGCTCGGGCTGGAGACGGCTCTGTCGGCGGTGCAGGAGGCGATGGTCGAGACCGGGCTGCTGGACTGGGCCGGGGTCGCCGACAGGATGTCGGTGCGCCCCGCGCGGATCGGGCGGCTGGACGGGTGGGGGGGCGTGGGCGGGGATGGTGTGGATCGCCACGGCGCCGGGCTCGAGGTGGGGGCGCCGGCCAACCTCGTCCTGGTGGACCCGTCGGCCCGACGCACCATCGACCCCGGCTCGAGCGCATCCCGCAGCCGCAACACCCCGTTCGCCGGGCGTGCCCTGCCGGGGGCGGTCGTCGCGACCTTCCTGCGCGGGCGCCCCACTGTGGCCGACGGGAAGCTCGCGTGACGCCGGCGCTGCTGGTTCTGGAGGACGGGCGGTCGTTCCGGGGCGAGTCCTACGGCGCGCCGGGAGAGACGTTCGGGGAGGCCGTGTTCTCCACCGGTATGACCGGCTACCAGGAGACCCTGACCGACCCGTCCTACCACCGCCAGGTCGTCGTGATGACCGCGCCGCACGTCGGCATCACCGGGGTCAACGACGAGGACAGCGAGTCGGGGCGCATCTGGGTCAGCGGCTACGTCGTACGCGACCCCGCCCGCCGGGCGTCGTCGTGGCGCGCCACCCGGACACTGACCGAAGAGCTTGCGGCGCAAGGGGTTGTCGGCATCTCCGGCATCGACACCAGGGCGCTGACCCGGCACCTTCGCGAGCGCGGGGCGATGCGCGTCGGGGTGTCCTCCGTCGAGGGCGACCCGGGTGCGCTGCTGGATCGGGTGCTCGCCGCGCCGCCGATGGCGGGGGCGGACCTGACCGGCGAGGTGAGCACCGCAGCGGCTTACGTCGTGCCCGCGGTCGGCGAGCGGCGGTTCACCGTCGCGGCGATCGACCTCGGCATCAAGGCGATGACGCCGGTGCGGATGGCCCAGCGCGGGATCGAGACGCACGTACTGCCGGCCGGGTCCCCGGTCGAGGACGTCCTCGCCACCGGCGCCGACGGGGTGTTCCTGTCCAACGGCCCGGGCGACCCCGCCGCCGCCGAGGTCGCGGTGGCGCTGACCCGCCAGCTGCTCGACCGGCGGGTGCCGCTGTTCGGCATCTGCTTTGGCAACCAGATCCTCGGGCGGGCACTGGGGCTGGGCACCTACAAGTTGCGCTACGGCCACCGCGGCATCAATCAGCCCGTGCAGGACCGGGTGACCGGCCGGGTCGAGGTCACCGCGCACAACCACGGTTTCGCGGTCGACGCGCCGCGCGACGGGGGCTTCTCGACGCCCTACGGTCAGGCGGAGGTCTCGCACGTGTGTCTGAACGACGGGGTCGTCGAGGGCCTGCGGTGCCGTGACGTCCCGGCGTTCTCGGTGCAATATCACCCCGAGGCCGCGGCCGGACCGCACGATGCGGCCTACCTGTTCGACCGGTTCGCCGATGTTTTGGAGGGTGGTCGCTGATGCCCCGACGCGAGGACATCCACACCGTGCTGGTGATCGGCTCGGGCCCGATCGTGATTGGGCAGGCCTGTGAGTTTGACTACTCTGGCACGCAGGCCTGCCGGGTGCTGATGGACGAGGGCCTGCGGGTCGTTCTCGTCAACAGCAACCCGGCCACGATCATGACCGACCCGGAGTTCGCCCACGCGACCTACATCGAGCCCATCACCCCGGAGATCGTCACCCTGGTGATCGAGCGCGAGCGTCCCGACGCGTTGCTCGCCACGTTGGGCGGGCAGACCGCGCTGAACACCGCAATGGCGCTGCACGAGGCGGGGGTCCTCGAGCGCTACGGCGTCGAGCTGATCGGCGCCAACATCGACGCCATCCAGGCAGGCGAGGACCGTCAGCGGTTCAAGGAGATCGTCGCCTCGATCGGCGGGGAGTCGGCCCGAAGTGCGATGGCCTCGACGATGGAGGGATGCCTTGCGGCGGTCGCCGAGCTGGGCTACCCCGTCGTCGTACGACCCTCGTTCACGATGGGTGGGCTCGGATCGGGCCTGGCCCGCGACGAGCCGGAGCTGCGCCGCATCGCCGGGTCGGGGCTGCAGGCCAGCCCCACCAGCGAGGTGCTGCTCGAGGAGTCGATCCTGGGGTGGAAGGAGTTCGAGCTCGAGCTGATGCGCGACCGGCACGACAACGTCGTCGTCGTCTGCTCGATCGAGAACGTCGACCCGATGGGTGTGCACACCGGCGACTCGATCACCGTCGCGCCGGCGATGACGCTGACCGACCGGGAATACCAGCGGCTGCGCGACCTCTCGATCGCCGTCATCCGCGCGGTCGGGGTGGACACGGGCGGGTGCAACATCCAGTTCGCGGTCGAGCCATCGACCGGGCGGGTCATCGTCATCGAGATGAACCCCCGGGTGTCGCGGTCCAGCGCGCTGGCCTCCAAGGCCACCGGCTTCCCGATCGCCAAGATCGCGGCCAAACTGGCGATCGGCTACACCCTCGACGAGATCCCCAACGACATCACCAGGAAGACTCCGGCCTCGTTCGAGCCGGCGCTGGACTATGTCGTGGTCAAGGTGCCGAGGTTCGCCTTCGAGAAGTTCCCCGGCGCCGATCCCGTGCTGACGACGCACATGAAGAGCGTCGGCGAGGCGATGGCCATCGGGCGCAACCTGACCGAGGCGTTGCAGAAGGCGTTGCGGTCGTTGGAGAAGGACGACGGGGTGTTCGGCTGGCCTGCGGCGGCAACTGCCCCGGCTGATCACGGCCGCTCGATCGTGGCAGAAGAACTTGTGGGCCGGGCGGCGGTGCCGCACGACGGGCGGCTGCGGGTGGTGCAGCAGGCGTTGTGGGCCGGGGCGAGCGTCGAGCAGGTCAACGCCGAGACCGGGATCGACCCGTGGTTCCTCGACCAGATCGCGCTGATCAACGAGGTGGCCGCCGAGGTCGCCGGGTGCTCCGAGCTCGACCAGGCGGTGCTGCGCAAGGCCAAGCGGCACGGGTTCTCCGACGCCCAGATCGGCCTGCTGCGCCGGATGCCCGAGGACGTCGTGCGCGGTGTGCGCCATGCGCTGGGGATCCGGCCGGTGTTCAAGACCGTGGACACCTGCGCGGGGGAGTTCGCCGCGGCGACCCCCTACTACTACTCGTGCTACGACGAGGAGTCCGAGGTCGCGCCCCGCGAGCAGCCCGCCGTCATCATCCTGGGCAGCGGGCCGAACCGGATCGGGCAGGGAATCGAGTTCGACTACTCCTGCGTGCACGCCTCGTTCGCCTTGCGGGACAGGGGTTTTGCCACCGTGATGGTCAACTGCAACCCCGAGACCGTCTCCACCGACTACGACACCTCCGACCGGCTCTACTTCGAGCCGCTCACCCTGGAGGACGTCCTCGAGGTCGTGCACGCGGAGCAGGCCGCCGGCCCGGTCGCGGGGGTCATCGTGCAGCTCGGCGGCCAGACACAGCTCGGCCTCGCCCAGCGTCTCAAGGATGCCGGCGTGCCCATCATCGGCACCAGCCCCGAGGCGATCCACCTGGCCGAGGACCGCGGCTCGTTCGGCCGGGTCCTGGCCGCCGCGGGGCTCACGGCGCCCAAGCACGGCACCGCGACGTCCTACGACGGTGCCCGGCACGTCGCCGCCGACAACGGCTACCCCGTGCTGGTGCGACCGTCCTACGTCCTCGGCGGGCGGGGGATGCAGATCGTCTACGACGACGAGCAGCTTTCGACCTACATGGCCGAGGCGACCGAGGTGGCGCCGGACCGGCCGGTGCTCGTCGACCGGTTCCTGGACGACGCGATCGAGATCGACGTCGACGCGCTCTTCGACGGCAGCGAGCTCTATCTCGGCGGGGTGATGGAGCACATCGAGGAGGCCGGCATCCACTCCGGCGACTCGGCCTGCGTGCTGCCGCCGATGACCCTCGGGCGCGACGAGATCGACCGGGTGCGCACCTGCACCGAGGCGATCGCGCGCGGTGTCGGGGTGCGGGGTCTGCTCAACATCCAGTTCGCGCTGGCCGCGGGTGTGCTCTACGTGCTCGAGGCCAACCCGAGAGCGTCGCGGACCGTGCCGTTCGTGTCCAAGGCCACCGGGGTGCCGCTGGCCAAGGCCGCGGCCCGCATCATGCTCGGGTCCACGGTGGCGCAGCTGCGCGCCGAGGGCCTGCTGCTGGGGTCCGGCGACGGCGGTGACCTGGGCTCGACGGCCCCGATCGCGGTCAAGGAGGCGGTGCTGCCGTTCAAGCGGTTCCGCACCGTCGAGGGCCGTGGTGTCGACCACATGCTGGGACCGGAGATGAGATCGACCGGGGAGGTGATGGGCATCGACACCGCGTTCGGGACCGCGTTCGCCAAGTCGCAGTCCGCCGCCTACGGGGGACTCCCGGTCAAGGGCAGGGTCTTCGTCTCCATGGCAAACCGGGACAAGCGTGCGATGATCTTTCCGGTCAAGCGGCTGTCCGACCTCGGCTTCGAGATCCTGGCCACCGAGGGCACCGCCAGCGTGCTTCGCCGCAACGGGGTGCACGCCACAGTGGTCCGCAAGTACAGCCAGGGCGTCGGGCCGCACGGCGAGCCGACCGTCGTCCACCGGCTCCTGGCCGGCGAGATCGCGATGGTGGTCAACACTCCCACGGGTCGCGAGGCCCGCGCCGACGGCTACGAGATCCGCTCGGCGGCCATCGCGATGGACTGCCCGATCATCACCACCGTGCAGCAGCTCGGGGCCGCCGTACAGGGCATCGAGGCTCTCGGCGACAACGTCCTGCGGGTGCGCTCGATCCAGGAGTGGACCGCGGGGGTCGGCCGTGGCTGAGGGCCCGCTGCAGGTGCGGGGCGAGGTGCTGGCGACGCGCCGGGTCGGCGCGTACCGCCACCTCACCCTCGTCGCGCCCGGCATCGCCGCGCGCACCCGGCCCGGGCACTTCGTCGCGCTCGCCGTCGGCGGACCGGACACCGCGCTGACCCTGCGGCGGGCGTTCTCGATCTACCAGGTCAGCACGCAGGGCGTCTTCGGGGGGACGGTGGAGCTGATCTTCGCCGTACAGGGCGCGGGCACGGCCTGGCTCGCCGCGGCCGCATCGCGGACCCCGGTCGACGTGGTCGGGCCGCTAGGCAAGCCGTTCGCGCTGCCGCGGGACCGGGTCAGCGCCACGCTCGTCGGGGGCGGCTACGGCAGCGCGCCGCTGTTCGGGCTGGCCCGGTCGCTGCGGTCGCGGGGGTGCCGGGTCGACGTCGTGCTCGGCGCCGCCTCGGCCGACCGGCTGTTCGGGGCGCTGGAGGCCAAGCGGGTCGCCACCACGGTCGAGGTCACCACCGACGACGGGTCGGCGGGCACCCGCGGCTGGGTCACCGACGTGCTGCCCGCAGTGATGGAGCGGGCCGGCACCGAGGTCGTCTACGCCTGCGGACCGATGGGCATGCTGCGCTCGATCAGCGAGGTCGCCGCCGCGGCGGGAGTGCCCGCCCAGTGCGCGGTCGAGGAGTCGATGGCGTGCGGCATCGGGGTGTGCATGACCTGCGTGCTGCCGGTCGTCGGCGAGGACGGCCTCACCCGGATGGTGCGCTCGTGCGTCGAGGGGCCGGTGTTCCTCGGCGACCGGGTCCGCTGGGACGCGCTGGGCACGGTCCCGGCCGACGCGGTGGGTGCCCCCCCGATGAGTGACCCCGATGAGTGACCCCGATGAGTGACCCCGATGACATCACCGTCCGCACGGTGCAGCCGCCGCGCCCGCCGCAGCGTGCCCGGTGCGACCTCACCACCCACCTCGGTGCGATCGAACTGCCCAACCCGGTCCTCACGGCGTCGGGCTGCGCCGCGGCCGGCCGCGAGCTGGACCGGTTCTTCGACGTCGCCGAGCTGGGTGCCGTGGTCACCAAGTCGATCATGTTGAAGGCCCGCTCCGGTCGCCCGACGCCACGAATGGCCGAGACGGCCAGCGGCATGCTCAACTCCATCGGCCTGCAGGGGCCCGGCATCGACGCCTTCCTCGAACACGACCTGCCCTATCTGCGCGAGCGTGGCGCGCGGGCCGTGGTGTCCATCGCGGGCGGCAGCGTTGCGGAGTACACCGAGCTGGCCCGGCGGCTTCGCGGCGCCGCGGGCGTGAGCGCGATCGAGGTCAACATCTCCTGCCCCAATGTCAGCAACCGCGGGCTGGTGTTCGCCCGCGACCCGGCAGCCGCGGCGGCGGTGGTGACCGCCGTACGCCGTCAGAGCGCGCCCTCGGTGCCGGTCTTCGCCAAGCTGTCCCCGGACGTCACCGACATCGTCTCGATCGCGCACAGCTGCGTCGCTGCAGGCGCCGACGGCCTGTCGATGATCAACACTCTGCTCGGCATGGCGCTGGACCTGGACACGATGCGGCCCGTGCTCGCCGGGGTCACCGGCGGCCTGTCCGGGCCGGCGATCAAGCCGGTCGCGGTGCGCTGCATCTGGGCGGTGCACGCCGCGCTGCCGGACGTGCCGATCATCGGGATGGGCGGCGTCCGGTCCGGGCTGGACGCTCTCGAGCTCGTGCTCGCCGGTGCCTCGGCGGTCTCGGTCGGCACCGCGATCTTCGGCGACCCAGGCGCACCGTTGCGGATCCGCCATGAGCTGGAAACCGCTTTGGTGGATAGGGGTTTCGCCCGGTTCAGCGATGCCGTGGGCTACGGCCACCGAGAACAGACGTGAACGCGGGTTCGGGTCCGCCCGGTCTCGTTCCAGCCGCCCTCGGCCCGGCCGGCCTCGCCCCTGTCGCGGTCGCCCTGGACACCGACGGCCTGGGCACCGCGACCGCGTGGGCGGCGGCGGTGGGGCCGCACGTCAGCACCGTCAAGATCGGCCTCCAGCTGTTCCTTCGCCACGGCGGGGAGGCGGTCACCGCGACCCGCGCCGCGAGCGGCGGGCGCGACGTGTTCCTCGACCTCAAGCTGCACGACATCCCGCACACCGTGGCGGGTGCCGCCGGCTCGCTGACCCACCTGGCGCCCACCTATCTCACTGTCCACGCGACCGGGGGAACCGCGATGATCCGGGCCGCCGTGGACGCGTTGCCCGGCACCCGCATCGTGGCGGTGACGGTGCTCACCTCGCTGTCCGAGGCCGACCTGGCCGCGGTCGGCCTGGCGGGGCCTGCCTCCGACGCCGTACGCCGCCTCGCCGCCCTCGCCGTCGCCGCCGGGGCGCGCGCGATCGTCTGCTCGCCGCGGGAGGTCGCGGCCGTACGCCGCGAGGTCGGCGCGGAGGTGACCCTGATCACGCCGGGGGTTCGGCCGGCTGGGGCTGACGCGGGGGACCAGGCCCGGGTGGCAACCCCGGCGCGGGCGTTGGCCGACGGCGCCGACCTGCTGGTGATCGGGCGCCCGGTCACGGGAGCGCGGGATGTCGCTGCGGCCGCTGCGTTTCTCGCCGCGGCGCTGTGATCTGTGCGCGATCATTCGCCACGTTGCTAGCAAGGCCTAACCTCGCTAGGTTCCCAGGCAAATCACAGCAACTTCTGCCCCTAAACATTCGACGAAATTCCTATCCCGAGGTGACCGCCGTGGCCTTGCCCATCTTGACTCCGGAACAGAGAGCTGCGGCCTTGGAGAAGGCCGCCGTCGCGCGTCGGGAGCGAGCGGCCGTCAAGAACCGGCTCAAGCACTCGGGGGCCTCGCTCAGCGAGGTCCTCAAGGAGGGCCGGGAGAACGACATGGTCGGCAAGATGAAGGTGTCCGCGGTCCTCGAGGCGCTGCCAGGGGTGGGCAAGATCCGGGCCCGCAAGATCATGGCCGAGATCGGCATCTCCGAGAGCCGGCGGGTGCGCGGCCTGGGCACCCAGCAGCTCGCGGCCCTGGAGCGGGAGTTCGGCGGTAGCGCTTGAGCGCTGGGGGAGCGGGCGACGCCGCCCCCGCCGCTGCACCCGGCTCTGCCGCCGCCCCCGCTGCCCCCGGCTCTGCCGCCGCACCCGGACCGCCCCCCCGGCGGCTGACCGTGCTTTCCGGCCCGTCCGGCGTCGGCAAGAGCACAGTCGTGCGCGAGTTGCGCCGGGGACACCCGCAGATCTGGCTCTCGGTGTCCGCGACGACCCGGTTTCCTCGGCCCGGCGAGGTCGACGGGGTGCACTACCACTTCGTCAGCGACGCGCGGTTCGACCAGCTGGTGGCCGAGAACGCGCTGCTCGAGTGGGCCGAGTTCGCCGGGCATCGCTACGGGACCCCCCGCCCTCCGGTCGAGGAGCAGCTGGGTGCCGGGCGCCCGGTGCTGCTGGAGATCGAGCTGCAGGGCGCCCGGCAGGTCAAGGCCCGGATGCCCGACGCACTGCTGGTGTTCCTCACCCCGCCGAGCTGGGACGAGCTGGTCCGCAGGCTGATCCGGCGGGGCACCGATTCCGCCGAGGTGATCGAGCTGCGGCTGGCGACCGCGCGGGAGGAGCTGGCCGCCGAGGCGGAGTTCGATGCCACCGTGGTGAACACAACCGTGGGGGATGTCGTCGTAAGCCTGCTAACGTTGATGCAGATCTGACCGCGCCTCTCGCCGGTCACCCGTGGCCGCCTTCGCAGCGCCACGACCCCGTTCGTCCAATCGGAAGGCCACCCGTGTCCGGCACTGCCGCCTCGCCCGAGGGCATCACCAACCCGCCCATCGACGAGCTGCTCAAGGCCACCGACTCGAAGTACAGCTTGGTGATCTACGCGGCCAAGCGCGCCCGGCAGATCAACGCCTACTACTCCCAGCTGGGCGAGGGCCTGCTGGAGTACGTCGGGCCGCTGGTCGAGACCCACGTCCACGAGAAGCCGCTGTCGATCGCGATGCGCGAGATCAGCGGCGGGCTGCTGACCGCCGAGAAGATCGACCCCCCGGCGTAGACGACCGGATGACCAGGGTCGTCCTCGGCGTCAGCGGGGGCATCGCCGCCTACAAGGCCGCGGAGCTGCTGCGCCGATTCACCGAGAGCGGCCACGACGTGCGCGTGGTGCCCACAGCGGCGGCGTTGCGGTTCGTCGGCGCCCCGACGTGGGCGGCGCTGTCGGGGCACCCGGTCACCAGCGAGGTGTGGGACGAGGTGCACGAGGTCCCGCACGTGCGCCTCGGGCGCGACGCCGACCTCCTCGTGGTCGCTCCCGCGACCGCCGACCTGCTCGCCCGCGCCGCGCACGGGCTGGCCGACGACCTGCTGACCAACACGCTGCTCACCGCCCGGTGCCCGGTCGTGTTCGCCCCCGCCATGCACACCGAGATGTGGCTGCACCCGGCCACCCAGGCCAACGTCGCGACGCTGCGCGACCGCGGCGCGGTGGTCCTGGACCCGGCGGTCGGCCGGCTCACCGGTGCCGACACCGGGCCGGGACGGCTGCCCGACCCCGAGGCGATCTTCCAGGCCTGCGTGCGGGTGCTCGCCCGCGCCGGCGCGGCCGACCCGCTCGACCTCGGCGGGCGCCACGTCGTCGTGTCCGCCGGCGGCACCCGGGAGCACCTGGACCCGGTGCGGTTCCTGGGCAACCGCTCGTCCGGGCGCCAGGGCTATGCGCTGGCCACTACCGCGCTGGCCCGGGGGGCCAGGGTCACCCTCGTGGCCGCCAACGTCGGGCTGCCCGATCCCGCCGGCGCCACGATCGTGCGGGTCGGGTCGGCGCTGGAGTTGCGCGACGCGGTGCTCGAGGCCGCAGGCTCGGCCGACGTGGTCGTCATGGCCGCCGCCGTCGCCGACTTCCGGCCCACCGCACTGCACGAGACGAAGATCAAGAAGGGCGCGGTCGAGCCGGACCCGATTGCGCTGACCCGCAACCCGGACGTGCTCGCGGAACTGTCGGCCCATCGACGTACGGCAGGGCAGGTGGTGGTCGGATTCGCCGCGGAGACCGGTGACGAGGACGGGGACGTGCTCACCCACGGCCGGGCCAAGCTCGCCCGCAAGGGCTGCGACGTGCTCGTCGTCAACGAGGTCGGCCGGGACCGCGGGTTCGAGCGCGCCGACAACGCCGCGGTGATCCTCGGGTCCGACGGCGCCGAGGTCGTGGTGGCCAACGGACCGAAGGAGGCGCTGGCCGACGTCGTGTGGGACCTCGTGTCGGCGCGTCTCGCCGTTCGGGAGGGCCGGTAGGATGAGGGGTCGTCCGATCGCCGTCTCACCGCCTGGGAGAACCTCTTGTCCCGCCGCCTGTTCACCTCCGAGTCTGTGACCGAGGGTCACCCGGACAAGATCGCCGACCAGATCAGCGACGCCATCCTCGACGCGATGCTCCGCGAGGACCGGCTCAGCCGGGTGGCCGTCGAGACGTTGATCATGACGGGGCAGGTGCACGTCGCCGGCGAGGTGAAGACCGCGGGCTATGCCGACATCCCCAGGATCGTGCGCGAGACCATCCTGGCGATCGGCTACGACTCCTCGACCAAGGGCTTTGACGGGCACTCCTGCGGCGTGTCGGTCTCGATCGGGGCACAGTCCGAAGACATCGCCCAGGGCGTCGACGCGGCCCACGAGGCGCGCACCGGCGAGTCGGTGGAGGACCCGCTGGACCGCCAGGGCGCCGGCGACCAGGGCCTGATGTTCGGCTACGCCTGCGACGACACGCCCGAGCTGATGCCGCTGCCGATCTCGCTGGCCCACCGGCTGGCCCAGCAGCTGTCTGCCGTGCGCAAGGACGGCGCCGTGCCCTACCTGCGCCCCGACGGCAAGACCCAGGTCACGATCGAATACGACGGGGATCGCGCGGTCCGGCTCGACACCGTCGTGGTGTCTAGCCAGCACGCGAGCGACATCGGCCTCGAGTCGATGCTGCAGCCGGACATCGCCGAGCAGGTCGTCAAGCCGATCCTGGACGGGGTCGACATCGACTCGGCCGGCTACCGGCTGCTGGTCAACCCGACCGGCCGGTTCGAGATCGGCGGCCCGATGGGCGACGCGGGACTCACCGGGCGCAAGATCATCGTGGACACCTACGGCGGCATGGCCCGTCACGGCGGCGGCGCGTTCTCCGGCAAGGACCCCTCCCCGGACGACCGGTCCGCTGCCTACGCGATGCGCTGGGTGGCCACGAACGTCGTCGCCGCCGGGCTGGCCCGCCGGTGCGAGGTGCAGGTCGCCTATGCCATCGGTAAGGCCAACCCGGTCGGGCTGTTCGTCGAGACATTCGGCACCGGCGTCGTCCCGGACGAGCGCATCCAGGAAGCCGTCGTCCAGGTCTTTGACCTGCGGCCAGGCGCGATCATCCGTGACC
>JBBRHF010000056.1:0-22939 GCA_038223055.1 Actinomycetes bacterium | reverse complement strand
GTCCGGGGCACGTCCCATCCCGACCATCCCGACGGTTGCGACATCGCCCTCGAGCATGGCGTTGACTGCTTGCGTCGTGGAGTGCGTGACCAGCTCCACTTTGCCCGCTCCGACCTCCTCGGCGACGCGCCCGACCACCTCGACGACCCCCGCGGCGACCCCGTCCGGATGGTCGTGCGAGGTCGCCACCACGGCCTCGGCGACCAGCCGGCCCGTGGCCGTGTCCAAGGCGACCGCCTTCGTGAACGTGCCCCCCACATCGACCCCGACCCGTATCGACACGGTCAGCTTTCGCCGGCGGTGGCCGGCGAGCGGTCCGGTGCCGAGGGCGTCGGGTTCTGGCTGGAGTGCTGCCGGCGCGGCCGTACGACGAAGACGTAGCCGGCCCCGAGGACATAGATGCAGGCGAGCGCCGCCTGCGCAACAAGCGTCTGGCGGCTGGGCCAGTAGCCCAGCGACTGGGCCACGAAGATGGGTGCCCGCGGCCAGCTAGCCCATGAGTCAAGGCCGACGACGTCGGCTTCCTGCAATGCCCGGATCGCGTTGCCCAGCACGGCGACCGAGGTCGACATTAACAGCAGGACCGCCGTGGAGAGCAGCGCCTTGATCGGCAGCCGGCGACCGAGCCGAAGGATGAGCCAGGACACCGCCGCCAGCACCATCAGCCCGGTGACCAGACCCAGCGCGACCCAGCGCCCGAGCCCGGAGCCGAAGGACAGCAGCGCCTGGTAGAACAACGCCGTCTCGAACCCCTCGCGGTAGATCGCGGTGAACCCGACCAGCACGAGGGCAGAGGTCGACCCGACGGACACGGCCGTCCACACCCGCGCCCGCAGGAACTCCAGCCACCGCTTCTGTTCCAGCCGGGCGACCAGCCAGAACGAAACGTAGAAAAGCACCGCGACGGCGACGAGGGCGGTGACGGCCTCCAGGATCTCCCGGCCCACCGGCAGCGCAGCAAGCACGGAGCGCAACAGCAGGAACGTCGCCATCGTCGCCACGACCGCCGCTGCCATACCCAGCAGGATGGGCCGGCGGAAGTGGTTGGCCTTCGCTGCTTCCAGGTACCCCAGCAGCACCGAGATCAACAGCACCGCCTCCAGGCCCTCCCGGAAGATGATGACGAACGACTGGGCGGCTACGACCAGGGGCGCGCCGATGCCGGGGTCGGTGAGCTGGCGTTCGGCCGCGTCGATGAGCCTCCGGAGCTCCACGATGTCGGCCCGGACATCCTGCGTCGGGGCCCCGGAGCCGATCAGCCCCCGGATCTCGGCGAATTTGGTCTCGGCGTCGGACGTGAGCCGGGCGTTGACCAGGCGCAGCGGGATCTCGACCAACTCGAAGTGGCTGAGGTAGCCGTTCCGGGCCTCGGCCAGCGCAGCCGGCGCCTGCCCGTTCTTGATCAGGGCCAGGGTGCGGTTGATCGACCGGCGCACCACGTCCAGCTGGCGGATGGCCTCGTCGCGTGACTCCGAGGGGGTCGCCGCGGCGGCCGAGGCTGCTGGCTTTGCCCCTCCCTCCTTTGCCTGCGCTGTCTGGGCGCCGACGCCGAGGGTCACGGCGAGACCGATGACGGTGAGCAGGAGGACCAGCCGGACCGATCGGATCATCCCGGGAACTTCTTCAGGTAGGCGCCGGCCGCGGCCGTGACGCCGGCCGCGCCCTGCTGGGCCTTGCTCGTGTCGCCGTCCTTGGCGGCCCCTTCGAGCAGGGCGAAGCTGTCCTCGAACGACAGGTACGCCTTGGCGTCGTTGGCCTTCACGGTGCCCTCGATGGGCTGCCATACCGGCTCGATCTGGTCCGCCAGGTCCCCGGCCTTCGTCTTGTCGCTCGCCGCGACCGCGATCTGCGTGGAGATGGTGTCGATCTTCGCCAGGCCCTGCGCGACGGCCGCTGCGGAGGTCCGCAGCGCCTCGGGCGCCTTGGTCTCCGACGAGGCGTCATCCCTGCTGCCACCCCCGCATCCGGCGACAGCGATGAGGATGAGTGCACTGAACCACAGCACCGGGCGATGAGGCATGGAGTCTCCCTTGGGTCGGACTGGTTCCGAGATAGTAAGGTAAGCCTCCCCTAAGTTTCAGTCCGACGGCTCAGCCGCTCGTCTGCAGCGACTCGCTCAGCTTGGCCCCGGCGGCTGCCACGATGTGCGCGTGCATGCGGCCGGGCTGGCGGGTCAGGCGTTCGATCGGCCCGGAGACCGACACGGCGGCGACGACGCGCCCACCAGGGCCGCGCACGGGGGCCGAGACAGAGGCGACCCCAGCCTCACGCTCGGCGACGCTCTGGGACCAGCCGCGGCGCCGCACGGCCGACAGTGCCGTGGCCGTGAAGCGCGCATCGCGCAGCCCCCGGTGCAGGCGCTCAGGCTCTTCCCAGGCCAGCAGGATCTGTGCCGCCGAACCTGCCTTCATGGTGAGCGTTGTCCCCACCGGAACCGTGTCACGCAACCCGGTGAGCCGTTCCGCGGCGGCCACGCAGACCCGGCTGTCGCCCTGGCGGCGATACAGCTGGGCGCTCTCGCCGGTGATGTCGCGCAGCCGGGTGAGCACCGGACCGGCCGCGGCGAGTAGCCGGTCCTCGCCCGCAGCGACCGCCAGCTCACTCAGGCGCGGGCCGAGCACGAAGCGTCCCTGCAGATCGCGGGCGACCAGCCGGTGGTGCTCGAGAGCCGTCGCGAGCCGGTGCGCGGTCGGGCGGGCCAAGCCGGTGGCCTGCACCAGGGCGGCGAGGCTCGCCGGGCCGGCCTCGAGGGCTCCGAGCACGATCGCCGCCTTGTCGAGGACGCCGACTCCGCTAGTGTTGTCCATGTACCGATACTGCAGTCTCATTCTCTGAGACGCAAGCCTGATCGGAAATCAGCCACCGTCGCGACGGTGCAGGAGGCCAACATGCAGCAAGCCCGAACGGGTCACACGATGGCCGAGAAGGTCTGGGAGCACCACGTCGTACGCCGGGTGGCCGGCGAGCCGGACCTCCTGTTCATCGACCTGCACCTGGTGCACGAGGTCACGAGCCCCCAGGCGTTCGACGGGTTGCGGCTGGCCGGCCGGTCCGTGCGGCGACCGGACCTGACCCTCGCCACCGAGGATCACAACGTCCCGACGACCGACATCGACCGGCCCATCGCGGACCCCGTCTCGCGCACCCAGGTGGACACCCTGCGGCGCAACTGCGCCGAGTTCGGCGTCCCGCTGTATTCGCTGGGCAACGACGAGCAGGGGATCGTGCACGTCGTCGGGCCCCAACTCGGGCTGACCCAGCCGGGCATGACGGTGGTCTGCGGTGATTCGCACACCTCGACGCACGGAGCGTTCGGCGCCCTGGCTTTCGGCATCGGTACCAGCGAGGTGGAGCACGTGCTGGCGACCCAGACGCTGCCGTTGCGACCGTTCAAGACGATGGCGGTCACGGTCGAGGGCGAGCTCGGACCGGACGTGACCGGCAAGGATCTCGTCCTCGCGGTCATCGCGCAGATCGGCACCGCGGGGGGGCAGGGCTACGTGCTGGAGTACCGCGGCGGCGCGATCCGGTCCCTGTCGATGGAAGCGCGGATGACGGTGTGCAACATGTCGATCGAGGCGGGCGCGCGGGCCGGCCTGATCGCCCCGGACGAGACCACCTTCGGCTATCTCCAGGGTCGTCCGCACGCGCCGCAAGGAGCTGACTGGGACGTCGCGGTCGACCACTGGCGCGGCCTGGTCACTGACGATGACGCGGTCTTCGACGCCGAGGTCCACATCGACGCCGCGACCCTCACCCCCTTCGTCACCTGGGGAACCAACCCGGGGCAGGGCGCCCCGCTGTCGGCCACCGTGCCCGATCCCGCCTCCTTCGCCGACGAGAACGAGCGGCGTGCCGCGCAGAATGCCTTGACCTACATGGATCTGACGCCCGGGACACCGCTGCGCGACATCAGAGTGGACACGGTGTTCCTCGGATCGTGCACCAACGGGCGGATCGAGGACCTGCGCGCCGCGGCCCACGTGCTCAAGGGCCACCACGTCGCAGCCGGCGTGCGGATGCTCGTGGTGCCCGGATCGGTGCGGGTCCGGCTCCAGGCCGAGGCGGAGGGGCTCGACAAGGTGTTCAGCGAGGCGGGCGCGGAATGGCGCCATGCCGGGTGCTCCATGTGCCTGGGGATGAACCCGGACCAGCTCGCGCCCGGCGAGCGAAGTGCCTCCACGTCCAACCGCAACTTCGAGGGCCGTCAAGGCAAGGGCGGCCGAACGCATCTCGTGTCCCCCCTGGTGGCCGCCGCCACCGCCGTGACGGGGCGCCTCGCCAGCCCGTCCGACCTGCTCACCGCGAAGGGCTGAACCGATGGACGCCTTCACCACCCTTACCGGCACCGCCGTCCCGCTGCGCCGGTCCAACGTCGACACCGACCAGATCATCCCCGCGGTCTACCTCAAGCGGGTGACCCGCACCGGCTTCGAGGACGGACTTTTCGCGGCCTGGCGCAGCGACCCCGACTTCGTCCTCAACCAGCCCGAGAGCGACGGCGCGACGATCCTCGTCGCCGGCCCCGACTTCGGCACCGGCTCTTCTCGCGAACATGCCGTGTGGGCCCTGCGCGACTACGGGTTTCGGGTCGTCATCTCCTCGCGGTTCGCCGACATCTTTACGGGCAACGCCGGAAAGGGAGGCCTGCTCACCGCACGGGCCGACCAGTCGGTCGTGGACCGGCTCTGGACCGCCCTGGAAACCGACCCCTCGACTCGGGTCACCGTCGACCTTCAGACGCGCACTATCGCCTGGAACGACGAGATCAGCGAGTTCGACATCGACGAATACACCCGGTGGCGGCTGCTGAAGGGCTTGGACGACGTCGATCTCACTCTTCGCCACCAAGACGAGATCGATGCCTTCGCGGCCGGACGACCGAGCTGGCTGCCCACCACCGGCGGACTTCAGCTCGGATAAACCCGTTGTTTCGCAAAGACTATTGTGCCGATGCGGCTCGCGGATCCGAGTCTCCGAAGCGCACCTGGGCCGCGGGACGGCCGGAGAAACCGGCCCGACACAAAGGATTCTCGAAGCGTTGGTCGTTGTGCAGAAGCCGGAACGGGCCTAACGTCACCTCAAGTCGGGCAATTGCCCGAACACCGGCCTCCGGAGGGGTTACGCCCGTGAACAAGGCTCAGCTGATCGACCATCTGTCCGACCGCCTCGGCGGAAAGCGTCTGGCAGCCGATGCCGTCGACGCCGTGCTAGACGCCATCACCCGCAAGGTTGCCGCGGGGGAGAGGGTGGCGCTCACCGGCTTCGGTGTCTTCGAGAAGGTCGCCCGGCCGGCCCGCACCGGGCGCAACCCGCGGACCGGCGCCTCCGTGAAGATCAAGAAGACGACTGTGCCGAAGTTCAAGGCGGGGCAGAGTTTCAAGGACGTCGTCAGCGGCGCCAAGAAGCTCCCGAAGGCCTCCGCCTCCGCCGTGCGGTCCGGCGTCGGCACGGCGGGACGGGCGGGCTCGGCGACTCGGGCGACCGCGGTGTCCGCCGTCAAGCGGGCAGCACCGGCTGCCAAGAAGACCACGACCCGGAAGGCGACCGCAGCCGGCGCAGCGACCACGGCAGCGGCGAAGAAGACGGCGCCCGCCAAGACCGCGACCGCCAAGACGGCGACCGCCAAGACGGCGACCGCGAAGAAGGCGACCGCGAAGAAGGCGACCGCGAAGAAGGCGACCGCTAGCGCGGCCCGCAAGACAGCGACGAAGGCGCCGGCCACCAAGAGCGACGCACCGGCCAGGACGGCGGCAAAGGCCACTGTCAGGAAGACCGCCGCGACCCGAACCGCCAAGAAGGCCTGACCGCCAAGAAGGCCTGACCGCCAAGAAGGCCCTGGCGGCGAGCTCAGGGTCACGTGGCTGATCGACCGCGACCCCACGTTGCGGTCGACCACACCGTGCGGCCAAGTGCGGGCTATTCGCGGGTGTCGCGCATCGTGGCGACGGTGAGAAACGTGACGCGGGTGTCTTCGGTCGTGTCCTGGTCACGTGGCTCGGGTGAGCCGTCGAGTTCGATCCGCACCCGTTGACCCACCCGCAATAACCGCATGCCGCCGGCGGCGAACGCGGCAGCGTCGAAGGGCAGTTCGATTCCGTCGTCCAGCAGCACGCTGCCCATTCGCGAGACGGGGTCGAAGATGCGCACGGTGGCCTGCACGATTCGTCAACCTACCCGGTCATCCAGCCGACCTGGCTGGTCCGCGCGAGCACCTCGGTCGTGCGCGGTCCGAGACCGATTCCGCGCGAGTCGGCGAGGTCGGTTTCGGTGTCGACGTCGCATCGAAGCGACGTGAGGTCGGGCGACCTGAGCCTGACCGCACCGGCACGTTCGTGTGCCCCGGCCGACCCCGGCCCGAACTGTGGCCGGAACGACTCGCCGGTGCGGGCCAGCAGTAGGGTCGTGCCCGTCCCCGCAGCGTCAGCGACAAAGCTCGCGGGGACGGCGCTAGCCGCACGCAGCGCCCGGCTCAGCTCGATCGGGCGCAAGGCCGGCAGGTCTGCAGCCAGGGCGCCGATGCCGCAGTCGGCGTGATCCTGCAGCGAGGCCCGGGCGCCGAAGCTGAGGGCGACGTTCAACCCCGCGTCGGGGTCCGCGACAACCCGGGCGCCGAGGGCCGTCAGCGCCGCTGCCGCCCGCGGTTCGCCGGTGACGACGACGACGGCACAAACGTCGGGACAGCGCAGGGCAGCTTCGACCGTGTCTAGGGCGAAGGCCAGGGCAAGGTCGGCTCGCGCCGTCGCGGGCAGCCCCGCGAGCCGGCTCTTGGCCGCGGCCAGGCGTTTGATCGGCACCACGAGGCACCAGGGCGCGGGGGAAGTGGTCATCGCACCGGTGATCCTGCCAGTCAACTCGACACGGCAACACCAGGCGACAAGACTGAGCCGATTGCGCCAACGGGCCGGTCGCGCCAACAGGTCGGAGGGACGCGAGAGTGCCACGCCGCAGGATGGGGTTCTGGTACACCGTCGCGGTCCTTCTGCTGCGGCCGCCGTGGCGGGTCATGACCCGTCACGACTGGCGCGGCGCCTCCCACCTGCCCCGTGCGGGCGGTGTCGTGGTGTGCACCAACCACATCTCGCACGCCGACCCGCTGGCATTTGCCCATTTCCTGTTCGACAACGGCCGGCTGCCGAGGTTCCTGGTCAAGTCCGGCATGTTCTCGCTGTTCTTCATCGGCACCGTGCTCCGCGGGGCGCGGCAGATCCCCGTCTACCGCGAGTCCGCCGACGCCGGGAAGGCTTTCGCCGCCGCGGTCGCCGCCGTACGCCGAGGGGAGTGCGTCGCCATCTATCCCGAGGCCACGCTGACCCGGGACCCCGGCCTGTGGCCGATGGTCGGCAAGACTGGTGCGGCCCGGGTGGCGCTCACCACCGGCGCGCCGGTCATCCCGGTCGCCCAGTGGGGAGCCCAGGACGTGCTCGCCCCCTACGGCCGGCGGCTGCACCTCGTCCCGCGACGTACGGTGCACGTCCTCGCGGGCCCGCCGGTCGACCTGTCGGAGTTCGAGGGGCACGACCTCAACGCCGTCGTCCTGCGCGAGGCGACCGAGAAGATCATGTCGGCCATCACCCGGCTGCTCGAGGACCTCCGCGGCGAGACAGCACCCAGCGTGCGCTTGGACCCGCGCACGAGCGATCTTCCTGTCATCGGCAATCCACACCGGTCCGAACGGCGGAGGACGGCGTGACCCGCGTCGCCGTCTTCGGAGCGGGGTCGTGGGGCACGGCGTTCAGTATGGTGCTCGCGGATGCGGGTGCGGACGTCGTTCTGTGGTCACGCCGCCGCGACGTCGCGGAGGGGCTCAACCGCAATCACGAGAACGCCGACTACCTGCCTGGGGTGGCCCTACCCGTCGCCATCCGTGCGACCACGGATCCTGCTGACGCGGCCGACGGAGCCCAGGTCGTCGTCCTTGCGGTGCCCTCTCAGACGCTGCGCGCCAATCTCGCCGGGTGGGCGCCGCTGCTGCCCGCCGACGCCGTACTGGTCAGCCTGATGAAGGGGGTGGAGCTCGGCACCACGCTGCGGATGAGCGAGGTCGTCCACGAGGTGACCGGGGCGCCCCCCGAGCGCATCGCGGTGATCTCCGGGCCCAACCTGGCCAAGGAGATCGCGTTGCGCCAGCCCGCTGCCAGCGTCGTCGCGTGCGCCGACGAGAGCGTGGCGGAGAAATTTCAACAGGTCTGCCTGACCCCCTACTTCCGGCCCTACACCAACACCGACGTGGTGGGCGTCGAGTTGGCCGGGGCGGTCAAGAACGTCATCGCCCTCGCCGTGGGCATGGCCGCGGGCATGGGCATGGGCGACAACTCCAAGGCCTCGATCATCACCAGGGGCCTGGCCGAGATCACCCGCCTGGGTCTCGCGTTGGGTGCCGACGCGTCGACGTTCGCCGGCTTGGCCGGCATCGGGGACCTGGTGGCGACGTGCATGTCGCCGCTGTCGCGCAACCGCACCTTCGGGGAGAACCTCGGGCGCGGCATGACCCTGGCGGAAGTGGTCGCCATGACCCGCCAGACCGCCGAGGGAGTCAAGTCCTGCGAGTCGATCCTGGCGCTGGCCACGGCGCACGACGTGGAGATGCCGATCACCGAGCATGTCGTCGCCGCCGTGCACGACGGCCTGCCGCCGGAGGAGATCGTGCGCCGCATCATGAGTCGCAGCGCGAAGGCCGAGGGCGAGTAGTCAGCCCCAACCGATCAGCTCCGAGCCCGAACCCCACATCGTCGTGAGCATGCAATTGGTCGCAACCGTGAAGGGCTCGGTGCGCGCCCACCGAGGCGTAACACACCCTCCCGAGGCGTCGACGCCTTGTCCGGGTAGCCTCCGCCTCGGGAGGCACCCGATGTCTCACCTGCCGGTCGGCAGTGTCTCGGATGCCGAGCGGGGCCGGCTGGTCGAAGCGACCACGAGTGTCTGGCGTACGTGCGCTGGGGGCGGGAGTTCACCGGCCGAGGGCCTCGGCCAGGTCGCGCCAGAGGTCCTCGACGTCCTCGATGCCGACGGCGAGGCGGATGAGGGTCTCCGGGACGTCGTGGCTCTCGCCGGCCCACCGCCGACGGCGCTCCAGGCTGGACTCGACCCCACCGAGGCTCGTCGTGTGCACCCACAGCCGGGTGCTCTCGCTGACGCGGGTCGCTGCCTCGGCATCTCCTCGCACCTCGACGCTGACCAGGGCGCCGAAGCCGGGGTAGTGCACCGCCGTCACGGCTGGATGCGGCGCCAGTCGGCAGACGAGATCGCGGGCGGCGGCCTGTGCGGCGTGCACCCGCAGGTGCAGCGTACGCAGCCCCCGCAGGGCCAGCCACACCTCGAAGCTGCCCGGCACGCTTCCGACGGCGCTGCGGGTCGCGTGCAGCCGGGACACGAGGTCGGCGTCGGCGGCGACGACGACTCCAAGAATCAGATCCGAGTGCCCGGATAGGAACTTCGTGGCGCTGTGTACGACGAGGTCGGCGCCGTCGCCGAGCGGGCGCTGCAGCACCGGGGTCGCGAACGTGTTGTCGACCACGGTCAGCGCCCCGGCGTGGCACGCGGCCGTCGCTACGGCGGGGACATCTACGAGACGTAGCAGCGGGTTGGTGGGTGACTCGATCCAGACGAGATCGGCGCCCACGACCGCGTCCGCGGCGACCGTGGCGTCGGTCAGGTCGGCGATCCGCAGCGTGAGCCGCCCCAGCTGTTCGTGGCGACGTAGGAGGGCGAGAGTGCCGAGATAGGCGGGGGACTGGGCAACCACCACCCCGCCGGGGGGCACCAGCTCCAGCACGGCCGCCGTGGCGGCCATCCCCGAGGCAAAGCTCAGCGCGGTGCCACCCTCCAACGCGCCGATCGCTGCCTCGAACATGGACCAGGTCTCGTTGCCGTAGCGCCCGTAGCCGATCTCGCCGCCGGCGTGCAAGGTGGACGCCATAGTGATCGGGGCGTTCAGCGGCCCGTCGGGCACCCGAGGCGGCCGGCCGGCCGTCACGGCGACGGTCGCTGTCGCGAGGGATGCCGGTGTGACGAGGGTTGTCGACGGGGCGGGGGATGCCGGCGTGGCGGGGGATGCCGGCGTGGCGAGTGATGCCGGCGGGACGGGAGGATCTGGTGGCGCGTCCGGATCTGTGCGCGAGTCGGCCACGTCGCCCAGTATGTCGCGACCCACCCGCCGGTAGCCTCGACAGGTGACCGACCAGCCGAGCACCAGCATGCCTCCGCCAGTGCGGCCGACCGCCAAGCTCCGGGTGGCCGTCGTCTTCGGCGGTCGCAGCACCGAGCATGCCGTGTCGTGCATCTCGGCGGGCAGCGTGCTTGCCGTGATCGACCGCGACACCTACGACGTGGTGCCGGTAGGCATCTCCCGGGAGGGCCGCTGGGTGCTCGTCGCGGACGAACCGGACAAGCTCGCGATCATCGGGTCGGCCCTGCCCGCCGTGGAGGACTCCGGCACGTCGGTGTCGCTGTCGGGAGACCCCACCAACCGCGCCCTGGTCTCGCACGAGCCGGGCCGGGTGCCCGAGCAGCTCGGTGCGGTCGACGTCGTGCTGCCGCTGCTGCACGGCCCCTACGGCGAGGACGGCACGATCCAGGGTCTGCTCGAGCTCGCCGGCGTGCCCTACGTCGGTTCGGGCGTCTTCGCGTCGGCGGCGGCCATGGACAAGGGCCACATGAAGGCCATGCTCGCCGCGGCCGGACTGGCGGTCGGTCCCTACGCGGTCATCACCCCCCGCCAGTGGGTCACCGACCCTGGCGCGGCGCGGGAGGCGGTGGCATCGTTGGGGTTCCCGGTGTTCGTCAAGCCGTGCCGGGCCGGGTCCAGCGTCGGCATCAGCAAGGTCCAACGGCCCGCCGACGTCGACGCCGCGATCGACCTGGCGCGATCTCACGACCCACGGGTCATCGTGGAAGCGGCCATCCCCGGGCGCGAAGTCGAGTGCGGGGTGCTCGAGGGCCTCGACGGGGCGGGCCCGGAGGCCAGCGTTCCGGCCGAGGTGGTCGTGTCCGGCGACCACGAGTTCTACGACTTCGACGCGAAGTACCTTCCCGACCAGGGCACCCGCCTCGACGTCCCGGCTGACCTGCCCGACCAGGTCACCGCGCAGGTTCGCGGCCTGGCCTGCCGTGCCTTCGAGGCGCTGTCCTGCGAGGGCCTCGCGCGGGTCGACTTCTTCGTCGGCCCCGACAACCGGGTCACCGTCAACGAGGTCAACACGATGCCGGGTTTCACCCCGTCGTCCATGTTCCCGTTGATGTGGGCTGCGAGCGGTGTGACCTACGCCGAACTGGTCGACCGGCTGATCCGCACCGCCTTGGCCCGACCCCCCGGCCTGCGCTGAGCGAGGCTCAGGGAAGGGGGGATGGGGTCGGCGGGTCGGGAAGGGGGGATGGGCTCGGCGGGTCCGAACGGGCCACGGCGGCCGCGAGGTCGACCAGCGGGCCGGCGGCCTCTTCCCGGGCGATGGTGGCGGGCACGGTCACCTCGACGTGGGCCCGCCGACCGACGCTGGTGAAGTGGTAGGCCGTCCGAGTCTCGCGCAGCCACCACGAGACGCCGGCGCCCGCGTCGCCCGTGCGGATCTCGATCACCTCTGAGGTCGGCGTGAGGCCGGGAGGACGGGGGACCCCGCAGCGCAGCACCACGGCAGGGTCGCCCCAGGCCGCCGTGAGCCGGCTGGCCGGACGGACGCTGCGGCGTGGCGCGCCCATCACCCGGGCTGGCAGCGTCCGAGCCAGTGCTGCGCAGGTTCGCATATCCGCCGCCGTCGTCCGCGGTGGGGAGACCCCGACCGCGCCGGGCGAGCACCCGCTGAACGCCACCGCCGCCGCCCCGATGAGGACGAGCAGAACCCGGGTCCGAGCCTCTCGCGTCGGCGTCGGCGTCGGCGTCGGGCTGGGTCGGGTCGGGGCAGGTCAGAGGTGTACGACGGGGCAGGTCAGTGTTCGGGTGATGCCGTCGACTGCTTGCACCTTGGCGACCACGAGCTTTCCCAGCTCGTCGACGCTGCGGGCCTCGGCCCGCACGATCACGTCGTAGGGTCCGGTCACGTCCTCCGCTTGGGTCACGCCGTTGATGTCGGCGATCGCGCGGGCGACGGCCGCTGCCTTTCCGACCTCTGTCTGGATCAGGATGTAGGCCTGAACAACCATCTGCGCGCCTCCGTAAGGTCGTCACAATTGCCGGGCGGTCTCGAATGCAGGGTGAACCTACCGGATCATCGCCCGGCCGTGACACGAGCGGCACTCGAGTTGGTCAGACACGGGGCACGAGACATGGAGCAGAGCATGGCGCGTACGGTCGGGGAGCTCGGCGAGTTCGGTCTCGTGGCAGAGCTCGCGGCGCTGTTCCCGCCTGGTCCGGCGGTGCTGCTCGGCCCCGGCGACGACGCGGCGCTCGTCGCGGCCGGCGACGCGCGGGTGGTGGCCACGACCGACCTGCTGGTCGAGGGCAGGCACTTCCGCCGCGACTGGTCCGACCCGTCCGACGTGGGGCGCAAGGCCGCGGCACAGAGCCTCGCCGACGTGGCGGCGATGGGTGCGGCGCCCACGGCGCTGCTCGTGGGGCTGGCCTGCCCGGCCGAGCTGCCGGTCGACTGGGTCCTCTCCCTCGCCGACGGCTTGCGCGAGGAGTGCGAGGGGGTGGGCGCCTCGGTCGCGGGAGGAGACGTCGTGCTCTCGTCGGTGCTGACCGTGGCCGTCACCGCCCTGGGGTCGTTGCAGGGCCGCGACCCGGTGACCCGCGCCGGCGCGCAGCCCGGGGACGTCGTGGCCGTGGCCGGGCGGCTTGGCTGGGCGGCCGCCGGGCTTGCGGTTCTCTCGCGCGGCTTCCGATCACCGCGGACGCTGGTGGCGGCCCACCGCCGGCCGACCCCGCCCTACGATCAGGGCCCGGTCGCGGCGGCGCTCGGCGCCACCGCGATGATCGACGTGAGCGACGGCCTGGTCCAGGACCTCGGGCACGTCGCAGCCGCCAGCGGGGTCCTCGTCGACATTGCCGCCGCCGGGTTGGACATCCCCGACGCGTTCGTCAACACCGCCCGCGCACTCGGCGCGGACCCGCTGGTGTGGATCCTCTCGGGCGGCGAGGACCACGCCCTGGTGGCGTGCTTCCCGCCGTCGGTCGACCTGCCGGCTCCCTGGCGTGTCATCGGTCGGGTCGCCGAGGGGGAGGGAGTGCAGGTCGACGGCCGGCCCTACGAAGGTCCGCCAGGCTGGGCGGCCTTCTAATCCCGGCGTCGCGCGCACGGCAACGAGAAGGCCGGTCACCCGACGGTGACCGGCCTGTGGTGCGGGCGAACCTAGCGGGTGACCTTGCCCGCCTTGAGGCACGAGGTGCACACGTTGAGCCGCTTGGGAGTGCGGCCGGTCGCCCCGACCATTGCCCGAACCGTCTGGATGTTGGGGTTCCAGCGACGCTTGGTGCGCCGGTGCGAGTGCGAGATGCTGTGACCGAAACCCGGTCCCTTGCCGCAGACGTCGCAGTTGGCAGCCACAGGACACTCCAGTTGACGAGAATCGGAAAGACGCAGGCGGACCCACATGGTCGGCGGCGGGGCCGCGCCAGCGGCCTGGATCGGGTCCAGGCAACCGGAGCAGGATAACCGACGAAGCTGGGCCGGCGCCAACCCGGCGCCCCGGCCCATACCGAGGGAGAGGCGACGTGATGTCCGACGTGGACATGCTCGATGCCGTGTTGGCCAAGGACGCGGCGTTGTTGGCCGGGGTGCCCGCCGCTGCGCTGGGTTCGGCGACACCGTGCCCGGGCTGGGACGTGCAGGTGCTCGTGGACCACATGATCGGCTGGCTGCAGGTGTTCGCCGCCAGCGCCAACGGCCAGGAGGTCGAGGGCGACCCGAGCACGTTCGTGAGCACGGCGCCGGTGGCCGAGTTCGAGGCTGCTGCGCGCGACCTGGTGTCCGGCTGGCGCCGCGGCGGGGTGGAGCGCGCAGTGCCGATGATCGGGGCGAAGCTGCCCGTGCAGATGGTCCTCGACATGTCGCTCATGGAATACGTCATCCACGGCTGTGACCTGGCGACGGCGACCGGCCAGGCCGTGCCGTTCAGCGACGACGAGATGCTCGTCACGTTGGATCGGGCGAGGTCGACCCTGCCGGATGACTACCGCGGCGAGGGCAAGCCGTTCGGCGTCGCCATCGAGGTCGGACCGGACGCGCCGGTGCTCGATCGGCTCCGCGGCTTCATGGGTCGAGCCGTCTGACGCGCGAGGACCCGGGGGACCGACACGGAGCGGCTTCGATCCCCCGGGTCCTCACCTCGCGACGGCCCAGCCTTCAGACTGGCCCGGATCGTGTCGATACGAGGCGGGGGAGCACGGTTTGTGCAGGCGACGATGCGATCCAGGAGTGAGCCCGAATGCCCGAGGGAACGGGCGCGTCGTCGTCGGCGGTCGCTGCCCGCCCTCCGCACCGGGTCGAGGATGAACGACCTGCCCCAGCATCTCCCGCCGACGCGAGACCGGGCCTGGGCGACAGTCGCTGGGTTGTCGGGGTGGGGCTCGCCGCGGTCCTCGCGATGGTGCTGCTCGAACTGCTCGCCGGGCTGATCCTGCCCGATCTGTCGATCGGGCAGGCGCGGTGGCTGACCATTGGCTTCGTCATCTGTGTCGCCGGGGCTGAGGCCGGACGCATCATGATCCGGATCGGGCGGCTGAACCGCCACAGCCGCGCCGCGTCCGCGTCGCGGCGGGAGTCCGAGCGCCGGGCGCGCGACGCCGAACACCGGCGTCAGCGTGCCGGACGCGTGGCGATCCTGTCGGTCTCGACACCTTCGGCCACGACCGTCGCGCCGGCCGCACGAGCTAGGCGTGCCCCACGGACCAGAACGAGTTCCTGACCGAGCAGGGCTGCGACGGCACCCAGGGATATCTGTTCAGCCGGCCGCCGCCGCCGACCGAGATCCTCGCTCTATTGACCGCCCCGATGCCGCCGGGTTCGCGGGTCGCGCCGGTACGTCGGATCACCTGACGGACCACGCGGCTACCCTGCGGCGTACTGCCTAGCCGCCTGTCCAACCCCGCGTGCAGCGGCGCAGCGCGAACGACGAGGAGGCCTGCGATGCACCCGCCGCTGCTCGAACTCGACTCCGCGGGCCTGCGGGCGTGGGCGAGTTCGGGCCTGGACCAGCTCGGGATCGCCCGTGAGGAGATCGACGCGCTCAACGTCTATCCGGTCCCTGATGGGGACACCGGCACCAACCTCTATCTCACCGTCGAGTCGGCGGTCCGCGCTCTGGTCGAGCTTCCGCGCGACGCCGGGCCGGGACTCGTCCTGAACGCCATGGCCAGAGGTGCCCTGCTCGGCGCCCGGGGCAACTCCGGGGTGATCCTGAGCCAGGTGCTGCGCGGCCTGGCCGACGCCCTCGGTGACCGCGCGGCCGACGTCGCCACGATGGCGGGCGCCCTTCGCTCGGCGGCCGACGCCGCCTACGCGTCGGTCGCCTCGCCGGTCGAGGGCACCATGTTGACGGTGCTTCGGGCGGCGGCTGTGGCCGCGCAGGCCGGCGACAGCCTGCCTGACGTCGTCGCCGCCGCCGCGCTCGGCGCCCGCGAGGCACTCCAGCGCACCCCCGACCAGCTGGAGATCCTGCGCCGCGCCGGTGTGGTGGACGCGGGCGGTCGTGGCGTCTGCGTCCTGTTCGACGCCCTTGACGGGGTCGTCGCGGGCCGCCCGATGGACACGACCTTCGCGGTGGCCCGGACCCCGCTCCGGGCCGCTCCCGCGCCCCCGGCAGCAGCCGAGCCGGTCTCGCGGGCAGAGCTCTGCGACGACTACGACGCGGCAGGCGGCCCGTCCTACGAGGTGATGTTCCTGCTGGATGCGCCCCGTGAGGCGATCCCCGTGTTGCGGGAGCGGCTGGCGGCGGTCGGGGACTCCGTCGTGGTCGTCGGCGCGGCGCCGGAGTGGAACGTCCATGTGCACGTCGACGACGTGGGCGCCGCGGTCGAGGCCGGCATCGCGGCCGGACGTCCGCACGGCATCCGGGTGACCGGCCTGCGCGAGCCGGCTCCGCGCCCGTCGCTGCCCGACGGGCCGGCGGGACGGCCGGGCAGCCACCATCGGCGGACCTCCGCCATCGTCTCGGTCGTGGCCGGGGACGGTCTCGCGGCGCTGTTCGAGGCCGCCGGCGCAACCGTGGTCCGCGGCGGGCCCGGCCGGCGCGCCTCCACCGCCGAGCTGCTCGCCGGCTTCCACCGTGCCGGCGCCCGCGACATCGTCGTCCTGCCGAACGACTCCGACAGCCATGCGGTCGCCCGGGTGGCCGGGGGGAAGGCCCGCGACGAGGGGCTGCGGGTCGCGGTCATCCCCACCCGGGCCAGCGTTCAGGCGCTGGCAGCCCTCGCTGTCCACGATCCGGCTCGCGGCCTTGACGACGACCTGATGCACATGACCGCCGCCGCAGTCCACTGCCGCCACGGCGGCGTGACCGTGGCCTCGCGCCCGGCCATGACGACGGCCGGGATCTGCGCCGAGGGCGACGTGCTGGGCATCGTCGAGGGCGACTTCGTGGTGATCGGCTCCAGCCTCGAGGCAGTCGGGCGCGACGTCGTGGACCGGATGCTCGGCTCGGGCGGCGAGATGGTCACCCTCGTGACCGGCGCCGGCGCCGGCGCCGGTCTCACGGAGTCAGTGGTGCAGAACCTGCGGCACACCCGCCCCGATGTCGACACCGTGGTCTACTCCGGGGGCCAGCCCCGCTACCCCCTGCTCATCGGGGTCGAGTGAATGCTCAGCGTCCACACCCCGCTGACGATGGTGCTCGGCGACAAGACAGCGAAGGCGCTGGCCGCGGGGCTGGCGCTGCAGACCGTCGAGGACCTGCTGCACCACTACCCCCGGCGCTACGCCCGCCGCGGCGAGCTCACCGACATCGACAAGCTGCCCCTCGACGAGCAGGTCACGGTGGTCGCCCAGGTTGCCTCGGTCAGCAGCCGCCCCACGCGCGATCACAAGCACAACTTGGTCGAGGTCATCGTCACCGACGGCAGCGGGCAGCTGCGATTGACCTTCTTCAACCAGCCGTTCCGAGTCCGTGACCTCACCGTGGGCGCCTACGGTCTGTTCGCGGGCAAGGTCACGTCCTACCGCGGCACCCGCCAGCTGACCCACCCGGACTATCAGATGATCGGACGTCGCCCCACGCTCGACGTCCACGCGTTCGCCGACGAGATCATCCCGATCTATCCCGCGACGGCCGCCATGGCCAGCTGGTCGATCGCGCAGAGCCTGCGCATCGTCCTGGACGGGCTCACGGCGCTCCCCGACCCGCTGCCCGAGGAGATCCGCGACCGGCGCCGGCTGCTGGGCCTGCGCGACGCCCTGCAGGCGGTCCACCGGCCGAGGTCGATGGACGACGTACGCCGGGCCCGGGACCGGCTTCGTTTCGACGAGGCGTTCCTGCTGCAGGTCGTCCTGGCCCAGCGTCGGGTCGTCGCGCGGGGGTTGCCGGCGACCCCCCGGCTGCCCGTCCCGAGTGGCCTGCTCGACGCGTTCGACGAACGGTGCCCGTTCGAGCTCACGGCCGGTCAGCGTGAGGTCGCCGCCGACCTCGCCGCGGACATCGCGATGGAGCACCCGATGCACCGGTTGCTCCAGGGCGAGGTCGGCTCGGGCAAGACGGTCGTCGCTCTGCGGGCCATGCTGACCGTGGTCGACTCCGGCGGGCAGGCCGCGCTGCTCGCGCCCACCGAGGTCCTCGCCCAGCAGCATCACCGGTCGATCACGGCGTTGCTCGGGCCGCTGGCCGAGCGGGGGCTGCTCGGCGGGGACGCGGCCGGCACCCGGCTGGCGTTGCTCACCGGCTCCCTGGCCGCCGGCCCCCGCCGCGCGGTGCTGGCGGCAGTGGCCGCCGGGGAGGCGGGCATCGTCATCGGGACCCACGCCCTCATCCAGGACCCGGTCGAGTTCGCCGACCTTGCGTTGGTCGTCGTCGACGAACAGCACCGGTTCGGCGTCGAGCAGCGCGATGCGTTGCGCGCGAAGGCGGCGATTCCCCCCCACCTGCTGGTCATGACCGCCACCCCGATCCCGCGCACGGTGGCCATGACGGTGTTCGGCGACCTGGACGTGTCGACGCTGACCGAGCTGCCCGTCGGCCGGTCCCCGATCGCCACCCACGTGGTGCCGGCGGGAGAGAAGCCGGCCTTCCTCGACCGCGCGTGGCAGCGGCTGCGCGAGGAGGTCGCGGCCGGCCGCCAGGCGTTCGTCGTGTGCCCCCGCATCGGTGACGCCGAGGGTGCCGAGGAGACGGGTGGTGAGCCCGAGGGGGAGCTTCCCGGTCCGCGGCGTCCCGCGATCGCCGTGCTCGACATGGTCGAGCTGTTGTCGGAGGGGCCCCTCGCCGGCCTGCGCGTGGACATGCTGCACGGTCGGCTGACGCCCGACGCCAAGGACGACGTCATGCTCCGGTTCATCTCCGGCGAGGTCGACGTGCTCGTCGCGACCACGGTCATCGAGGTCAGTGTCGACGTTGCCAACGCCACCACGATGGTGGTCATGGACGCCGACCGGTTCGGGGTCTCCCAGCTGCACCAACTGCGGGGCCGGGTCGGGCGGGGCGACGCCCCAGGGCTTTGTTTGCTCGTCACCGAGCTCGAGGCCACCAGCCCGGCCCGCCGGCGACTGGATGCGGTCGCCGGCACCCTGGACGGCTTCGAGCTGTCCCGAGTCGACCTGGAAGCCCGCCGGGAGGGCGACGTGCTCGGCGCCTCACAGTCGGGGCGCCAGTCCAGCCTCAAGCTGCTCGGCGTGATCCGCGACGAGGACCTCATCGAACAGGCGCGCCGCGAGGCCACCGAGCTCGTCGAGGACGAGCCAGACCTGCGCAGCCGGCCGGCCCTTCGCGCGGCCCTCGAGGCGCTGCTCGACGACGAGCGCGCCGACTTCTTGGACAAGGCGTGACCTCTGCGGCACCTGCGGCACCTGCGGCACCTGCGGCCTCTGAGGTCTCTGCGGCCTCTGCGGCCGCGGCGGCCGCGGCGTGACCCGCGTCATCGCCGGGGACTCCCGGGGCCGCCGGCTGGCCGTGCCCGCGGGCTCCGGCACCCGACCGACGGCCGATCGGGTCAGGGAGGCGCTGTTCTCCGCGGTCGAGGCCATGGTCGGCGCCATGACCGGCCTGCGCTTCCTCGACCTCTATGCCGGCTCGGGGGCAGTCGGCCTCGAGGCGCGCAGCCGAGGGGCCGCCCATGTGGCGCTGGTCGAGTCCGACCCTCGGGCCGTCGGTGTGATCCGTGCCAACGTCGCGGCCGTCGGGCTCGACCGGGTGCACGTGCATCCCGTGCTGGTCGAGCGCTTCGTCGCGACCCAGCCGCCCCCGCCGTACGACGTGGTCTTCGCCGACCCGCCCTACGTCCTGCCGGACGACGCGCTCGGGGCGGTGCTGGCCGCTCTTGCGGGAGGCGGCTGGGTCGGTCCCGGTGCGGTGATCGTGGTGGAGCGGGCGACCCGCGGCGGCCCCTGCCCCTGGCCGCCTGGCGTCGGTGCCGAGCGCGCTAAGAGATACGGCGAGGCGACCCTTTGGTACGGTCGCGCGACCACAGTTCCGCCGCCCGGCGGCCCCGCCCCCGAGGAGTAACCGCCCGTGCGTCGATGCGTGTGCCCCGGCTCGTTCGACCCCGTCACCAACGGTCATCTGGACGTGGTCGAGCGGGCCAGCCGGCTCTATGACGAGGTCGTCGTCGCCGTGCTCGTCAACCCCGAGAAGCGCGGCCTGTTCGAGGTGGCGGAGCGACTCGATCTGCTCCGGGAGGTCACGGCCGCGCTGCCCAACGTCAGCGTCGACAGCTTCTCGGGGCTGCTCGCCGACTACTGCCGCGACCGGTCGATCCCCGTCGTGGTCAAGGGCCTGCGGGCCGGGGGGGACTTCGACTACGAGCTGGAGATGGCGCAGATGAACCGGCGGCTGATGGGGATCGAGACGCTGTTCCTGGCCACGAACCCGACCTACTCCTTCGTGTCCTCTACCCTGGTCAAGCAGGTAGCGACCTACGGCGGCGACATCTCTGGACTGGTGCCCGACGCCGTCGCCCGGAAGATCGCGTCCCTCTCCCGGGAGCCTAACAAGCCCACCTGACGGGTGGTTCCGGCCCGAACCCTGACCGGCCGATCTGGTACCGCACCGACCGCTTCGGAGGAACCCGCGACCGTGGACGTCCACGACAAGCTCGACGAGCTCACCGCCCTGGTGGAGAACGCTCGCGCCATGCCGATGTCGGCCTCGTGCGTGATCAACCGGGGGGACCTGCTGGCCCTGGTCGAGGAGATCCGCGAGCTGTTGCCCGAGGAGTTCCGGCACGCGGAGCTGTTGTTGCACGATCGGGAGTCCGTGGTGGACGAAGGGCGCCGGGAGGCGCGCCGGCTGATCGAGGTTGCCGAAGCGGAGGCGGCCCGACTCGTCGCCGAGACCGAGCTGCTACAACAAGCACGCCGGCAGGCGGACGAGATCACGGCCTTGTCCCACGAGGACGCGGTCGCCATGCGCCGCGAGGTCGACGACTACGTCGACACCAAGCTGGCCCACTTCGAGGTGCTGCTCGAGCGGACCCTGGTGGCCGTGAACCGCGGCCGCGAGCGGCTCCGGGGCGGCTCGGTCGGTGACAACTTCGGCGACGACGCGGCGGGCGGCCATCCCCTGGACGACCAGGAGACGGCGACCTGACCGGCCGGAGTCGGTTGCACCGGCCATCGAGTTGGGCTGCCGCGTCCCGTCGGGTAGCCTGAGCGATGGTTCTGTCTGGAGCCGAGAGTCGCCATGCCCCCAAGCGCGCCGTTTGCTCGCAGCCCTGCGGATGCAACGCCCAACAGAGAGCAGGATGCACTGAGTCGCCTCGATCACCGGGCACCCCTCGTCATCGACACCCGCGAGCTGGGGCGCCGGCCGGGTTCGCTTCGACGGCTGTCCCGGTCTGTTCCGGCTCCGGTGGACCTGGGTGTGGACGTGCTCGGTGTTGCCCCGGGTTCGGTGCTCGACCTCGATCTGCGGCTCGAGTCGGTGATGGAAGGGGTGCTGGTCTCCGGGACGGCCCAGGCGCGGTTGGCCGGGGAGTGCGTGCGGTGTCTCGATCCGATTGCGAGCGAGCTCGTGGTCGATTTGCAGGAGCTCTACGCCTATCCCGACAAGCTGCGTGGTGACGGCAGGGTGCATGGAGACGGCAGGGTGCATGGAGACGGCAGGGTGCCTAGTGAGGGCAGGGTGCATGGAGACTCGGCGCACGACGACGAGACCGAGCTTCGCCGCCTCGAGGGTGACCTGCTCGATCTGGAACCGGTGCTGCGCGACACGGTGGTGCTCGCACTGCCGTTCCAACCACTGTGCCGGGCCGACTGCCCGGGCCTGTGCCCACAGTGTGGGGCCCGGTTCGCTGACGACCCCGAGCACGTGCACGACGCGACCGATTCGCGGTGGGCGGCGCTCGCGAGCTTGACCGAACAACTCGCCAGTTCTAAGGAGACATAGCCGTGGCCGTTCCCAAGCGCAAGATGTCGCGCAGCAACACCCGCTCGCGCCGATCCCAGTGGAAGGCCACTGTGACCGCTCTGGTGGCGTGCCCTCGCTGCCGCGAGCCCAAGCTGCCGCACGTGGCGTGCCCAGCCTGCGGCACCTACAACGGGCGCTCCGTGCTGGACGTCTGAGCCTCGATGAGCGATCCGGCCGGCAAGTCGCCCTCGCCCGCTGCGCGCACCCGCCTGGGTGATCGTCTCGGGGTCGATGTCGAGCCCGGGTTGCTCGAACAGGCGCTCACGCACCGCTCCTTCGCCTACGAGAACGGTGGCCTGCCGACCAACGAACGGCTGGAGTTCCTCGGCGACTCCGTGCTCGGACTGGTCGTCACCGACGCGCTCTACCGCGAGCATCCGGACCTGCCCGAAGGCCAGCTGGCCAAGTTGCGCGCCGCGGTGGTCAACATGCGTGCCCTCGCCGATGTGTCCCGAGCCCTCGAGCTTGGCGAGGACATCCGTCTCGGCAGGGGCGAGGAGTCGACCGGAGGTCGGGACAAGACCTCGATCCTCGCGGACACCCTTGAGGCGATCCTCGGCGCCGTCTATCTCGACGTCGGCCTTGAGGCGGCCGCGGAGCTCGTGCACCGGCTGTTCGACGCGCTGATCAAGGAAGCCGCCACGCTGGGCGCCGGGCTCGACTGGAAGACCAGCTTGCAAGAACTCACCGCCGCAGAGTCGCTCGGCGTTCCTGACTACTTGGTGTCCGAGACCGGTCCCGACCACGAGAAGCAGTTCGAGGCCATGGTCGTACTCGGCGGCGAGGCCTTCGGCGAAGGCACCGGCAGCAGCAAGAAGGAAGCCGAGCAGGAGGCCGCCGCGTCGGCCTGGCGCGCCATCCGGTCCGGCATCGTGGCGAGCACCGGCGCCACCCTCGGCTACGCCGAGGACGCCGCCGATCTCAGCACCGATCCCCGCACCGATCCCCGCACCGATCCCCGCACCGACTGACCGGCCGGCACCGCCCGCGCTCCCGTGCCCGAGCTCCCCGAGGTCGAGGTGGTCCGCCGCGGCCTCCAACGCTGGGTCACCGGGCGCACCATCTCCTCCGTCAGCGTCTTGCACCCCCGCGCCGTACGCCGTCATACGCCCGGCGCCGACGATCTTGCCTGCCGGCTTCGGGGGCGCGTCGTCGACGCCGTGCATCGGCGGGGCAAGTACCTCTGGCTCGCCCTCGATGATGGCGACGCCCTGCTGGCCCACCTCGGGATGAGCGGCCAGCTGCTCGTGCGACCTCCCGATGCCGCCGACGAGATCCACCTGCGGGTGCGGGTGAGCTTCACCGACGGGCGCGACGAGCTGCGGTTCGTCGACCAGCGCACCTTCGGCGGGCTCGCGCTGTCCGAGGGTGGTGCCGACCTTCCGCCCGAGATCGCCCACATCGCCCGTGATCCGATGGACCCGGCGTTCGACCAGGACCCGTTCATCCGTGCGTTGCG
>JBBRHF010000055.1:0-23252 GCA_038223055.1 Actinomycetes bacterium | reverse complement strand
CACCACGTTCATCGACGCCGCCGTCAAGGCCGGGGTGAAGCACGTCGTCTACACCTCCTTCGTCGCGGCCGCACCCGACTCCACGTTCACCCTGGGCCGCGACCACTGGGTCACCGAGGAGCACCTGCGGGCGAGTGGACTTCGGTGGACGATGCTCAGGGACAACCTGTACGCGGATTTCCTGCCCTCGTTGGTCGGCGGCGACCGCGTGCTGCGCGGTCCGGCCGGTGCAGGTCGCGTCGCCGCCGTCGCCATCGACGATGTCGCGGACGTGGCGCAGGCCGTGCTGCGCGACCCCGCCGCTCACCAGGGGATGGTCCACGACCTCACCGGCCCGACCGCGGTGTCCATGGCTGAGGTCGCAGCCACCCTCGGCGCGGTCACCGGGCAAGCCGTCAGCTACGTCGACGAGTCGTTGGACGAGGCCTACGCCTCGCGCGCGGGATACGGCGCACCCGACTGGCAGCTCGAGGCCTGGGTGAGCACCTATCTCGCGATCGGGCTCGGCGAGCTTGCCACGGTGAGCGACACGGTGCTGGGGGTCGCGGGGCACCCGGCGACGTCCCTGCCCGCGCTGCTACACCGCAGACCCGATCTCCTGGCCCGGCTACGGACCGGCGCAGGCCAGGTCGCCGATCAGACGACGTAGGCGGTTCGCCGGTCAGACGACGTAGGCGGAGGACCTGTCCCCGGGCGCCGCCAGCGCCGGCGAGACCGGCTGGCCGGTCGGGACCGTGACGTGGAACACCGCGCCGCCGTCGGCCGCTCTGTCCACCCAGATCTGCCCGCCCATGGCCTCGATCAACCGGCGGGCGATGTAGAGGCCGAGACCGGTGCCGTTGATGCCCCGGGTCATGTGGTCACCGAGACGCCGGAACCGCTCGAACACCACCTCCCGCGCCTCGTCCGGGATGCCGGGTCCGTGGTCGCGAACGGTCACCTCGACGGCCGCACCGACCCGCCGCAGGGCGACGTGCACCGGGGTCTGCGCCGGGGAGTATTTGTCGGCGTTGCTCAGCAGGTTGGACAGCACCTGGCGCAGCCGGTCCGGGTCGCAGATCGCGCCCCCGTCCTCGTTGGTCGCGGCCAGGTCGACCTCGCGCGCCGAGGTAGTGCGGAAGTCCTCGACCACCCGTGCCACCAGAGCCTCGACGTCGACGGCGGCGAGCGTGACCTGAAAATGCCCGCGTTGCATGCCCGCGACGCTGAGCAGGTCCTCCACGATCCGCTCCAGGTGGCCAGCCTGCTCGTACATCGTGGAGTAGATGGCCGACAGCTGGGCGGGGTTGGGCGCGAACCCGGGGCGCCGCAGCACCCCGAGGTAGCCCTTCAACGGCGTGAGCGGAGTCCGCAGCTCGTGGGAGACCGAACCAATGAAGTCCTCCCGGCTGATCTCCGCTTCCCGCTGCGCGGTCACGTCGCGGGCCACCAGCACGACGTAATCGAGGCTCTCGCGCGCCCCCTGCACGGCGGAGATCGACAACACCGTCTCGCGGCGGCTGCCCGAGCGGGCGATGACGCTGGCCGCGACCTCAAGGTGCTCGGTGGTGGCCAGCCGTTCGAGCAGCCACGCAGCCGTCAGCGGCTCCCCGTCTCGCTCGGCGCCGAGCGCGGTGACCAGCGACGTCCCGATCGCGGCCTCCTCCTCGCACCCGGTCATCCGAACCATCGCCGGGTTCCACGAACACACCCGCCCGGCCCCGTCGAGCAGGACGATGCCGTCCGAGGCGTTGTCCACGATTGCCGACAGCCGGGTGCGTTGGGCGTCCATGCCGGCGAACAGCCGCGCGTGCTGGAGCGACAGCGCAGCGTGGTTGGCGAAGGTCGCGAACACCTGCAGTTCGCGGGAGCGCCGGAACAGGACCTTGCCGCGGTAACCGATGAGCAGCCCGCCGATCCGGCCGCCGCCGATCTGCATCGGGGCCACCATTGCGTCGGTCAGCCCGAGCGCGGTGAGCTCGGCGACGACCGGGGCCGGGCCGCGTCGTACGTCGATGAAGGCTGCCCCGTCTGTCGCCATCGCAGCGGAGAGCAGGGCCGGGGACCGCAGCCCAAACGCCAGGGTGTCATCGACACCCGTGAGCACCTCAGTCTGCTCGGCGCCGAACAAGGACGACGCGCCGAGGCGGATGGAGGCGATGACGTCGCCGTGGTCGACCCGGTTCATGGCGTGGGTGGCTTCGTGCAGCTCGCGCCAGGTGTCGCGCTCCTGCTGGGCGCTGAGATAGCTGTTGTAGAGCACGTAGAGCAGCAGGAAGACAAAGGGCAGGACGAGCAACGTCGACGGGCTGGTTTCGCTCAGGATGACAGCACCGACACCAGCAGCGCTGTTGCCGGCGAGCATGACGAATCGCAGCCGTCGGCTCTTGCGCCACACGTGTGACGCGGGGATGCCCTGGGCGAGCGCCACGGCAAGCGAGACCAGCAAACCGATCCACAGGAAGTAGGCGCAGGCGCCGACCACGAAACCCGCGGCGACCCGCCAGATCGGTTGCGTCGTGGACATGCCCGACCAGTCACCGGACAGCGGCCAATAGACCATGCGGGCGACCACGGCACCGGTCGCGACGGACCCACCGTTGAACAGGGCCTTGTAGGTCGGGCGCCCGGCGAGCAGCTGGCGGGCCACCACGGCAGCCGGGGCCAGCACGATGAACCAGTCCCAGCCGCCGATGACGACACCCAGGATGAGCGCCGCCTCGGCCCACGTCTCGCTGTTGCCGCTGTGGCCAAACCGGATCGAGAGCAGCGAGATGTCCCCGACGATCGCGACCGCGACGACCGCGGGGAGGTTCCATGGGCTGGGGGCCGGTGCGGTCAGCACCTGGGCCAGCGTCACGAGAATTGCAGCCGCACCAGCGCCGATGCAGCCCAGCACGAGCAGCCGCAAACGACGGGGTAGACGCAGGACGGCTGCGTCGCCGACCGCGGTCATGGGCTCATCAGGGCGCTATTGCCGGGGGGGTCGCACCCCAGAAGTCCGCCAGGAATCCGTTAGCGGACCACGAGGCGGCACTCCACGACGCGGCACTCCAGGAGGCAGCAGACCACGACGCGGCACTCCAGGAGGCAGCAGACCAGGAGGCAGCAGACCAGGAGGCAGCAGACCAGGACGCCGCGCTCCAAGAAGCGGCGTCCCACACGTCTGCGCTCCACGAGGCGGCCGACCAGGACGCAGCCGACCAAGACGCGGCGTCCCAGGGCTGACAATGCTCGTCGACCTCGCCAACGACGGTGGTCGGGATGGACTCGCCGGGGCAGGCGGTGTCGATGTGTCGCCCGCTGCGGCTGGCCTCCAGCGAGCCCAAGCCGGTGGCCGCCAGTTGTTGGATCGGCGCATCCGTGACGTCGGCGGCCAGGGCGTCGTCGACGGCAAGGCGACCGTTGCCCTGCTCGGTCGGCGACGCTGCGCTAATCGGTTTCGCGGTCGACGTGACGGCGAACTTGACCTCGTCGGGAGTGAACGACGGGTTGCGGCCGAGCACGAGCGAGACGGCCCCCGAGGTGACCGCTGCGGCCTGCGACGTGCCGCTGCCCCGGATGTTGTCCAGGCCGACGCGGCCCTGCGGGAAGGTGACGTCGATCAAGGAGCCGCGGGAAAGCGGCCCGACGACGAACTGGCCAGGGGCGACGAGGTCGGGTTTTGCGACGCCCTCGCTCGTCGGGCCTCGACCCGACCAGGAGGGGACCGAGTCATTGCCCTGGTCGGTGTCCTGGTTGTCGTCGTAGGCCCCGGCCGTGATCACCGCCGGGTCGTCGGCGGGTGTCCTGATGGTGCCGTCCGCCGGTCCGCTGTTGCCTGCGGCGACGACCACCACCACACCGAGGCGCCAAAGGCGCTCGACGGCAAAATCGAGCGGATCGACCGCGGCGGTCTGGCTGGACGAGGTGCCCCAGGACAGGTTGACGACGCGGATGTCCAGCTCGTCGTGGAACGTGGCCACCCACTGCATGGCCTTGAGCACGGTGGAGACGTCCGCCGCGCCGTTGCGGCCCGCGACCTTAACCGAGACGATCCGCGCCCGGGGGGCCATGCCGGCCAGGGGGCCGTCGGCATGGTCGTCGGAGTCGGCGCTGCCGGCGATGATGCCTGCCATCACGGTGCCGTGGCCGAAGCTGTCGGCCCGGCTGTTGCCCTCACCGGAGAAGTCAGGGCCGGGAAAGACCCGGCCGGAGAGGCTCGCCGCAGGTCCAACGCCAGTGTCGATCACCGCGACGGTCACGCCGGCTCCGCTGGCGCCGCGGCGCCAGGCGCGGTAGGCGCCGGCGGTGCGCGAATAGTCGCTCGCGACGACACCGCCGGCGTAACTAACGGTCGCGAACTTGCCCGGGCTGTTGGCAGTGACGGCCCGCACGGCGGGGTCGGCTGTCACCCGGCGCAGTGCAGTCGAGGACAGGGTCGCGGTGAACCCGTCGATGACCGGAAGGTCGCCGGTCGGGGTCCCACCTGCGCTCCGAGTGGCAGCCTTCGCCGCCAGCACCCGCCCGGGCCGCGCCTGAACGACGAACTTCGCGGGACCGGCGGGCGAGTGGGTGGAGACCCCGGGCGACGCGCTCGCGGCGACCGTGAGGCTGGCACCCGCCGTGGCGGGAGCGACCAGAAGCGCGCACACAGCGCCGGCGCCCAGCGCCGCGTGCCACGCTCGTGCTCTGGACATGGGAGAACTCCCGGTAGTCAGCCCCCGATGCGCGCGATCGTATCGCGATCACGGGGGCAAGAGTGTGAGGATCAAGAAATCCCGCTCCGTCGGGGACGACGGAACCGGCAGTTGGAGCCTACTTCCCCGCGCCTCACGCCGGGGCGGAATGGCCACTCCTGTTGAGGAACGATTGCTGTGGACGACGGCCGGTCCGGAGGGGGAGGCGCGCCGGCAGCGCGACCACGGTCACGGCCACGATCCCCGCGGCCACGACGCCGTCGAGCCACCAGTGGTTGGCGGTGGCGACGACGACGATGTTCATGAACATCAAGTGAACGACACCGACCCACCGCCAGGGTCCGCGGCCGGCCGACAGCACGGCCCACGCGACCACGACGGCCCAGCCGATGTGCAGCGAGGGCATCGCCGAGAGTTGGTTGCCGAGGCCGGTGCTCAAGGAGCCGTAGACCGACTGGCCGTAGTCCAGGCCGGTGTCGGTGAAACCGAGCCGGCCGAGCAGCCGCGGCGGCGCGATCGGGACCAACTGGACCAGCAGGCACGCTCCGGTCGAGACGGCGAGCACGTTGCGCACCCTGGGGTAGACCTCGCGGCGGCAGGCGAACAGCCAGACCAGAGTGATGAGCACGACGTTGAGGTGCCCGTACAGGTAGTAGCCGTTGGCGAGCTGCACCAGCGGGGGGTGGGGCAGGACTGCGTGTTGCACCGCGAGCTCGTCGGGCAGGTACACGGCGCGCTCAAGGCGCCACAGGTCCTGCGCGCGGGCGAACGCTCCGTCGGCCTCGGACCGGGCCAGCCGACCCGCGAGCTGCCACAGCGCGAACATCCCGAGGACCAGTGCGGCCTCGCCGGCCGCAGCCTGGGCGGTCACCAGCCGTGGCGACCCGGGACCGGCCACCCGCGAGGCACGTCCCGCCAGCCGCAGCAGCAGCGCCGCCACCAGAAAGGCGACCGCGAGAACCAGAGAGGTCCGCCACGAGATGACGTCCACGTAGGGCACCAGCACCTCCCGTCTCCGCCGCCGCAACGATGCCCGGCCGGGGCCGGGACCACCGAGCATGCCAGGCGCGACCTCAGCGCCCGGTCTGTTCCTGCGCCTCGGCGAGGCGCTCGTAGATCGGCCGAAGAGCGGTCACCAGACCGGGGCCACCCAGCTCGGCGCCGGGTACCGGGAGCTGGCGCAGCACCAGGTCGGACGGAAGCTCGGGCTGCACCGGCCGCGGCGGCGGGGCCGGCGCGCTCCAGAACCCGACCGGGTCCAGCGCCCGGTCGCCCGGGTCGAGGTCGGCCAATGCCGTCGCTGCGCCGATGCTGCGCTGCTCGCCGGCCGCCTCCGGCGCTCCCGATCCGGGCAGCTCGGGCGCCGATGATGACGCATCGCCGCGCAACTCGCGCAGCCGGCCCAGCAGCACGGCCCGCTCGCGACCCCGCCAGTGCAGGATCCGGAACGGGTCCTCGTCGAAACTCTCGGCAAGCAGGTAGAACGTGGCCGACAGGTGCTTGCACGGGACGGCGGAGTCGGGGCACGAGCAGCGCATCGCCAAGTCGGTCATCCGCTGCGGGAACAGCGGCGCCCCCGCCGCGGCGAAGACCTCCTCGAGTTCCGCGGGCATCTCCCCGGCGAGCAGCCGGGCACTGTGGATCGCCTGCTCCGCCAGCGCCACCTCGACCTTGGCCCACACCAGTTGGGTGAACGGCGCCAACCCGATCGTCACCCGGTACGGCGAGCGGCGCGAGCCCTGGACGACGGCGGACACCGTCCCCGCGGCCACGTCCAGCGAGATCACCTGCCCGCGCCGGGCGTAGTTGCGTCCCCGGGTCAGCCGAGAGCCCAGGGCGAAGGACTCCAGGACCGCCACGAACCGCCGCGACCACCAGTGCTGGCCGATGTCGCCGCGGGCGCTGCGCGCGACCAGGCCGCCTTCGACCTTGCGGGGCCGCGCCGGCGGGGGAAAGCCGCCGGACCAGTCCGGGCTCATTCGACCACGGCCCCGGCATCGAGGGTGAACAGGTCCCGCAGGGCAGAAGTCGACAGCTCGGTCAGCCAGCCCTCGCCGGTCCCGACGACGCTGGCCGCCAGTCCCCGCTTGTCCCGGATCATCGCAGCGATCTTCTCCTCCAGGGTCCCGGCGCAGACGAACTTGCGGACCTGCACCGCCCGCGTCTGCCCGATCCGGAAGGCCCGGTCGGTCGCCTGGTCCTCGACGGCGGGGTTCCACCACCGGTCGACGTGGATCACGTGGTTGGCGGCGGTCAAGGTCAGCCCGGTGCCGCCCGCCTTCAGTGAGAGCACGAACAGCGGCGGACCGCTCCCGGCCGCGTCCTGGAACCTTTCCACCATCGCGTCCCGGTCTGCCTTGCTCACCCCGCCGTGCAGGAACACCACCTCCCGGCCGAACCGGGACGACAGGTGCGTGCTGAGCATGGCACCGAATTCGGCGTACTGGGTGAACAGCAGTGCCTTCTCGCCCGCGGCGAGGACCTCCTCGAGGGTCTCGTCCAGCCGGGCCAGCTTCCCGGAACGCCCCGCCAGCCGGCTGCCGTCGCGCAGGAACTGGGCCGGGTGGTTGCAGACCTGCTTGAGCTTGGTCATGGTCGCCAGCACGAGGCCGCGTCGCTCGATGCCGGTGGTGGTGGCGATCCGCTCGAGCATGTCGTCGACGACGCCCTGATAGAGCCCGCCTTGCTCGCCGGTCAGGGAGCAGACCACCTCCATCTCCATCTTCTCCGGCAGGTCGGTGATGATCGAGCGATCGGTTTTGAGCCGGCGCAGCACGAAGGGCTGGGTCAGGGCGCGCAGCCGGGTGCTCGCCTCGCCGTCACCGTGGCGCTCGATCGGAGTGGCGAAACGGGTCTTGAAGTCCTTGGCGCTGCCCAGCAGGTGCGGGTTGGCGAACTCCATCAGCGACCAGAGGTCGGCCAGCCGGTTCTCCACCGGCGTCCCGGTGACGGCGATCCGCCGCTGCACGGGCACCGACCGGGCGGCGACGGCCGCCTTGGTCGCCGCGTTCTTCACCGCCTGCGCCTCATCAAGCACGAGCCGGTGCCACGGCGCCTTCCGCAGCGCCGCGCCATCGCGGGCGAGCAGCGCGTACGTCGTGACGACCAGGTCCGCCCCCGCGACCGCGGCGTCGAACGCCTTGCCCCGCGCGCGCTCGGCTCCGTGGTGGACGTGCACCCGCATCGTCGGGGTGAACCGGGTGGCCTCGCGGGCCCAGTTGCCGACCAGCGACATCGGGCACACCAGCAAGGTCGGGGGCGCCTCCTCGGGGTCGCCAGCGATCAGCGCGAGCAGCTGGATGGTCTTGCCCAGCCCCATGTCATCGGCCAGCAGTCCGCCCATCCCGATCGCCTCGAGGAACGAGAGCCACGCCAGGCCGCGCTCCTGATAGGGCCGCAGGGCACCGACGAAGGAGGGCGGGGCGGGGACCGGCTCGATCCGGCGCTCGGACTGTGGCGAGAGCAGGTCACCGAGCCAGCCCGACGCGTCGACCCCGACGACGGGGAGTCCGCCGGGGCCGTCGTCGGTCGAGCCCAAGGCGTGCAGCACCTGCCCGACCGTCATCCGCTCGGCGCGCCGGCCGCGACGGTGCAGGAACGCGCGGGCCCGGGCTAGCCGGTCCGGGTCGACCTGCATCCACTGACCGCGCAGGCGGACCAGCGGCTGCGCCGAGTCGACGAGGTCGGTGACCTCGGCGTCGGTGAGGGTCTGGTCGCCGACGGCAAGCTCCCAGCGGAAGTCGACCAGCCCGTCCTGCCCGATGGACGCCGCCGCGGCCACGGCGCCGGGCTGGCTGGGGGTGCTGACCTTCAGCCGCGCCCCGAGCCGTGAGGAGGGGTTGGTCCACCACCCCGGGAGCAGGACACCGAACCCGGACGCGACGAGCATCGGCGCCGCCAACTCGAGGAACTCGTGGGCGCCGGCAGTGTCCAGGACCAGCTCGCTGGGTCGGGCGGTGTGCAGTGCCGCCTCGATCTGGGGATAGAGCCGGACGGCCCGACCGAGCTCGGCGAGCAGGGTCTCCTGCGGGTCGGGCACATGCCGGGCCAGCGCCCGCAGCGCCCCCTTGGACGCCCAGACGCGCTCCGCGTCGACCACCAGGCTGGGCTCGTCGGCGGCCTGCAACGCGAACCGCAGCCGCCAGGGTTCGGCGGCCGGGTCGGGGCCGGACGCATCGAGTGCGCCGCTGCCCGCGCGGCTGCCGTCGCCCTCGTCGCCCTCGCCCTCGTCGCCCTCGCCCTCGATGCCCTCGGCAATGAGCACGAGCTCCTCGAACGGCTCGACGAGGCGAAAGCAGGCGCGCACGGCCGCGGCACCGATCGCCTCCTGCTGCCACTGCCCGAGCGCCGCCGCGAGCGCGGCGACCTCGAGCGCACCGGCCGCGAAGCGCCGGCCCGGCCCGCGCAGCGCAGCCCGCCACGTCGGCTCGGACCGCCGCCGCGGGGCCGGCCCCAGGACCGAACGCACCGCGGCGTCGACCAGCGCGTCCGTGGCCGCGGCCACCGCCTCGACCGGTCCGCGCACCTGCTCCCCAGCCGCGTCCACGGCAGCCACTCCTGCGGCCGGCATCCCGCGGACGGCGGAGCGCAACCACACCGCGTCGGCACCGGTGACCAAGGGCCGCCAGGTGGCCCACCCGTCCCCGTCCGGGCCAGCCTCGACGGTGGGCAGAACGCGACCCCGCCCGACCAGGTCGGCAGCGAACGCCGCGAGCGCCCTCAGCTGACGCAGGTCGGCACCCTCGAGGGCCGGGTCGCCGTCGAGTCCGTCGGCCCCGATACCACCGGCCACCCCGGGGCTCAGCATGGCCAGCGCCGCGTCCGGCCCGAGGCGCACGGTCGGCACCCGCCACAGTCCCTGGGTTACCTCGGCCTCGGCCACCCCGTCGTCGGCCCGGGCGGCGGTGAGCAGCAGCTCCGGGGACGGGACGGGGCCCCGCCCGCGGGTCGGCAGCGCGAGCACGGCGCTGACGGCGCCCTCCACGACCGGCTCGGGGGCCACGACCGGCTCGGAGGCGTCGGGCGCCCACGAGGCGAGCTCGGTCAGCTTGGTCAGCTCGTCGGCGGCGAGCGCGAACGGGTGCTCGGCCACCTTGGGGCGCCGTCCCGGGCGCCGCGCCGGCTCGAGCGGGGCGCCCGAGTCCTCGGCCCACAGGACCAGCGCGGCGGACGACGGATCGACGCCGGCCCACCAGCCGTGCAGAACGATCACCAGCAACCAATCTTTCCGTCGATCTCGGCCGATCGATGGCCTATCGTGGCGAACCGGCCGCGATCCTATGTCACCGGCCAGGTGTCAGCGGCGGAGCGGCCACAGCCGCACCAGAACCTCGCCGGCGACCTCGTCGGCCCGAACCGGGCCGAAGTCACGTGAGTCGCGCGAGTCGCCCCGGTTGTCGCCGAGCAGGAACACGCTCCCGGCCGGGACGCGCACCGGGCCGAAGTAGCTGCCGTCGACCCGGCTGTAGTCGACGTACCGCTCGCGCAGGGTCTTGCCGTTGACGACCAGCCGGCCGTCGGCCACGCCGACGCTGTCACCGCCAAGCGCCACCACCCGCTTGACCAGCAGAACGCCGGTGCCCGGGTCGCGCGCGGTGACGATCGCGCCGCGCTGGATGGGGTCGGGCAGCCAGGGCAGCACCCCAAGATCGCGCAGGGTCACCAGGTGGCGCAAGGTCAAGATGTGGTTTCCCGACCCGAGGGTCGGTTGCATGCTCTGACCCGCGACGCGCACGGGTGCGACCCCGACGATTGCCGTCGCGGCCATCGCACACAGAACGAGGGTGACCCCTCGCCTGAAGGGGCGCCGCGGGTCCGGGGCCACCGGGTCCGCGCGGCAGGCCACCGCCGACTTCGCCTCTACCACCCGCCCACGCCGGAGAATCGCTGCGCCCACAAGGCCACGCCGGCGAGCAGCGCCACGTTGACCGCGACCCGGCGGGTCCTCGCCGGCAGCAACGAGACGAGCAGCGCTACCAGGGCGAGCAGGACCACCAGCATCGCCACGTCGAGCCCGCCGACGTCGCCGACGCCGACGACACCTAGCTGCGCGGAATAGTCGGCCCAGCCGGCAGCGTGGCCTGCGCCGTGGCCGGTCGCCGAAGCCGCGGACGGGCTCGAAGGAGACAGCCCGATGGGCAGGCCGGCGGTGCGGCCGACGACGTACGTCGTGATCACGGCGATGTTGGCGACCACCCCGGCGAGCACCGTGCTGGCTCCAGCACGCCGGAACAGCGCCCGGGCGAGCAGCGCCTCACCGCCGGCCACCGTGAGAAGCAGCAGGCCGTAGCCCCAGGAATGCCCCGGGCTGCCCAGCAGGCCGACGGCCGACCAGGCCAGCACGGCCGCGGCGGCTGCGGCCAGCCAGGTGGCGGCTCGCCACGCCAGATCGGCGGAGTCATCCGCGCCGACGGACATCGACAGGTCCCCGGTCGCCGTGTCCCCGGCGCCCAGCCCGGGGCGCTGGACCGCTACGGCGCTCACAGGTCGTTCATCTCGGGCATTGACTTGCTAGGGGTGCCGAGCGGGTCGAGGCCACGGACGCCGGGCTTGAGCACCTCGAACTGGGTCATCATGTCGTGGTCCTCGTGCACCAGGTTGTGGCAGTGGATCATGTACTTGCCGACACCCTCGAACTTCGCCAGCACCCGGACGGTCTCGTTCTCCCCGACGTAGACGACGTCCTTCGGGCCGCGCTCGTAGGCGAAGGGCGGCTTGCCGTTGCGGTCCAGGATCTGGAAGTCGATCAGGTGGATGTGCAGCGGGTGGAACCATCCGCCCGAGGTGTTGACCAGCTCCCAGATCTCGACGTCGCCGTGGGTGGGGTTCGCCTCCACGTGGCGGAAGCCGCTGGCGACGACGTCCTCCCAGGTGCGCCCGTTGATCGTCCAGAGACCGTTGCGGCGCTTCAGCTCTAGCCGGCGGGTCTTGACCGACTGGCTGGGCTTGAGCGCCATCACGGCATTGCCGGGGTCAAGGGCGTCGGGGATGGTGTTGTCGGTCGGGTCGAACGCGTCGCCGACCACGTCGAACGCCATCACCTTGTCGATGTTGACGTAGTCGATGTTGTTCTTCGGTGAGCTGTTGCGAAGCACCAGGCGACGACCGGGCGGGAACTTCGCGAAGTCGATGACGATCTCGTAGCGCTCGGCAGGAGCCAGCCGGAAGCTCTTCACGACCTGGGGGAACGGCATCAGCCCGCCGTCGGTGCCGATGACGGTGAACGGGGCACCCGAGTCCAGGGTCAGGTTGTAGGACCGGGACACCGAGCCGTTGAGGACCCGGAAGCGGTACTTGCGCCGCTTGACCTTCATGACCGGCCACGGGCGGCCGTTGACCAGGTTGACGTCGCCGTACATGCCGGACTCGTCGCTGTTGTCGAACAGCATCGCGCCGGTCTTGGTGAACATCCGGTCGCTGATGACCAGCGGCAGGTCGTAGTCACCGTGGGGGATCGGCAGCGACCGCTCCCTGGCGTCGTACATGTGGTACTGCGCGGCCAGGCCCATGTAGACGTTCTCGGCGGTGTGGTGCAGGCCGTGGTCGTGGTACCACAGCGTGCGGGCCGGCTGGAAGTTCGGGTAGCGGTAGTCCTTGTACTGGCCGGGGTTGCTGTTGTCGCTGGCATACCCGTCGTACTGCGGCAGCGAGGCCGAGCCGTGCAGGTGCACCGACGTCCACGGGACGTAGCCCAGGACCGGGTGCTTGGCCGGGAGGGCGTTCAGGTGCCGGATGACGACCTCGCGGCCCTGGTTCACCTTGACGGTGGGGCCGGGGACCGACCCGTTGTAGGCGAACACCGGGGTCTGGAAGCCGGGCAGGATCTCAGCGGTCGTCTCCCGCATCCAGATCTTGTAGTAGTCGGTGGTCGCGTCGCTGCGGTGGGGCACGGCCACCGGCGGGATCGTGAACGGCACGGTGAACGGCTTCGGCAGGACGCTGCTCGCCATCCTGTTGTCCAGCAAGGACTTCGCGCTCGCCACCCGCTCCAGCGGCAAGGCCAGAGCCGCCCCCCCGAGCACACCCATCTTCAGCACATCACGCCGCGACAAACCCATGACACTCCCCCAACAGTTAACCTTCGGAACCGCTCACGTTAGGAGTGGGACCTCACGAAAACCTTGATGAGCGCAACGTGCTCGGTCAGGCACCGTCGGTCATGCATGCGCCGCGTTCTCGTGATCGGCGTGCCCGGTGCGTTCGAACTGGAACGTCGAGTGCGCCACGTCGAAGTCCATCGCGAGGCAGCGCTGGAGCTGGTCCAGCAGCTCGGGCAGGTGGGCGTCGAGGAAGCACGAGTCGTCCACGACCACGTGGGCGGTCAGCACCGGCAGGTCGGTGGCGAGCGCGGACGCGTGCAGGTCGTGTACGTCGTGGACGTGGGCGACCGCGAGGATGTGCGCCCGCACCAGGTCGAGGTCGAGGTTCTTCGGGGTGGCCTCGAGCAGCACGTCGACGGCCTCGCGCAGCAGCCGCCAGGTGCGCGGCAGGATGAGCGCGCCGATGAGCAAGGACGCGACCGCGTCCGCGCGGTGCCAGCCCGTGGTGGCGATGACCAGGGCAGCGACGAGCACGGCGGCAGAGCCAAGAGCGTCGTTGAGGACCTCGAGAAACGCGGCCCGCATGTTCAGGTTCTCACCACGCGTTCCCACGAGCAGGCAGATGCCGACGGCGTTGCCGGCGAGGCCGACCAGGCCGAACACCACCATCGCGCCGGAGACGACCTCGGGGGGGTCGACCAGGCGGCGCCCGGCCTCGACCAGGATGAACACGCCGACCGCGAGCAGCACCGCGGCCTGCGCGGCGGCAGCGAGGACCTCGGCGCGCCGGTAGCCCCACGTGCGCTGCGGGGTCGCGGGTCGCCCGGCGAGGTGCGCCGCTACCAGGGCGAGGGACAGTCCGGCGACGTCGGTGAGCATGTGGCCCGCGTCGGCCAGCAGGGCCAGCGAGCCGGAGACGACCGCGCCGATGACCTCGACGACCAGGACGGCAGACGTGATCGCCAGGACCGCAGTCAGCCGGCGCCGGTGACCGGCCCGCCCGACGGATGCGTGGGCGTGGTCGTGGTCGTGCCGGCCGCGTCGTGGGTCGTCATCGGTGGCCACGGCCCTGACGGTGCCACGCTGGCGTTGTTGCGGTCCATTCGGGCCGGCCAGCCGACCAGCGGCCCGCAGACCAGCCGCTTCGGCTAGGCGTCGACCTGGTCCCCGCGGCCGACGGCGTTGAGGTGGCTGATCGCCTGGCCGTAGGAACCGGCGGCGCTGCACTCGACGTACGGGATGCCGCGTTCGGCGCAGAAGGCGCGCACGAGGGGCTGCACGCGCCGCAGCGACGGGCGCGGCATGCTCGGGAACAGGTGGTGCTCGATCTGGTAGTTCAGCCCGCCGAGCAGGAAGTCGACGACCGGACCGCCCCGGATGTTGCGCGACGTGATCACCTGCCGGCGCAGGTAGTCCCAGTTGTCCTCGGGACGCTCCATCGGCATCCCCTTGTGGTTCGGGGCGAAGGACAGGCCCATATAGAGGCCGAAGACGCCCTGCTGGATCGCCACGAAGGCGAGCGCCTGCCCCAGCGGCAGCACGAGCGCCACCAGGACGACGTACGTCGCCAGGTGCAGTGCCAGCAGCACACCCTCCAGCCACGGGGTCCGGACCGTCCCCCCGCGCAGCGCCCGGGCGCTGGACACGTGCAGGTTGAGCGCCTCCAGCAGCAGCATCGGGAGGAACAGGTAGGCCTGGGCGGCGGTGAGCGCCCGCGCGAGGCCCCGTCGCTCGCGCACCTGAGAGGCGTCGAAGACCAGGGCGCCGGCGCGTACGTCGGGGTCCCGCTCGAGGTCGTTGGGGTGGGCATGGTGGCGGTTGTGCTTGTCCAGCCACCAGCCCAGGCTCAGCCCCACCCCGAAGTTGCCGGCCAGCAGCCCGAACGCGTCAGCTGCCCGACGGGTGCGGAACACCTGCTTGTGCCCGACGTCGTGGCCGAGAAAGGCCAGCTGGGTGAACATCACGCCGAGGAAACCGGCCGTCAGCAGCTGCCACCAGGTGTGCCCGAGAAACGCGAACACGACCCAGCCGGCCACCAGGAGCGCAGCCGTGGCAGTGATCTTCACGGCGTAGTAGCCCGACCGGCGGCGGAGCAGCCCGGCCGCCTTCACCCGCCGCGACAGCTCGGCGTAGTCGCTGCCCTTGCCACGTCCGGGACCCTGGACGAGCTCAACCTGGACGAGCTCAACCTGGACGACCTCAACCTGGACGATCTCAACCTGGAGCACCTCGGTGGCCTGGCCACCGGACCCGTCAACCCTCATCAACAGCGCCACTTTCCCTCACCGGGGCGCGATCGTCAGGGTCTGGGACGGGTCGCTAGATTCGGGCAAGCGTACCGCGGGTCGGAAGGCCCTCGGCCCTCCCCGCGTGGCTCGTGTGATCAGCGGCCGGCACTCGAGCGCGGACGGTGTTGGCGACCGCCCTGACTCCCGGCTGATTCAGGTGCCCCGGAGTGGGGTTGGCACGACACCGCCCAGGGCAGGACGACAGGAACGCGACATTACGGACATGTTGCGTTTGTGCGCCCTGGTTGCTTGCCTCGCGCCCCGACCGGCTGGGCCGTCGCCGACCTGCGGGTCTACGGCTGAAACAACCCCATCGACCGCAGCACGCATCTGCGCGGCGCAGGACGACCGTTGGGGCCGCACCTACGAGAGCTTCAGCGAGAACTCGCGACTGGTCAGGACCATGGAGACCGCGATCGACGGCTTCCGTGGGCGGAGCGGGCCGCGGTAACCTCGGCGTCGACGAGTGCCGATGCGTCTGCAACGACCTCCACGCGCCCAGTCCCGGCTGGACTCCCACAACCTGCGCGGCGCGCTTGGTCTGCGGGGTCAGATCACGTGGATGTCGCATTGGATGCCTGGGGCGCTTGCGAGTCGGGGGTCTGTGGTCAGCAACGCGGTGGCGCCGGACATTTCAGCCAGCGCAACGTAGGTCGCGTCGTAGGCGCTCAGATTGTGACGCAGTGCCCACATCCTCGGGCGCAGCCAGTCGGCCGGGAATCTGGTAATTGTCAGGCAAGTGAACCCGACCAGTGCGAGTGCCCCTTGCTCCTCACTGAGGCTGCGGCGCATGACGAGGCTCCGCAGGACGTGGGTGACTTCGCTGTCAATGAGGTGCGGCGCAGCGAGTTCTTGGTCTCCGAGAAGCTCGGGATCAAGGCTCCCGGCCAGCAGCTCTACGACAACGCCGGCATCGACGACTCTCAAGCGCGGCGTCCTTCGTGCAGCGCCGACAAGATCGCGTCTCGATCGACACCACCAGCGACTTCTGCCTGCGTCCGCCGGACGACGGCAGCGTTGTCACGGGTCACCTGTGGACGCTTGGCCAGATGTTCCAGCTCACGCCGAACGTATCCGGTCAGGGATAGCCCCTGAGCCTGGGCCGCGTCCGCAAGCGCGTCGTGAACATCGTCTGGGACGTCGCGGATCTGAACTATTTTGGACATGGGCTAAAGTATATCCGTCATGGGTGCAACCTGCACCCAGCGGCTCAACGTGGTCTTCCTCGGTCTTGCCTGACACTGCCACCATGGTCGCGGGCGGACCGGCCGCGCTCAATCCCCGGCAGGTTCGGTCATGTCCGGACCTCCGCGTGAGCCGTCCGCACCGGTCAGGACCAGCGCAGCGAGAAGGCCCGCGAGGACGGCCAGGAACGCGATGAGGGTGGCGGTCCCGGCCCAGCCCCAGGTCATGAAGAACACGCCGCCGAGCCAGCCGAACAGGCTTGAGCCAGCGTAGTAGAACAGGTTGTACAACGACGACGCCTGGGCGCGGCCGGCTATCGCCTCGGTGCCGGTCCAGCCGGAAGCGACGGCGTGCCCCGCGAAGAAGCCTGCCGTCGCCACGAGCAGTCCGAGAAGCACAACCAGCAGCACTGTCGAGAGGGTGAGAAGCACGCCAGCGACCATGCCGCCGATCGCGATCAGGAGAACGGATCGCCGGCCGAACCGGGCGGCGAGGACTCCGGCCTGCGCCGCGGACCAGGTGCCTGCCAGATAGGCCACGAACAGGAGACTGATCACGGTCTGCGGCAGGTCGAAGGGTGCCGCAGAGAGCCGGAAACCCAGGTAGTTGTAAAGGGCGACGAACCCGCCCATGAGGAGGAGACCCTGGGCGAACAGGGCGAGCATCCGTGGCGAGCGCAGGATGACCGTCAGCCGACTGAGCAGCCCGCCATCGGTTCCGGGTCCGCGCGAGCGGCGCGGCACGAACCCGAGCGGCTTCGGCACAAGAGCGATGAACAGCCCGGCCGCCATCGCACAGAGCACCGCAACCGCGAAGATGCCGATGCGCCAGTTCGCCAACTCGGCGACCGGGCCGGCCACGAGCCGGCCGAGCAGGCCACCGATGGACGTGCCGGCGACGTACGTCCCGGCGGCCCTGGCGGCATGTTGCGGCTCGATCTCCTCGGTGAGGTAGGCGATGGCGATCGCGGGCACGCCGCCGACCATGACGCCCTCGAACAGCCGTCCCGTCAGCAGCAGGGGGAAGTTGGTGGCAAAGGGCACCAGCAGGCCGAAGACGGTCGCCGCGGTGACCGCGATCGACATCGCCCGGACGCGACCGATGCGATCGGCGACGACCGACCAGGGGATGACGCCGATCGCCAGCCCGATCGTGGCTGCCGAGACGACCAGCGCGGCGTCGGCGGCCGCGATGTGGAGGTCGGCTGCGATGAGCGGAAGCGCGGCTTGCGGTGAATAGAGCTGTGCGAAGGTGGCGACCCCGGCGAAGAACAGGCCGGCGAGCAGGCGCCGATACTCAGCGCTTCCATGTGAGTGGCCGGCCCACGAGTCGGGCGAGACCGGGGACCCGGAGTCACGGCGGATCGCGTCGGCTACCACGTCGTTGACGATGCGAAGCCGCCGGCGATGCCTCGTCGCAATCGCGTCATGGTCACTCGGGGCCGGCCGAAGTCGGCCCGGTCGGCTCGATCTGGGTAGATCATCGGTCCTCGCGCATCTCGTCGGCAGGGCGGCGCCTGTCCTGTCCGCCGTCACCCTTCCTCGGAACATCATCCAACGTGCGGCACCCGCCGCCTGCACTGATAACTGATAACTGATATGCTTCGAGAATGCGCGGGTGGGAGATCCGGGAACGTCGGCGCGCGGCTGGACTGACAGCTCGACAGATCGCGTTCGCCACAGGAACGTCGGAAACCAACGTCGCCGCCTACGAGCGGGGTGACAAGGCACCGAACCCGGCAACCCTCGTCCGACTTGTGGGGGCGATCGACGCCGGCAGGGACAGCCCCGTCTTCGTCAACAAGTTGCTGACCGTTCCTGCTGCTGCTGCGGCTATTCGCAAGGGGCTGCGCGCGGAGTGGCCGACGCGCGACGTGCTCCGGATCGTGCGCGAGTCGCGCTCGAACGCGAAGTGGGTTGATGGCGCGGAAGACCTCAAGGTCTTCCTCGCCGCACCGTCGACCACCGGGGATCGCCGGTGGGATGCGCTACTTGCAGGATCGACCGAAGACCTGGCGTTGCGACAGAAGCAGCCGGTGCCCGGTTGGACGCAAGGGCATGCCCTGCAAACCTTCTGGTTCGTCGGGGACAATCGTTTCTTCGACGCCTACAACCTGGCGCACTCGCCGGCGTCACTGAAGGTGCGTGGAGTCATCCTCGACCCGTCGGATCTGGAGTCGGTGTGAGCGACGACTCCGCCGCACCTCTGTTAGATCGTGCCGAGATCGAGTTGTTGATCACGGAACTTGGTGAACGCTGCGCTGCGAGGGGCATCAACGTCGAGATGTTCCTCGTTGGCGGCGCAGCGATGGCCCTCGCCTACAGCCGGCAGCGGACGACCCGCGATCTTGATGCGATCTTCGAACCCAAGACCCTGGTCTATGAGGAAGCGCGTCGCCTCGCCGACACACGAGGGTTGCCGCCGGACTGGCTCAATGACGGCGTGAAGGGCTTGCTGCCCGACCGACCGGACAGTGGCCACCAGGTGACGTTCTCCAGCAACGGGATCAGTGTGGCGGTTGCTTCGCCGGAGTACCTCTTCGCGATGAAGGCTGCCTCCGCTCGGCAAGAAGCAGACACCGAGGACCTGCTCACACTGGCGGCCATTTTGCACATCACGACGCAGAGCGAGGCGTTCTCGATGATCGACCGGTTCTACGACCCGTCTCGCCTGACGGCCAAGTCGCAGTTCTTCATCCAAGGCGTCTTCGTGGACAAGGATGACCGACAGGCGAAGGCAGATTGACGGTTGATGATCCGATCTGTCCCTGCGCCAACTGCCGAGCACCCAGCGTCCACTCACCGACCTCCCAAGGAGTCCCCGTGCGACCTTTCGCGCGCCTCACCCACGCCACAACAGTGCCCCGGCTGATGCCTTTCGACGCGCCGACGTCGGCGCTGGACCCCGAGCTGGTCGGAGACATGCTGGCGGTCCATCGAACCCTGGCGGCCGACGGGATGACGATGTGGTCCACACCCACGAGATGACCGGCCCGCCTGACGAGCCACAGCTGATCGAGCGCCGGCGTCAGCTGCTGTACAGCAGCGATCCCGGCGTCGTCAGCAGCCCGCCGGTCTCCAGCCAGGTCTTCAGGCCGGACAGGATCATCGGCCAGCCGCCGTAGAGCTCGTCGTTGGCCCCCTCGCGCAGCTGGTCGTGGGTCACGATCAGGCGGCAGGAGTCGCCGACGGGCTCGATCTCCCAGGTGACCCTCGACGTACCCTCGCTCTTCACGTCGTCGCTCCAGAACGCGACCATGCTCTGCACCAGCCGCCGCGGCGGGTCGACCTCGAGGTTCTCGCCCTCCCCCAGGGGCGCGGGGGCACCCGGGGCCGTCATCTCGAAGCGCGAGCCCGGGGTCCAGTCCGAGGTGGCCCGCATGCCGAAGTTGTACTTGCTGCGGATCTCGCGGTCGGTGATCGCCTCCCAGAGGCGCTCGGGAGTGGTGCGGATGTAGATCTCGAAGACCTTCTCCATCTGGCTCTCCAGTCTGTGCTTGAGGCCGCTGAGCGTGGCCGCCCACGGCTCGGCGTACTTGCTCACCCACCGGTCGTGGACGAGCCGGATCGGGACGGGGTTCAGGAAGTGCCGCTTCTCCCGGCCGCTGCGCCGGGTGACCACCAGGCCGGCCTCCTCGAGCAGCTTGAGGTGCTTCATCACCCCGAAGCGGGTCATCGAGAACCGCTCCGCGAGCGCGCCCAGCGTCTGCCCGTCCTGGCGGAACAGCTCGTCGAGCAGGCTCCGTCGGGTCGGGTCGGCCAGAGCCCTGAAAACCGCATCCACGCGGGACAAGTTAGGTGACCATTTGGTCACCTGTCAACCGTTTGGGCCCGACGGGAATGGAGTTGCCGCCGCCGAGCGGTTCTGGTCGGCTGGTCCGCATGGACGACTCGGCACTGCTCGCGGCCTTCGATGAGCAGGTACGTCGAGGACCGCGACCCGACGGGCCGCACGACCGGGTGGAGCGCGACCACGGCGTCGTGCGCTGCGTGTCCGCCCGGGACGGATGGTCGGCGGTGACCTGGAGCGACCTGAATCCGGCGTCCGCTGACGTCGTCATCGCGGCCCAGGTCGCCCGGTTCGCGCCGCTGGGACGACCGTGGGAGTGGAAGCACTACTCCTACGACCGGCCGGCGGACCTGCCGGAGCGACTGCGCGCCGCCGGGTTCGTCCCGGAGCCCGCCGAGGCGCTGTTGGTGGCACCGGTCGCCGACCTCGCTCTGGACGTGCCGCCGCCTGCGGGGGTGACGCTGGCCCCGGTGCTCGACGCCTCCGGTGTCGAGGCGCTGGTCCGGGTGCACGACGAGGTGTTCGGCGGCGATCATGGCGCCATCGGCCGGTCCCTGCTAGCCGATCTCGCGCAACAGCCGGGCACCATGGCGGGCGTGGTGGCGTGGGCCGGGTCGACCCCGATCGCCGCCGGGCGCATCGAGTTCCTCGACGGCACCGAATTCGCCAGCCTGTGGGGCGGCGGCACGGTGACGCCCTGGCGCGACCGCGGTGTGTTCGGATCGCTCGTCGCCCATCGGGCGGCATTGGCCTCCGCGCGCGGGTTCCGCTACCTGCAGGTCGACGCCTCCCCCGAGAGCCGGCCGATCCTGCGCCGACTGGGTTTCGTCGAGCTCGCCACCACGACCCCGTTCATCCACCCGGGCGGCCCGTGACGCGGGCGGTCAGCCCGAGCGCCGCTCCGTCCATGATCGTGAAGCACATGGGTGCCTCTATCGATCGAATGTCTCACGATCATGGAAGCGGGAGGGCGCGTGGGTCACGGCCGGTTGCGCCTCGTCAGCTCGATCCGGCCGCCGAACGAGACGACGGTCGCGAAACCCGCACCGCCGCGTAGAGCGGGAGCAGGAAGATGTCGGCGGGGTGCCGGCGCAGGTGCGAGTAGCCGCGAATGCCACGGCCGACCGGCAGCCACGCGGCGGGAAAGCCGAAGCCCGACGGTGTCAGCTCGAGGCGGCTGAAGACAAGGTAGGCCAGCGTGCGGCCCATCGTCGCTGGCCTCTGGCTACAAGACCGTCCACCAGAGCTCGGCCACCAGCCAGGTGAGCCGGCCGTGGTCGCCGGCGATGCACCGGCGGTCCGCGCTATGCGGGACAAGCCCGGGCATCATTGGATGCTCTTGGCGCACGCGGTGTCCACAATGTGGATACGAATTGCTACGACGAGATGAACCAACCGTGCATGCCGGGCAGCCGGACCGAAGGCTCTAGAGTGCCGGTGGTGAAGATTCGGTACGTCGTGATCAACGCCTACGCGCTGGGCGGCACGACGCGGACCGTGGTGAACCAGGCCAACGCCTTGTGTGCCGACCACGACGTCGAGATCGCCAGCGTCTACCGGCACCGCGAGTCACCCGGGATGCACATCGACCCGCGGATCCGGCTGGTCCCGCTGACCGACCTGCGCTCGGACGGCAACCGCCGCGGCGATCCGGCTGGCGCGTCGCCCCGGCTGCTCAAGGCGTTTCGCCGGTTGCCGACACCCCTGTCGCACCGCCACGACCGCCGCTTCTTTTGGTGGGATCCCGCTGTCGAGTTCGGCGTGGTCCGCTATTTGCGCCGCGCCTCCGACGGGATCCTGGTCACGACCCGGCCCGGGTTGAACCTGCTGGCCGCCCGGTTTGCCGCCCGTGGATCGATCCGGGTCGCGCAGGAACACATGAACCTGGAGTCCTACTCGCCCAGCCTGCGCGCTGCGATCGGCAAGGCATACCGCAAGTTCGACGCTGTCGTCGTACTCACCCCACGAGACGAGGCGGGCTACGCGCGCCTGCTGGCGGGGTCCGGGGTCCGGGTTGACGCCATCCCCAACGGCGTACCTGAGTCCGTGCTCGCCCCGTCCCCGCTGGACGCGAAGGTGCTGGTCGCCGCCGGGCGCTTGGTCCGTCAGAAAGGGTTCGACCTTCTGCTGGACGCCTTCGCCATCGTGGCCGCCGAGCACCCTGACTGGGAGCTGCGGATCTTCGGCGGCGGCACGGCGAGGGACGACCTCGCGGCGCGGATCGAGCGCCTCGGCCTGCAGGGACGAGCCCACCTGAAGGGCGTGACTCGCCGGCTGGACCGGCAGCTGGCCACCGCGTCGATCTACGTGCTGAGTTCTCGGTTCGAGGGATACCCGATGGTGCTGCTGGAAGCGATGACCGCAGGATTGCCGCCGGTGGCATTCGACTGCCCGACGGGGCCGGCGGAGATTCTGCGGGACGCAAGGTCGGGGGTGCTGGTCCCTCTGGGCGACGTCCCCGCTTTGGCTGCCGGGATCTGCGAGCTGATCGAGGACGACGGCAAGCGGCGGGCGATGGGCGCGGCGGCGCTGGAAGCAGCGCGCGCCTACTCGATCACCGCTGTCCGGCCGAGGTGGGAGCGGCTGTTCACCGAGTTGTCAGCGGCCCGGGAGGCATCGAGTGCCGGGAAGACAGCTTCCCCGCGGCACCGGAGCTGACCGGCCGGTCGGGCCGTCGGGCTGGCGGGGTCGGAATCCATGGACCGGAGGCGGTTTGGGTGAATTCGACCCGGCCGCGGCGGATGGCTTGTCGGTGAGGTCGCGAAACCACTGCGCGTTCAATGCCGCGAACACGATGGCCACCATCCAGGACCGCGAAACAGATGAGTGCTCGGCCACACCCGCCGGTCCGCGTGTAGCGTCCTGGCTCATGGCATTCAAGGTCATCACGGATTCGGCCGGCGGTTTCGACGATTACCCCGACGTGTCTGACGGATACCGTTTCCTCGAGGGGTCCGGTGGCGTTCTTCAGGTGGACCGGGCCGACGGCACCCGCCTCTACTACAGCCCGTTCGGCGGCTGGCTCAAGGTCGAGGAGGCCGACGTCGACCCCGAGCGCGGCGGCAACGTCTGGTAGCGACTGATCCCGAACCCCCTGCTGGGGAAAATTGGTTCATGACTTTCTCGGGGCGGGCCGGTTTCGGGCCGAGCACTGTCGGACCCCCCGGATACGTTGTCTTCATGGCCGAAGATGTGTTCGATCCGCCGGTGGACCCGTGTCCGCCCCAGGCGTGGTTGGACTGGTTCGACCTGCGCTGCGACGAGGACCTCGCTGACCCGTTCGACCCGGCCAT
>JBBRHF010000054.1:0-23298 GCA_038223055.1 Actinomycetes bacterium | reverse complement strand
GGCACTGGAGAAGGACGTACGCGAGTGGATCGCCGCCTGGAACGAGGACCCCAAGCCGTTCGTCTGGACCAAGACCGCCGAGGAGATCCTCAACTCCCTCGCCCGATATATGTCAATGATTTCAGACGGAGGACACTAGCCGCCCAACCCGTAATTCCGGTTGCCGCGGTCACCCTCGACGGGCTCGCCGACGGCAACTTCCCGGCAACCGACGGATCCTCCTCGGCCCGGTTCTTCAGCGGGCCACGGCTGCACCACCAGGTCGCCGAGGCCGGGCACAACCTTCCGCAGGAGGCCCCTGCCGCGTTCACTGCCGCTGTCCTGGAAGTGATCGCCCTCTGAGAGGCCACGCCCCCTGGACGCAGCCCACAGATCCGCTGCCGGTGCCGCAGTGGCACCGGGAGATGTCGCACACCGTGGAGGAACGACATGGCTACCGATACCCAACGTCCAGTCGACGAGCTCGCCGGGAAGCTGACCCGCACCGAGCTGCAGCGCCGCAACTCTTCGATTCCCGGCCGGGAGATCGTGCAGGTGCTGACCGAGATCCCTGCCGGCGTCGAGTCTGGATGGCACACCCACCCAGGGGAGGAGGTGGGCTACATCCTGGCCGGCACGGTACGCATGATGGTCCAGGGCCAGCCGACGCTCACGCTCAATGCCGGAGAACCGTTTCTGATGCCGCCCGGCACGGTGCACAACGCCTTGGACGTCGGCCCGGAGACCGGGATGATGCTATCGACCTACATCGTGGAGATCGGCCAGCCGCTGGCCACTCTGCGCCCAGCCTGACGATGAGTGGGCGAAGCCTGAGCGAGTCGAACCTCAGCCAGACGTCGGGCAGGGCATAGGCAACGGCCGGCTCGGTGCCGGATGCCAAGGTCCCGTCGGGAAGCACGTCCGGGCGGTGGAGCTGGTGGAAGAGGAAAATCTCCGCCGTCCAATGCCCGGCGCCCTCGGCGACCGTGAGAGCAGCGACCACTTCCTCGTCGTCGAGGTGGTCCAGGTGCTCGGTGTCGAACTTCCCCTGCAGGTGCATCCCGGCGAGGTTGGCGATGCAGCACGTCTTGGCCCGCGACATGCCCAGTTCTCGCAGCCCCTGTGGGCCGAGCGCGGCGACGTTTAGCGGCGTCGGCGCGCCTCCGACCGCGCCCTCGAGACGGCCGTAGATGAGGAACGGGTCCGGCCTGCCGCGCACGTCGGCGATACGACGCAACACCGGCTCGTGGGACAGCAGCAGACGGTACCGGCAGATCACCCGGGCTCGAAGGTGAGCAAGCAACTCCGCCTGCGCGGGATCGCCGAGGGCCCGCTCGTGTCGTTCTCGTGCAGTTGACCATTCCGCACCCTTCCCTATCCCGGTGCCGGTCCCGTGGGCCGGGGTCCCAAGGTCCACTCGCGTCCCGTCGGAGTGCATCGGCCATGCGACGATTGAGCGACCCCGTCGCTGTGGCGCGGCAGCCTCATCGGCCGGGCCGGCCGGTGGTCGCCGAGCCGTCATTCGGTCATCGGTCGAACTGGGCTGCTCGACAGCTGCCGGGCGCCCCCCAGCGCCCGGAGTCATTTGGCCGATGCGACGCCTTCCGCTGCGCCCAAGACTGCGGAGCACATCGACCTCCCGGCGATCCCTCCCCACGGGTGACCGCACGGGCTCCTCCACAGCGAAAGGTTCATCTCATGTCGAAGATCACCGTTGGACAAGAGAACGGGCAGGACGTTGAGATCTACTTCGAGGACCACGGCATGGGGCAGCCCGTCGTGCTCATCCACGGGTTCCCCCTCGACGGCAGGTCCTGGGACAAGCAGGAGCGAGCACTGCTCGAAGCCGGCTATCGGGCGATCTCGTACGACCGGCGCGGGTTCGGCCAGTCAAGCAACACCACAATCGGTTTCGACTACGCCACTTTCGCCGCCGACCTCCACGCCCTGCTCGAGCACCTCGACCTGCGCGACGTCGTCTTGGTCGGACACTCGATGGGCACCGGCGAGGTGACGCGCTACCTCGGACACTACGGCTCGGACCGCATCCGCAAGGCAGTCCTCATCGCCGCCATCCCGCCGTTCCTGTTGCTGACTAACGACAACCCGCAGGGCGTGGACGGAGCGGTCTTCGAAGGTGTCAAGGCGGCCATCGTCCAGGACCGACCGGCGTACTTCGCCCGGTTCAACAACGACTTCTTCAATCCCGACGTGTACCTCGGCAGCCGAGTCAGCGAGCAGGCTGTGGCCGCCGCGTTCAACATGGCCCTGGACGCGGGTCCGTTCGCGGCCCACGCCTGCGTCGACACCTGGCTCACCGACTTCCGCGGCGACCTGCCCGCCATCGACGTCCCGGTGCTGCTCATCCACGGCGACGCCGACCGGGTGCTGCCGTATGACAAGACTGCAGCCCGCCTACCCGGCCTGATCAAGGACCTCACGGTAGTCACCGTCAAGGACGGCCCCCACAACCTGCCGTGGACGCACCCTGAAATCGTCAATCCCGCCCTGCTGGACTTCATCAAGAGCTGACCGCGCTGGCAGAGCTCCCCCCGCGCCCGCCCGGCCCTACAGGGTCGGGCGGGCTCTGACCCGAGGAACAGCCGTGACGCAACCAGCAGGCCGGCGACTCGTGCGATACGCGGAACTGCTGTCGGTGTTCCTGGTCGAGGCGCTCACCAACGTCCCGGGCGCCGGCTACGCGCGGGTCTGGAGCACCCGCGCCTCGCTGCGGGTCGGCAACGCGGAGATGTCGCTCGACCTGCAGCACTGGGTCAACGACGCCGCCATGGCAGTTTTTCCTGGTGGTGGGCCGTGGTCGGCGAGGCCGCGCTGCGGTTTCGCCCGGCCGTCGCCGCCGACTACGAAGCCGGCCTGACCCAAGCGGTGCTCGGCACCCCCACCCTGTTCATCGGAGCCCAGCAGCACACCGGGCGGGTCGACCTTCGGGCCCTGCAAAGCGCCGTCGACCTCGCCGCCCACCGCCCAATCCACACGTGAGCTCGACCGGCACACGCGAACTTGCCCGCTGCGGGCCTATCGAGACGCCGGGTCTGCCGCGTCCAGTGCGTCGCGGAGCCCGGCACGGGTGGAGATACCGAGCTTGAGGAACGCTGCCCGTAGGTGGGCACTGACGGTGCGGTGGGAGATCATCAGCCGGTCCGCGATCTGTTTGTTCGCCAGCCCTGCTGCCGCGAGCTCGGCGACCGAACGTTCCTGTGGAGTCAGCTCGAATCGGGCCAAGCCGCCGTGACCACTGCCGGGGCTGGAGGCGAGCAGCTCCTGCTCGGCCCTCGCCGTCCACGGCGTCGCCCCGAGAGCACTGAACAGACCCCGGGCAGACGCCAGTTGCGCGCGGGCTGCCAATGGGCTGCGCGCGGCCCGCTCGAGTAGCCCAGCGACCTGCTCGTCCGGGTCGACGGTGGCCTCGGCCATGTGCCGGGCGGCGCGCTCGAGGTCGTCCGCCAGCAGTCCGGCCAGGTCTCGGTGTGCCTCACGGCGTTGGCTGCTGGTCGAGGTCGCGACCACAGTGGCCCGCACCACTGGGTGCCGGAACGTGACCCCGCCTGTGTCGGGATAGTTGACCAGCAGCCCAGCCCTTTCGGCGGTTGCCAGGCCCGGGACCCCCATGCCGATCCCGGACGCGGTAAGCAGCTCGGACAGGTCGCTGGCGTCGTGCAGTGCTGCCAGCAGCAGAAGCCGGCGAGTCGCCCACGGAAGCGCAGCGACCCGTGATGAGTAGAGGCCCTCTAGGCGCCGGCTCAGCGGAAGGTGTGCCGGCAGGTCGTCCAGCCCGGCTCGCTGGGCGCTGCTCAGCGCCGCGGGCAAGTCAAGCAGCGCCAACGGGTTTCCCTGTGCCGCCGCCAGCAGCTGGGACTCCACCGGTGCCGCCACGTCGGGGTGGCCGGAGCGCAGCAGGTCCGCGGCTGAAACGGCGTCCAGTGGCCCCATCTCGAGCTCGGGCAGGCCGGTGGCGTCGAAGAAGCTCTCCTCGCCGGTCCGCCGAGCGGTCAGGACACCCACGCGATCGCCGTGCAAGGCCCGTGCCGCTGCGCCGAGCACGGAGGCGCTGGCCCGGTCCAACCAGGGCAGGTCATCGACAACGATCAACAGCGGCCGGGCTGCGGCCGCCGCACGCAACAGCTCCAGGACCGCGGCGGACACGCGGCAGGCCCCGCCGGCCGGGCCACCGGAACCCAGGACCAGCGACACAGCAGCCTGCTGCCCGGGCGGAAGCCGGTCGATCTCGGCGCTGAGTGGCAGCAGCAGCTGGCTCAGGCCGGCGAAGCTGATGCCGACCTCGAACTCGGTTCCGACGGCACGCAGCACCCGCATACCGGTGGCCTGGCCCAGCGCGGCGGCCGCGTCGAGCAGGCTCGTCTTCCCGACGCCCGGGTCCCCGAGCAGCATCAGTGCCGCACCGTTCGTGGCGACGCTGTCCAGGAACGACTGCACTCGGCGCAGCTCGGTGTCCCGGCCTAGAAGAGAGTCGCCGGTCATCGGGCTGCCCCGGCGGGTCCAGCAGAGTCATCTGGCCGATGACTCGGTCGGGCTATGGGGCGAGGGTGGCCACAACGGACTGCCTGCCGGGAGGAGCTAGCGTGGCGGGGTTGCGGTTGGACGTTCCGATGCTGCGACAGAGAGCTCGAGAGGCCATGGCCGAGGGGCCGGTGACGGGCGGCTACGCCGGCGATGTCGAAGCCCTCATCGACATGCTCAACGACATGCTGGCCAGCCAGGTCGTGTGCTTCTTGCAGTACCAGCAGCACGCCACCGTGGCCGCCGGGCGCAACCACGTCCCGGTTCGCGCGATGTTCAGCGCGCACGCCCGCGACAGCATGCGCCTGGGCACCAAGCTCGCGGCCCGGATCGGCGCGCTCGGCGGCAGCCCCGACCTCGACCCGTCGACGATGCCGGGCCGGTCCCATGTCACGCCGGTCGTTCCTGAACACCGACCGCGACGCGATGCTTCGCGAGAACCTCCTGTCGGAACGGGTCATCATCCAGGTCGCCGACCAGGCGATCGGCTGGCTGGGGACGGCAGACGCGACCAGCCGACGTTTGGTCGAGTTGTTGCTCGCCACCGCCGAGGGCCACGCCGGCCCGTTGCGAGACATGCTCAGTGGCCAGGACGACGCCGACGCCCTTCCTGGTTGAGGCTCTCGGCCTGCTGTCATCGGGGTCGGAAGTCCGGGTCACCGTGGCCCTCGGTGTCCGCGGTGAGGGCGTCGCGCAGCGCCGCCCTGGAGGTCACGCCGAGCTTCGGGAACACCCGGTACAGGTTCGACCCGACGGTGCGGTGCGATAGGAACAGTCGGGCTCCGATCTCCTTGTTCGTTAGCCCGCTCGCGGCAAGCTGCACGATCTCTCGTTCCTGCTCGGTGAGCGTCTCCGTGCCGTTGATCACCCGTCCGGGGCTCCGCCCGGTCGCTCGCAGCTCGGTGGCCGCGCGCAGCTCCCACGGATGGGCCTGCCGGTGCCGGAAGGCGTGGTGTGCCGCGCGCAGCTGCTCGCGGGCTTCGGAGGTCCGGCCGGTGTCGCGCAGGTGCTCGCCGAAGGCGAGCTGGATGCGGGCCAGCTCGTACGGCCAGCGCGTGGCATCAGGCAGTGTCACCGCTTCCTGGAATAGCGACGAGGCGTCGTCCGGGCCGGCGGCCAGCGCCTTGGCGCCCGCCACGAGAAGCCGCAGCCGGGGCGAGAGCGCGGCGACGCCGGCCGCGTCGAGGGCCGCCGCGTGGGCGGTGGCCTCCGCGGCACGGCCGGACCTGGCCGCCGCCTCGACCAGGTCCATGCACAGCTACAGGGCGTGCGCGACGTGGTCGGCGAGCACGCCTGCCGGGCTCACGGCGCATGCGTGCTGGTAGGCGGTCTCGTAGTCTCCCCTCCCCAGCGCCAGCAGTGCCAGGGCGTGGTGGGCGTACGCCTGTACCGATTGGACGCGCCGCGGTTCGGCCCACTGCGTCATCTCATCGGTCAGCGCCATGACGGTGACCCGGTCGCCCCGGGCCGCGGCCACCAGGGCCAGGGCCAACTGGCCCGGCCACGACAGCAGCAGGTAGCCGTGGGACTCGCACAGCCGGAGTCCTTCAGAGGCCAGCTCCTGGGCCTCGCCCCACCGGCCCGTGACGAGGTCGTCGAAAGCTAGCAGCATCGTCGCGTTGATCGCGGAGGCGACAGCTCCCCCGGAGCGCCCGTCCTGCACCACCCGCCACAAGCCGTGACGGCAACCCGCGACCCGGTCGACGTAGATCGCCGCGATTCCGATCCGAACGATGCGCGTCGGGTCCAGATCGGCAGGCAGGTCCGCGATTGCGGCGTCCAGGCGCTTGAGTGCGGCCTGGCCGTCGCGGGCAGGGTCGGCGAACGTCGCGGCCGCCAGCGTCAACGTGTCCGGGGCCTTCGGTCCGAGCGCGCGGACCGCGGCGTGAAACGGAAGCCAAGCCTCGGCGCGCCCGGAGAAGAAGCAGATCAGTAGCAGCGTGTGCAGCGCCTCGATGAGCGCCGGGTCGTCAGGGTCGCTTTGCCCGGCGGCCCGGTCGCGGCCGAGGCCGCGGTGCTCCTCGATGGCGGACACGAGCAAGCGGTGCGAGGTGTCGACGTCGCCGTCTTCGTTGAGCAACAGGTAGGCGCCGGCGGCCGCGGCCGCTAGCGACTGGGCGGAGTCGTGGTCCGGCCTTCCGCCGTCGGTGAGCAGCATCGACATGTGCGCGAGCTGTCCGGTGACGTCCGCCCCGATAAATGCCGCCCCGGCCAGCCTGCGACGTCGTTCGGCGGGAACCGGAGTGAGCTCTGCCGCCCGCATAAGGATCTCGACCGCGCCGACACCGTCTCCTTGTCGCAGAGTGCGTCGGGCCGCCCGCTCGAGCTCAAGGGCTGTCGCCTCGTCGGGGCCGACTGCCGCCGCGGCCAGGTGCCGTGCCCGATGTTCCGACTCATCCAGTGCGGCGGCGAGACTGGCGTGCGCGAGCCGAAGCTCCTCGTCGCCGGCCAGCTCCACAAGGGCGGAACGGATGAGCGGGTGGGCCAACGTGATCTGACGAGTCCGGTTGTCGACCTTGACCAGGCCCGCCTCCTCTGCTGGGTCGACGTCGTCTGGCCGAGCTCGCGCCGCGAACAGGTCTGCCCGCAGGTTGCCGGTCCAGTCCAGGGCGACCAGCAGCAGCAGCCTGCGGGTGGCTGGCGGAAGCCGCTGGACGCGGGAGGCGATAGCTTCGTGGAGCCGGCCACTGAGCGGCAGCATCGACGGAAGCGGCTGTCGCATCATGCGCTGAGGTTCCGACAGGGCCGCCGCCAGCTCGATCAGGGCCAGCGGGTTGCCCTGCGCCTCCTCGAGCAGCCGCTGCCGAACTGAGGGGGCCAGTCCCGGGAACCGGACGTCCAGCAGTTCCTGCGACGAGGCCAGGTCCAGGCCCGCCACCTCGTGCTGTGTTAGGCCGACACGGTCGAAGAAGCTCGGGTGCCCCGATCGCGACGCGGCCAGGAACCCGACGCGGCTCTCGGCCAGCCGGCGCGCGACCAGTGCCAACACTCCCTGGCTGGGTCGGTTTAGCCAGTGCAGGTCGTCAACGACGAGCAGCAGGGGGCCAACCTCGGCGGTCGCGCGGAGCAGACGCAGGACGGCCTGAGCAACGATCAGGTGCCCCGAACTGGGCGCCTGCCCGGTGCCCGTTACCGCGGCAAACGCCTGCCGGTGCTCCGCGCTCATGGGCGCGCGACCGGGCCCTAGGCCCTTCGACGATCTGCTGCAGCCCGAGGAAGCTGACGCCGCCGGACTGGGAGCCGATAATCCGCAGGACACGGGCCCCGACAGCCGTCGCGCGAGCCTCCACGGCGTCGAGCAGGGACGTCTTCCCGACGCCCGGCTCCCCGGAGAGAAGCACAGCCGGGCCGGCACCCAGCAGCACGGAGGAGAGGAACGCGTCCAGGACTTCCAGGTCTTGGTCCCTGCCGACCAAGGCCACCACCGCGGTTGCCGTCAATGGTTGCGCACCGTCCACGTGGAAACCTCGTCTCGGCGGAGGCCTGAGGCTCGACGCTACACTCGGTCGACCGTGCGCGCGGGTTCGCATCTCGTCGATCCGTGAACAGCAGATGAACGAATGCTTGCCGACAGGACGGCCACCTCAGGCCCAGTAGCGCTCGACCACCTCGACCGGCCGCAGGACGGCCCTGTCAGGGTCTTGGTCGAACTCGGCGCGTGCCCGGCGCTGCCTGAGCAGGTCCCAGCATTGGTCCAGGGACCGCTCGAGTTCGGCCAGCTCCGCCCGCGCCGGCATCACGTCCACTTCGCCTCGCTGCATCTGTTCGCGCAGCGCGTGCTCCGCCTCGACCATCCCTCGGATGGAACCGAGTACGCCGTCCTCGCCCATGGTGGGCCTCCTTTCGTCGTTACGGCCGGTCATTCCTCGCCGTACAGCAGTTCCGTAGTTCCCGGTTCTCCACCTGGTAGGCGTCCAGGGCGTGCCGCAGAGTGCCGGTCAGCTCCTGGACCTCCTCCGCGGTGTAGCGCGGGACAATGTGTTGGCGGCAGTTCCAGTCGTAGGCGGCCACGGTGACCAGCACGGCGCGCTCGACCACCGCGTCGTACCGCGGGTCGACCAGCGTGGCGACCAGCTCCGGGTCGGTCTCGGCGTCGACAGCTCGCGCGTGTCCGAAGATCTTCAGCCGCTCCTGGTGTGGGTAGTCCATGACGATCAGCGACACCCGGTCATCGCCGGTCAGGTTGCCGGCGCTAACGTACTGCAGGTTGCCACGGAAGTCGGCCCAGCCGACGGTCTTGTCGTCAATCACCTTGAGGAACCCGGGTGGCCCGCCGCGGTACTGGACATACGGCCAGCCGCTCTCGCTGACAGTGGCCAGGTAGAACCCGTCCCGCTCGGAGAGGAACGCACGCTCCGCGTCGGTCAGCCTGTCAGATGTGGCGCCGACGGCGCGGGCCTGGTGACGGGCGTAGAATTTTCGGCTGCCGCGCTTGGTCTGCACGGCGGCGACCCCCGGCGTGAACGCGATGTCGCCATAGTGCCCGCTCATGATTCACCCGCCCTTTCCGGCCACCCGGCCGCTCAGAAGCGGGCGTGCCGCCTGGCGAGAAGTATCGAGCGGCCTTCCCCGCGGGACATCGGCCATCCGACTGCCCGACCCGAAGCCCTCGGGGAGGCCAGGCGGGACCCCGCCCGGCAGTCATCCGGCCGATGCGTTCCAACGGCCACCAGCCCGGCAAGACCGCCTTGCTCGACTTCCTGCTCGAGCGCGCAGCGGGATGCTGGCTAGCTCCTGGTTGGTTCCGGCAACCGCGCGTCCGCTCGACCGGCCGCCGGGGGACCCGCCAACAGCGCCTGGTACGACGTGGTTGATGGTCGGTCAACTTCGCACGTTCCTCGTACGCGGCGTCCCACCTCGACGACCCCGTCGCGCTGGGCAGCCTTACGGCTGAGGCGGCGCGGTTTCTCGCTGCCGCGGTCCGCCGCGGCCTCACGTGCTGATGTCCGGCGACTATGGCACCTCACTGCGACGCTGCTCACATCCCAGGTCGCCCTCGCCCGCCGCTAGAGATCGTTGGGGTCCCCGTGCGCAAACCAGGCCGTCCAATCTCGTGCCATTGATGCTGGAACGGCATAAGCGTCGAGCGCTCTGCCGCTACGGTGTGGGGATGGATCTGGATCTTCGACGTGCGCGGTCCTTTCAGGCAGTGGCGCAGGAGCTTCACTTCGGCCGTGCCGCGCAACGCCTGCATCTGGCTCAGCCCGCGCTGAGTCGGCAGGTCGCGGCGCTCGAACGAGAGCTCGGGGTGGCGTTGCTCGACCGCACCACTCGCCGCGTGTCGCTGACGGCCGCCGGGGCGACGTTCCTGACCGACATAGCGCCCGTCATCGCGGCGGCTGACGACGCGATTCGCCGAGTGCGCCATGGCGAGCGGGGAGCAGATGCTCTGGTGATCGGGTTCATGCCCGGGCTATCGCTTCGGCATGCGGTCCGCGCTGTCACCAAAGAATTTCCCGAAGCCGCGATCGAGATCCGAGAACTAACGTGGGTCAATCAGGCCGACTTGGTTCGTGACGGGACTGTCGATGTGGCGCTGGTTCGCCAACCAATCGACGCCGCAGGCCTACGGTTGCAGCGGGTGATCGATGACCCCCGTGGAGTGTTTCTCTGGTCAGACCACCCACTCGCCAACGAGAGAGCCATCAACATCGCCGAGCTAGCCGAGGATCCTGTGATCCGCCACCGCCACGGCGGGATCTGGGACGACTACTGGACGGTGAGCCCTCGACCGGACGGAACACTCCCCATCCCAGGTCCTGTCGTCGAGACCGTCCCGGAGAAGCTCGCCATCGTCGCCAACGGCTCTGCCATCACCTTCGTGCCCCGCAGCGCATCTCGCGCATACTCGCATCCCAACGTGGTGTGGGTGCCGATCTGCGACATCGAGGACAGCCACGTCGCGTTGGCGTGGGTGGCCGGTCGCCGCAGACGTCTACTCAGTGCCTTTGCCGCAGCGGTCGCACAATCGCCTCGAGAGGTGATCAGCTCGACGGAGTCCTCGCGCGGGGCATCTGGTCGACCGCGGGTCACCGTCGTGGCGTGATGCCGATGCGGCATTAATACGCCGTAGGAAGCATTGGACGGTAGGGATCAGCGTGCCGAAGGATGAGGGCCTCCCCCGTCAAGAAGGACCCTCATGGCCCGTGTCGTCTTCGTCATCGCTAACCCAGCCACCTCTGACTTGACCGGCTGGCCGATCGGCTACTGGCTCTCCGAGTTCGCCCACCCCTGCTGGGAGTTAACCAAGGCCGGCTACGACATCACCTTGGCCTCACCGGACGGCGGCCCGGTAGTCCATGACGCTATGAGCGATCCTGACCACGAGCGCGGCAATGCTCGCGACTTCGTCAGCCGTGGCTTCAAGAACGACGCAAGTGTCCAGGATCAGCTACGGGCTACGGCGCCCATGGCCGAGATCAGCGTAGACGACTTCGACGCGATCTTCTTGGTCGGGGGCCTGTCGCCGATGTACAGCTTTGCGGGCCGGCACGACCTGGCGGATTTGGTGGCCGGGTTCCATGCCGCCGGCAAGCCGACAGCCTTGGTTTGTCACGGCACTTGCATCTTGCTCGAGTCCCGGACCGCTGACGGACGACTCCTCGTCGAAGGCAAGGCCTGGACTGGATTCTCCAACGCCGAGGAAGCCATCATCGATGCCGGGGCCGGGCAAGTCGTGCAACCGTTCCGGATCCAGGAACGCGCCGACGCCATCGCGGACACCAAGTTCGTCGCTGGCGTCCCGTTCGCACCGCACGCGATCGCCGACGGCCACCTCATCACCGGCCAGCAGGGCAACTCCGGCGCCGGTACCGCTGCCCTGCTCGTCGCCGCACTGTCCTGACGGCCCGCCGATCAAGCACTCGTACCCACCAGCCAGGAGACACGTCATCACCACGCCCCAGACCACTGTCGGCACCTACACCACCCAACGAGTCTCGATCGACTCCGCTGGCACGAAGATGGCCGGGATCCTCTGTACGCCGGACGGAGTCGAGCAATCGACGTCGGCATTCGCGATCATCGGCCCGATCGGTTTCGTCAAGGAGCAGTCGCCCATCCAGTACGCCACCCGACTCGCGCGCCTCGGCCACACGACGCTTGTGTTCGACCCGAGGCATTTCGGTCAGACAGGCGGCGAGCCGTTGCAATACGACTCACCGGCTTGTAAGACAGCCGACCTGAGGGCGGCCGCCGCCTTCCTGGCTGAATCCCCGTCTGTCGATCCCGAACGGATCGGGGTCATCGGCGTTTGCATGGGCGCGAACTGGGCGGCAGCGGCAGCCGCCGAGGACCCAGCGATCTCGAGTGCGGCGCTGATCGTTGGCGCCTATCTGCTTCGGACACAGATGATCGCCGGCTACGGCGGACAGAAGGAGTTCGACGAATGGGTCGCGGCCACGGCGCCCGCCCACGAGAACTTCCTCGTGACAGGCGAGTCCGACTACAGACCGATGATCGCAGAGCGGATGGAGGACAGTTTCTTCAACTTCGACGTCCCCTACGCGTGGTACTCGAACTGGGTCCGGCACGAACCGCTCACCTACCGGGGTCTGTGGGGCAACCGGCTCGCGACCGCCAGCGAGCACGAACTGTGGCAGCACGACGCCGAGCAATCGTTCAGGTCGATCACCGTGCCGACCCTGGTGGTCAACAGCACCGACTCGGCCACCGACCTGGCGACCGTCGAGCACCTCGTGGAGCAACTGCAGTGCGACAACCGCCTGGTTGTCACCGGTGACCAGATCCAGACCCAGTTCTACGACGACCCACTGACCATCGACATTGCGGTCGACCACATCGACTCATGGGCCCGCTCATGAACCCAGCTACGCAACCTTCCGATCCGTTCAGCGGCATCCAAGGGGCTACGCGCGAGCACCAACGCCGCCACGGCTGCGGCGCCTACACCTATCAAGACGGGAGCCTGCCCGGGGTCATCGCCGCGGCAGTCGCCGCCCAGCGAGTCGTCGAGGTCGGCACCGCCCTTGGCTACACCGCATGTTGGCTCGCCACCGCCACGCCCATCACGACGGTGGACACGATCGAGTTCGACCCGGACCACGCAAGGCTTGCACGCCAGCAGATCTCCTCGGCAGGGCTTGCAGATCGCATCACCGTCCACCTCGGCGATGCAGACGACGTTCTCGTCTCGCTACCCGAGAGTGAGTTCGACGTCGCCTTCTTCGACGGGTTCACACCGACTTCGACAACGATCACCGGGCTGCGGACCCGTCTGCGAGACCAAGGGGTCCTGCTGGCAGCGAACCTGACTCTCGGTCCCTCGACTGAGGTGTTAGACGGTCTTCGCGACTCATCGCTATGGCTGACGCACTCCTTCACGGAGACAGCCATTTGCGTCAAACGAAACCTTGAAGCGCGTCGGGTTCGGTAGCGACTCGATCAACCGGTCCGGCGCCCACACAAGGGAAGAGTTGCACCGATCTCAGGGCGCCAGTCCCTCAGCGCACGAAACGTCATGATTTAGCCGCGATCCGCGCGTTGCCGGGTGGCCGGGGGGAATTGCACCCCCCGGCTCCCACGGATCCGGACGTGAACCTCTCGGCTCATCCGCCTCTTGTCACCCTGGTCACCAGGCGCTGCGGGTCCACCGCCAGTGCGCGAACAGGCCAGGGCACCGGGTGGTGACCCTGATCCAGCACGCCTTGGCTTGGGTGAACGGGCGCAGCCGTTCGTACTTTGCGTCCGGCCTACCCGACGCTGGAACCCCGCGACACGCCGTAACGACCGGAAGCTATTTTGTCGCGTGTCAGTCTCGGACAGTACCAACAACCAGGTCCCGGATACCCACGAAACCACCGGGCGAGTGGCGGAGCAGCCACAGCTCCCGGGGGGCAGCAAAACCAACCCCGACGGGGCCATCAGTCTGACGTTCCGCACTTCTCGTTGAGCATTTGGCCCCCCACTTGGGAGGGTCAGCTGCGGCCGGGTTTGGGGGTCTGGGACAGGAGTAGGTCTCGGACCTGCTGGGAGACCTGGTCCATCTCGGCGATGATCTGGTCGAGCTGGCGACGGTTGTCGATCCACTCCTGGTAACGCTCGGCTTGTTCGCTGGTGAGCCTGGCGGTGACGGTCTTCCCATCGACCTTGCGGGTGTACTGCCAATAGGGGCCGTGGCGCTGCGGCGGGTCGTGGTGGCAGTGGCAGCCGCGGTTCGCGCACACGGTGTAGCGATGGATCAGGCTCCCGGAGGCGATGAGCCCGACCTCGAGCAGTTGCTTGCGGCACGCCTGGTAGCGGCCTTGCAGGGCCGCCAGCCCGGTCGTCCCCACCTGCGTGTTCTCCTTACCGGCTTCGGTGTTTCGGTGTCCCCTGACGGCGTGCCCGTGCCCGTGCCCATGCCGTGCCCAGCCGATCACACGTTCGCGCAGTTGGCGGCGCAGGCTGCCCGAAGGGTTCCAGTGTCAGTGAAGGCTCCGCGTGGCCTCACGCACGCCAAGCGCCTGTACGCGACCGAGACGTGGGTGCAGCGCATAGCGGCCTGTGCGGATGGCCGCTGGCGCGGTCAGGTCTCGGTTCAGCTGGCGACGAGGTGCAAATTAGTGCCCGGCAAGCACCTCGCGGACCACGTGGGCGCTCAAGCGAGGTCGAGCACGCTCGGGTGGTCCCGCCAGATCTTGCGGGACACCTGCTCGGGATAGGCCGTGACCACTGGCTCGACGTCGAAGAGCCGCGTCGAGCCAGTGTCATAGGTGGGCCAGCCGGGATCGCCGTTTGTCGCGAACGCCGTTCACGCGTTGCGCATCTGTTCTGACAGCGCCGCTGCTTCTGGGCTGGGGCCGCCGATCAACATCGCCGGCTGACCGGCGGTGAGGCTGCCGAACACCAACGGCACGTCTAGTCCGTGACAGGCGCCCAGCACGCCGCCCACGCCAGGAGCGGACCAGGTCAGCTCGTAGAGGTATGCCCGGCCACCCGCCTCGAGCTGGGCTTCGGCGAGCTTCAGTGACGGCATCCGGAGCAGCCAGTCCGAGCGCACCACCTCGTACAGTTCCTCAGTGTCGGGAAAGCTCTCCCGGTACCGCCGCGGATCCGGCCCAAAGATTCTCGCGGCCTCGGTGGCTTGCTCCTGGGTGATCTGGCCCAGCATTCCGCTCAGAGCAGTGAGCAACCGCCGTTCGTGACGCGTGTGCCCGACCATCAGCTCGACCTGGCCAGTCAGTCCCAGCCATGGCGTCGTGGGCAGTACGTCACCGTCCACGACTGGCGCGAACGGGATCAGCGCGCTCGCCGCCCGGCCCCAGCGGCCCGCGAACTGGCCCATCTTCGCCATGCGGGCATCGCCTGCGGCGGGCAATAGCCGGGGATCCACAGTTGACAGCGCGAGGTTGCAGGCCGAGTTCCGCCGCGCACGCTCGCGTGATGTCAGCGGCCAGCTCAGGGGTGAAGTATGTGCCCGGCACGCTTTGCGCGATCGCGCGGTGGAACAACCCAGCCGCCGACGGCATCGCCAGCAGCGCCGCCACCGATCCACCACCCGCGGACTGGCCGAAGGCGGTGACCCGGCCCGGTCACCGCCGAACGCGCTGATGTTGCTCTGCACCCACTCCAGCGCCGCGACCTGGTCCAGCAGACCGCGGTTGACAGGCGTTCCCTCCACGTACCCGAAGCCTTCCAGCCCGACCCGGTAGTTGAAGGTCACCACCACGACCCCGCCTCGTGCGAGGCTACTGCCGTCGTACTCGGGCAGGCCGGACATGCCGAAGGCCCCGGATTGCGGAGGTGGCGGTCCGAACCTGGTTGCCTCCCGCACGCCGTCCCAGGCCTGAACCGGTCGCGGCACACCGAAGCGTGCGGGTGGCGCCGCGTAGGGGATGCCGCGAAAGACCACGAGCTCAGCCTCTGTCCTGCCGCGGACAACGCCACCGGAGACCTTGATGTCGATGTGCATATCAGGATCATTGCTACCACCGCGTTCGACGCGCCAGCCGTCTTCCCGCTGTACCGGGAGCGAACGGGTCCGTGAGACGTTGCGTGCGCACCGCCTGTCCGCGACCGGCACCACCGGCACGATGCTGGAGTACGAGCTCGACCGGCGGTCACTCGCTACCTCTCCGGGCCGGTGGGTGGCGACCAGCAGATCGGCGCGAAGATCGCCGAAGGCGACATCGACGTACCTTTCTTGTTCTGGGCTTGTGGCCTCCTGGGACCCCCTGGATCCGCAGCCTCACGATCCCGACGTGAAGGCGCTGCTGCGGACCGTCATCCCGTCGCGGGCTCACCCCGCAGTAGGGCGGCGCTCACCCTCGACGTTCGTGTATCAGGGCGAGCCCGATACGCATCTGGTCGCCATGTCCCGCAGCCGATCCCGGCAGCTCACCGCGGCGACTGCCGCCCTGCTGTCGCTCGGCGCCGGCTCCCTGAGCAAGACCGCGCTCGCGTACAGCGACACCGGCATCGGCGCCGTCGACGACGGCACCGGCCAGCCGCTGGTCGCGCTCGGCGCCGGCAACCCGACCGCGTCACCGTGCACCACTGCATCGACGCCACGATCCCGGCGACCGCACCCGACACCGCGGGCGACGCGACCGGCGAGGCGCAGGACGAGTCCGTCGTGCGTGACCTCGCCAGCGGCGCGGGCTACGCCCTGTCGTACTCCAGCAGCTCCAACGCCTTCAACGGGATCCACGCCCAGCAGGTCTGGCCAACGAGCACCCCAAGCCTGACCGCGCCGCTGTCCAGCGTCGCTTTCGGTGGCATGCCGACGTCGGTTGACCCGGGCCAGAACGTTGCTGCGGCCGGTCGCCTCGGCGGCGGCGTGTAGGCGTCCGCCGGCTCCGGCTACCCCTCCGCCCATCAGCTGGTGCTCTAGCAGGTCGGGACGACCAAGCGCCTCGTGCTCCCGCGTTCCGGCGCCATCCAGTACGTCGGCCTCAGCGCCGCACCGGGCGGGCGGCTGTGGGTCTGGTGGGTCGAGGGCAACGCGGTTGAGGATGACGTCGAGCGCGACCCGGCCCAGGTCCAGCCCGACCCGAAGGACGAGTTCGTCGGGCGCGCCGGAGGCGGCGACGACGTCGGCTAATCCGGCCTGACGGCGCCGAGGCGCGTGCCGCCGGTCCGTCCGACACCGGAATTGAACCCGCCGAAGGCCGATAGGGCACTAAGGCCACCTTCCAACGATGGGTTAGCCCGACACGCATCGGGAAGGACATCGGTTCCAACCCCACACTCCCCAAGGACAACCGTGCGAGCACTGACCTGGCAGGGCAAGCGAGACGTGCGCGTCGAGACCGTTCCCGACCCGATCCTGCACGAGCCCACCGACGCGATCGTGCGCATCACCTCGAGCGCGATCTGCGGTTCAGACCTGCATCTCTACGAGGTTCTCGGCCCCTTTCTGACCCCTGGGGACATCCTCGGGCACGAGCCGATGGGCATCGTGGAAGAGGTCGGGGCCGAGGTGTCCCACATCAAGCCCGGCGACCGGGTCGTTATCCCGTTCAACATCTCCTGCGGCTCGTGCTGGATGTGCACCCGAGGGCTGTTCGCCCAGTGCGAGACCACGCAGGTTCGCGACCAGGGCAAGGGGGCCGCGCTCTTGGGCTACACGTCGTTGTACGGCGCGGTGCCCGGTGGTCAGGCCGAGTTCCTGCGGGTGCCCCAGGCGCACTTCGGCCCGATCAAGGTGCCGGAAGGCCCCAACGACCAGCGCTTCCTCTACCTGTCCGACATCCTGCCGACCGCTTGGCAGGCCGTGGCATATGCCGACGTCCCCCGCGGCGGCACGCTTGCGGTGCTCGGTCTAGGACCGGTCGGCCAGTTCTGCACCCGGATCGCTCGCCACCTCGGCGCGGAGCGCGTCATCGCCGTGGACCTGGTCCCCGAGCGACTGTCACTGGCAGCGGCCTACGGCGCCGAGCCCCTGGACATCATCGACGTCAAGGACATCGTCGCCGCTCTCCTGGAGGCGACGGGCGGCCGCGGCCCGGACGCCGTCATCGACGCAGTAGGAATGGAGGCGCACGGCGCCTCGAGCGCCAAGCTCGCTCAGACCGCCGTCGGCCTGCTGCCCGACGCCCTCGCCCAGCCGCTCACCGACCGGATGGCCGTGGACCGCCTCGATGCGCTCACTGCGGCCCTGAAGGGCGTACGCAGGGGTGGCACGGTGTCGGTCAGCGGCGTCTACGGTGGCGAGGTCGACCCGCTGCCGATGATGGAGATGTTCGACCGCGGCGTTCAACTGCGGATGGGTCAGGCACACGTCAAGCGCTGGATCGACGACATCCTGCCGCTCGTGCTGGACGACTCGGACCCGCTAGGCACCGAAAACCTGGCGACCCACCTCCTGCCTCTGGAGGAGGCTACCCACGGCTACGAGATCTTCCAGCAGAAGAAGGACCTCTGCGTCAAGGTCATCCTCACCCCGTGACCCCGACTGACGGCCCGCAGGTCGTCGTCGTCACCGGCGCCTCCAGCGGCATCGGCCGCGCCACCGCCCGGGCCTTCGCCCGGCGGGGCGCGGTCCTGGTGCTCACGGCGCGGGGCGAGCCGGGCCTGCGGGCAGCCGAACTCGAGTGCCGCTTCGAGGGCGCCAGCGCGACCCACGTCGTGGTGGCCGACGTCCTCGACGTCGGCGCGGTCACCTCTGTCGCCGGCGCCGCGCTCGAACGCTTCGGCCGGCTCGACGTGTGGGTGCATGCAGCCGCGGTGGTGGCCTACGGCCGGTTCGAGGACGTGCCGCCTGCCGTGTTCGAGCGGGTGGTCGCGACCGCGGTGCTCGGGTCGGCCAACTCGGCCCGGGCAGCGCTCGGCGCGTTCCGCGGGCAGGGATCGGGGACCCTAGTGCTGGTGGGGTCCCTGCTCGGGCAGGTGGTTACTCCCTACATGGGGTCCTACGTCGTCGGGAAGTGGGGCGTCCGCGGGCTGGGCCGCCTGCTCCAGGTGGAGACCCGGGACGCGAAGGACATCCACGTCTGCGTCGTGTCACCTGGCGGGGTCGACACGCCGATCTACCGGCAAGCGGCCAACTACGCCGGGCGAGTCGGCCGGCCACCGCCGCCGGTCGACCCGCCGGAAAAGGTGGCCAGGGCCATCTTGTCGCTGGTCGACCAGCCGCGTCGCAACGTTAGTGTCGGGTTCGCCAACGGAGTGACCCGGGCAGGGTTCGTGGCGCTGCCGGCAGTCTTTGACGCGCTGGTCGGGCCGCTGATGCGGGCCGGCGGGCTGTCCCGCGAGCCAACACCGGCCCACGAGGGCAACGTGTTCTTGCCGCGCCCGCTGCCCACCGACGGCGTCCACGGCCAATGGGGGCGGCACTGGCTGCGCGGCGCCGGCGCGGCGGCGGGTCTCCTCACGGCGGGCGGCGTCGCCGTGGCGGTGGCGAGGGTCGGGCGTCGACGTACGGCGTGGGGACGGAACTCGCGGACCTGACGTTAGTCCGGTGCCTCCTCGGGTAACCAGGTCGCATGGCCCCCCTGCAGAGCACCGTCCCGACGCACCGCATCCCGACCCGTCAGTCGGTCACCCAACGAATTGTCGAAGCGCCACCCGCCGCGGTGTGGGCGGTGCTGAGCGACGGGTGGACCTGGGCCGGCTGGGTCGTCGGAGCCTCGAGGATCCGTGACGTCGAGGCGGACTGGCCGGCTCCGGGGTCCCGCATCCACCACTCCGTCGGGGTGTGGCCCGCGCTCATCAACGACGACACCCAGGTGCTGGAGATGATCCCCGGCACTGAGTTGCTGCTGCTTGCGAGGGCCTGGCCGGCCGGTGAGGCCCAGGTCCGCTTCCGGCTCGAGCCCCACGGATCATCGGCCACGCTGCTGACCCTCAAGGAGGACGCAACCGCCGGTCCTGGCCTGCTCGTGCCCGGGCCGGCGCGCCGGGCGATGCTGCATCTGCGCAACGTCGAGGTCCTGCGCCGGCTGGCGCTCATGTCGGAAGGCCGGACTCACCGCTGATCCCCCGCGGGCAGCAGGCGCGCCCACACGGTGCGGTTGAGCCGTCGCCGCAGCCCGCCGGTGGGGCTGCTTGCCCCGAGCGCGGACCGAGCGGCGTTCCAGCCGCACGCCCCGTGCACGCCCCCGCCCGGGTGGGCGGAGGCGCTGGCCAGGAACAGGCCGTCGATCGGCGTCTCGGGTCGTCCGGTACCCGGCGTCGGCCGGAAGAACAGTTGCTGGTGCAGCGAGGCCGTGCCACCGTTGACCGAGCCGTCGACCAGGTTGGCGTCAGCGGCGTAGAGATCCGCCGGTGACTGCACCTGGCGGCCCAGCACGGTGTCGCCGAACCCCGGCGCGACCTGCTCGACCACAGCCTGCATCCGGTCGACGTGGGCGGCGACCGCCTCGCCGGTCCAGGCAACGCTGCTCGGGACGTGGGTGTAGGCCCACGCCGACTCGGTCCCCGCCGGTGAGCGGCTCGGGTCGGCGGTGGTCATCTGCCCGAACAGCAGGAACGGCCGCTCCGGAACCCGGCCCAAAGTGAGGTCGGCCGCGAAGTCGACGAAGCCGTCGTGGTCGACCCCCAGGTGCACCGTGCCGGCGCCGTGCGCCCTGGACGATGTCCAGGGGACCCGCGAACCCAGCGCCCAGTTGACCTTGATCGTAGAAAAGTCGCGCTGGAACCGGCCCAGGTCGTGCACCAGCTTGGCGGGCAGGTGCTCGGACCCGACCAGCCGGCCGTAGAGCGTGGGAGCGTCCACGTCGGCGAGCACCCCACGCCGGGTGGTGATCGTGTCCCCGCCCGCCGTACGCACTCCGGTCGCCCGCCCGTCGCGCACGAGCACCGCCTCGACCCGCGTCCCGGTGCGGACCCGTCCGCCATGCGCGGTGAAGCGGTGCTCCAGCGCCCGGGCCAGGTTTTGCGCCCCGCCGGTGGGCACCGGGAACCCGACGTCCTGCCCGAGCATCGCCAGCAGCCACCCGAAGACGCCGCTGCCGGCACCGTCTGGGGTCAGGTCGCTGTGCAGGGCGTTGCCGGTGAGCAGCAGCCGGGCGCCTTCGCCGTCGAAGAGCTCCTCGCCCATCCGGCGAACGGGCAGGACCGCCATCCGGGCCAGCTCGAGCGCGCCGGGCACCCGGGCGCGCGCCAGCAGCCGCAGCATCGAGCGCACCGGCGGGAACGGGGTGAACAGGGCGTCGAGCAGCGGGTCACGCAGCCGCGCCCACTGCTCCGCCAGCGCCACCCATGCCGCCCCGTCCCCCCGGGAGAACTCGTCCAGCCCTGCCGCGGTCACCGACACGTCGCGGGACAGCGCGGCCCCCCGGCCGTCGGGAAGCGCGTGGGTCAGCACGGTCTGCGCGTGCGACCACGCCAGGCCGTGGTCCTCCAGCTGCAGTCCACGGATCACCGGCGAGGCCGCCGCCAGCGGGTAGAAGGCGCTGAACATGTCGCTGCGAAATCCGGGCACGGTGACCTCGGCCGTGCGCACGGCGCCGCCGGTCTCAGCGTTGGCCTCCAGCAGCAGCACGTCCCAGCCGGCGTCGGCGAGCGCGTTGGCCGCGACCAGCCCATTGGGTCCGGCTCCGACGACGACCGCGTCGGCGGTCTCCTGGCTCACTGGTGCACCTCACTCTTCGTGTGCGTCTCCATGTCCGCGCCACCTCCACCTCGATCGGATCCCGTCGCGGTTGCGGTCTGCCCGCTCAGCGGGCCGGGAACCTCTCCCCGCCCAACCACTGCTCGCCCGCGTAGATGTTGAAGGAGCCGTGGATCGCATGGTCGGACGCTACGTTGTGGCCCCCACCGGAGCACGGTCTCTGCAACCGCAGCCCAGGTGAATAATGGGCCAATGATCCGCTGATGCGGCCTGGATGGTGACGAACACCGGCATCTGCGCATAGGGTCACCGCGTGCAGACGTTCCGGATCAGCGAAGCGGCGGCCCTGCTCGGGGTCAGCGACGACACGCTCAGGCGGTGGGCGGATGCCGGGCGAGTGCCGACGATCCGAGACGAATCGGGACGGCAGGCAATCGAGGGGCCGGCGCTAGCACGGTTGGCCGAAGCGACCGCCGCAGCATCTGACCGGCCGATGCCGCGGCCGGTGGTCTCCGAGTCCGCCCGCAACCGGTTCCTCGGCCTGGTCACCAAGGTCACCCGTGACACGGTCATGGCGCAGGTGGAGATCCAGGCCGGCCCGCACCGGATCGTGTCGCTGATGAGTCGCGAAGCCGCCGACGAACTCGGCCTCGAGCCCGGCGTGCTCGCGGTCGCCGCCGTCAAGTCCACCAACGTCGTCGTCGAGGTCCCCGCACCAGCCTGACCGTCTCCCCGTCTCCCCGTCTCCCCGTCTCCCCGTCTCCCCGTCTCCCCGTCTCCCCGTCTCCCCGTCTCCCCGTCTCCCCGTCTCCCCGTCTCCCCGTCTCCCCGCCCTCACCCAGGAGTAGCCCGTGCGCCGCGTCCTTACCCCGGTCACCGCACTCGTCGCCGCCGCCGGCCTGTTGGCCGGCTGCGGAGGTTCGAACGACACGAGCGTCTCGCCGGTGTCGTCCTCCCCATCGGGCAGCGCGTCGTCCGCGTCCCCGTCGGGCGGCGCGTCCGCATCGTTGACCGGCACGATCAACGTGTTCGCGGCCGCATCGCTGCAGGAGGCGTTCACCAAGCTCGGTGGCCAGTTCGAGGCGGCCCACCCCGGCACCAGCGTCGTGTTCAACTTCGGGCCCAGCTCCGGACTGGCCGGACAGATCGAACAGGGTGCCCCGGCGGACGTGTTCGCGTCGGCGAGCGCCAAGAACATGGACGCCGTCGTGGCCGGCGGAGACGCCGCGAAGGCGACGGACTTTGCGGGGAACACGATGGAGATCGCGGTTCCGCCGAAAAACCCGGCGGGCATAAGGAAGGTCGCCGACCTGGCCAAGAAGGACGTGAAGGTCGCGCTGTGCCTGGCCGATGTGCCGTGCGGCGCGACCGCGCAGCAGGTCCTCACCAACGCAAGAATCACCGTCACCCCGGTCACCGAAGAGGTCGACGTCAAGTCGACGCTGAGCAAGGTGACCCTTGGTGAGGTCGACGCCGGCGTCGTCTACGTGACCGACGTGCGCGCGGCCGGCCCCTCGGTCACGGGCATCGAGATCCCCGCCGACATCAACGCGGCTACGACGTACCCGATCGCCCCGCTGACCGGGTCGAAGCACAAGGTCACCGCGCAGGCGTTCGTCGACTACGTCCTGTCCCCGGAAGCACTCGCGACCTTGACCGCGGCCGGCTTCAGCAGGCCCTGAGCAGATGCGCCGCCACGGCCCCGATCGGACAGGTGCGCAGACGTGACCGCACCCGCCGACCAGCCCTTGCCCTCGCCGTCGCCCTTGCCCTCGCCGTCGCCGTCGCCCTCGCCCTCGCCGTCGCCCTCGCCCTCGCCGTCGCCCTCGCCCTCGCCCTCGCCGTCACTGCCGTCGCCCGCGCCGTCGCCGCCGTCACCGTCACCGTCACCGGCCGCCTGCACGAGCAGGAGGTCCCCGCCCTCGACGTGCGTCCCTGTGTCGGCCACGACCTCCTCGACGACGCCGTCCATCTCGGCGAAGACCTCGACCTCCATCTTCATCGCCTCTATGCAGGCCAGCAGGTCGCCCTTCGCAGCATGGTCGCCCTCGGCGACCGCCAGCGAGACGACCATGCCCGGCACGGGCGCCCCGACCTCCCCGGGCTCCTCGGGATCGGCCTTGCGCTTGGCCTCGGCGGGCTCGGTGCTCTGGTCGCGGACCATGACCTCGCGCGGCTGGCCGTTGAGCTCGAAGTAGAGCGAGCGGTAGCCCTCGCTGTCGTGCTCGCCCAGCGCGAGGAAGCGGATGAAGAGCGTCTTGCCGCGCTCGAGCTCGACCGCGAGC